>JAOZUO010000258.1:1816-8108 GCA_029938605.1 Deltaproteobacteria bacterium | reverse complement strand
TGTCACTCCTCTCCACCGTCTGAGCACCGCCCCGGCGTCGGTCTTCTCCGGATTCCTGTTGTTAAAAAAACCTTCCCCACGGCAGTGGGGCCAGCGATAGCTGCGCCGTGCGCGTCGCCGCCACACCCCTGCGGGGCGTGGCGACGTCGCCCGGGGTCAGCTGGGGCGAGAGAGTGATCGGACGTGGGCTTAGCCCCAAGCTGCTTGGTTTTTCTGAGCTTGCCTGCGATAATTGTGCTTGGGTGAATGGATGAATGGTCTGTTTCTGGTAAGAGGTTGCGGGTGGCTTAAGGGTGTTCCATGACTAACCGTAGATTTGCACTACTATCGGTGGCGTCGTTGCTGTTGTTGGGGGCGTGCGGCGGCACGTACTCGGTTTCCGACAACGACAACGACAACAATAGCAACACCTCGGCCGATTGCGGCAACGGGGTCCTCGACTCCTCAGAGCAGTGCGACGGCTCGGCCCTGCAGGGGGAGACCTGCGAGGGCCTGGGCTTCACGGGCGGGGTGCTGGCCTGTGGCGGAGATTGCCGGCACGATGTGTCGGGGTGCGAGATCCCCGAGGGCTGCGGCAACGGTGTGCTGGATCCGGGGGAGGAGTGCGACGGGGTCAACCTGGGCGGCCAGGACTGCGTGGGTCTGGGCTACGAGGGTGGGCCGCTCGCCTGTACCCTGGCGTGCCGCTTTGAAACGGAAGGCTGCCAATCCAGTGGCGTGTGCGGCGACGACGTTGTGAGCCCGCCCGGCGAGGCCTGTGACGGCAGCGATTTGGCTGGGCAGACCTGCCTCACCATGGGCTACGACGGCGGCACCCTGGCCTGCAACGGGGCGTGTCAGTTCGACGCGGAGGGGTGCACCTCGGTGGCCATTTGCGGGGACAATCAGCTCGATGTCGGGGAGCAGTGCGATGACACTGTCTTTGGCGGGGCTAGCTGTGTGAGCCTGGGCTTTGACGGCGGTACGCTGGTTTGCGACGCGGCCTGTTTCTTTGATACCACCGGGTGCACGATGGATGGCTGTGGGGACTCAGTGATCGAGCTGGGGGAGGAGTGCGACGGCACCAACTTCGGAGGTGTCACTTGCCAAAGCCTTGGCTTTGCGGGCGGGCTGCTCTTTTGCACGGGAACCTGCCGGCTGGATACCAGCAGTTGCGCTGACGCTTGCGGCAACAGCGTCATCGACGTCGGCGAGGAGTGCGACGGCGCGAATCTGGCGGGGCAGACCTGCCAGGGGCTGGGTTTGGGCTACATCGGTGGCGATCTGGACTGCACGGCAACCTGCGACTTCGACCCCAGCGGCTGTATCTCTGGTGGCGCCGAGGTCTGCACCAACGGCGTCGACGATGATGGCAATGGACACTGTGACTGCCTGGATGTGGCGTGCATGATGGATCCCCTCTGCATGATGGGCGGGGTCGAGACCGACTGTAGCGATGGGGTGGACAATGATCACGACTGTCTGGTGGACTGCGCTGACAGCGACTGCCTGAACGCTCCCGCCTGCGCCGGGCTTTCCTGCTCTCCTTTCCAGAATGTGGGTTGTGGAAGTAGCATCAACTCCACGACCATCGGCGGTCCCACGAACTTCGAGGTGTATCCCAACGCCTGCGCGAGCGACCCGAACAGTGGCCCGGAAGCCTATTTTCTGCTCACCAACGCCGGATCGATCATTCCCACGCAGGTGACAGTGAACCTCACCGCGACGAACAATATGGACCTCGACTTGATCGTGGTGGGGGTCCTGGGTGGCGACTGCGATGTGCAGGGGGCCTGTGTTACCTCCAGCCAGACCGTGGGTGGCTCCGAGACCGCGCAGTTCACGGCGCAGTTGGGCCAGAGCTACTACATCATCGTAGACGGCTTCAGCGGTGCCGCCGACACCTTCGCCATGACCATCTCTTGCCTGTAAGGACCTCCGTCCGACCCAAGAGGAGCCCATATGCGTTTGCCCGTCGATCTACGCAGTGACACCGTGACTCAGCCTACGTCGGCCATGAGGACCGCCATGATGGAGGCCGAGCTGGGGGACGACGTGTTCGAGGACGACCCCACCATCGTGCGACTCGAGCGGAGGGGCGCCGAGCTGGTGGGCCAGGAGGCCGGGCTGTTCATGGCCAGCGGGACCATGGGGAACCAGGTGGCCATCATGACCCACACCCGTCGGGGGAACGAGGTCCTTGTGGGGCGGCCCTGCCATATCCAGGAGCACGAGGTGGGCGCCGCGGCGATCCTTTCCGGAGTAACCCTGGTGCCTCTGGACGCTCCCACGGGCCTGTTGCGGCCCCAGGACGTGGACCGGGCCATTCGCACCGAGGATGTACACCATCCGGAGACGGGGCTTCTGTGCCTGGAATGCGCTCACTCCAGCGGCGCGGTGCAGCCCTTGGACAGCCTGCGGGCCGCCAGGGACGTAGCTCGGGAGCGCGGTGTGCCCGTGCACCTGGACGGCGCGCGGATCTTCAACGCGGCCCACGCTCTCGGGGTCACCGCCGCCGAGGTGGCCCAGGGCGCCGACTCGGTCATGTTCTGTCTGAGCAAGGGCCTCGGGGCGCCCATCGGCTCGCTGATCTGTGGCAGCCGCTCCTTCATCGCTCGCGCCCGCCGCAGCCGCAAGATCCTCGGTGGGGGCATGCGTCAGGTGGGGATGTTGGGCGCCGCCGGGCTCCACGCCCTGGAGCACCACGTGGCGCGGTTGGGCCAAGACCACGCCCGCGCGGATCGCCTCGCCACCGCCCTGGCCGAGGTGGATTCCATCACCATCCGCACCGACCGGCGCCACATCAACATGGTCTGGTTCCACCACGCCTTCGATGGCGATCCGATTCGCCTGGTCCAGGCCATGGAGGACCGGCAGGTCAAGATCTTCCGTCCCCTCGGCGGGGAGTGGCGCCTGGTGACCCACCTCGACATCGACGACGAAGAGCTCGACTTCGCCATCG
The DNA here is from genome assembly GCA_029938605.1 of Deltaproteobacteria bacterium. Classification (GTDB taxonomy): domain Bacteria; phylum Myxococcota_A; class Polyangia; order HGW-17; family JAJRWW01; genus JAJRWW01. The sequence goes on along the minus strand of JAOZUO010000258.1, from coordinate 5,167 downwards.
TTCAGCTCCGCGAGGTTTTTGGAAACGTCTGACCGTTGGTTGGCTTGCAACTTTTCTGGCGGCTGGCATGATCGGCAAAATTGCTCAAGGAGGGTCCCTTGAACTGCCCCAACTGCGGCGCGCCCATGAGATTGGTGACGGGGCGCGAGTACTTTGTTTGTGACCACTGCACCACCTTTCACTTCCCCAACGAGTCCGATGAGGGCGTGCGGGTGTTGGGACAGGCGACGGACCTGCGGTGCCCGGTATGTGGCACGGACCTGGTGACCGGCGCCATCGAGTCCCACCTCATTCGCACCTGCCCCAACTGCAAGGGCATCCTGGCCCGCCGACGGGCCTTTGGCTGTATCGTGGAGAAGCGCCGGGGTAAGTGGACCGGCGGGAAGCACCCGCCCAAGCCCCTTCCCAAGGACGAGCACGATCGGCGGCTCGTCTGTCCCCTGTGCAATCACCCCATGGATCTGCACCCGTACTATGGGCCGGGCGCCGTGCTGGTGGACACCTGTGGGGACTGCGCCGTGGTCTGGCTAGATCAGGGTGAGATGACGATCATTGAACGATCTTAAGGGCTCGCGAAAGAATAACTTCGAAGCACCGAGGGCGCCGAGGCGCAACCGTGACAAGGCGCGAAGAGGGCGAATAATGGGGCTATTCAACCGATGAGCAACGCAGACACGGTTGATGGATCGGCGTCCGAATGCCGAAGTTATTCTTTCGCGAGCCCTAAGGAGTCCTGAGTGCGAATATTCGACATCAGTCGGCCGCTGGGCCCGTCCACCGTCGTATGGCCGGGAGACGTGGAGGTCACCCTGGACCGCACCATGTCCCGGGCGGCGGGGGAGATGGTCAACACCGGCGTCCTCCGGACGTCGCTGCACGCCGCCACGCACATGGACGCTCCCCGGCACCTGTTGGACGAGGGGAGTAGCGTGGAGGAGGTGGACCTGTCGCGCTGCATGGGGCCGGCGCGGGTCGTGGACGTGGGCGGCGCCGGGTCCATCGGCCCCGGTTTTTTGCCCGACCTATCCGGCGTGTCGCGGGTACTTTTCAAGACCGATCGAAGTCGTACACCGATTGGGGGCCCGCATCCCTCGTCCTTTGCGGCCTTGGAGCCGGCCACCGCCGCGGCGTTGGCGGACGGTGGCGTAGTGCTCGTGGGCGTGGATACACCCTCGATCGATCCCGCCGACAGCGAGACCTTGCCCGCCCACGAGGTGCTGCTGGGGCGCGAGGTCGTGGTGTTGGAGAACCTATGGTTCGGCGAGGTGGCGGCCGGGGACTACGAGCTCATCGCTCTGCCGTTGCGCCTGGAGGGCGGCGACGGGTCGCCCGTGCGAGCTGTGCTGCGTGAGCTGGAGTCCGAGATGAGTTCCCGGAGAACCCGATGATCGAGCTCGATATTCCGGGGCGAGGCGTCGTGCAGTTGTCGCATCTGGTCCTCGACTTCAACGGCACCCTGGCCTTGGACGGCGCGCTCATGGACGGCGTGGCCCAGCGGCTCACACGGGTGGCGGGGGTGGTTCGGGTCCATGTGGTCACGGCGGACACCTTCGGCAAGGCGGCGGCGGAGTTGGAGGGGATCGATTGCACGGTCACGGTGTTGGAACCGGAGAATCAGACCGCCGCCAAAAAGCGGTATGTGGACGCGCTCGGGGCCGGGGGTGTGGTGGCCATGGGCAACGGCCGTAATGACCGGGACATGGTCAAGGCGGCGCAGGTGGGCGTCGTCACGGTGCTGGGAGAGGGCGCGGCCGTGGAGACCCTGGTGGCGGCCGACGTGGTGTGTACCAGCATCTTGGACGGGCTCGACCTGCTGCTCCACCCTTTGCGACTCAAGGCAAGCCTGAGGGCGTGAGGCGAGCCTGAGGGCCTCAGGGTCCGACCAGGAATAACCAGATCGCTCAGTCCGCCGATCCATCCCCGCTGACTGCGTCCCTCGTCACTCGGAATCATAAAGATTTTCTCGCTCCTCGGTCCTTGCCAGCAGGGCGCCTCGACGACCTGAACTGCCCAGCTTATTCCTGGTCGGACCCTGAGCCGCGCCGCGCCGCCCGGTGTGATTTGTCAGGGGCTCTTGACACAGTGGCTACGTTCCCGGATACAAACGATCCATGACCGTTGAACCCGCCCAGGCCGATTCTATCCGAACGCTCTATCAAGAGCGCCAAATTCGCTTCGCCCTGGAGCGGGACCAGCTCCGGCGCACTGCGCGGCTCATGGCCAATTTGCGTCTGGCGTGTTTTCTGCTGGCCGCGGTCGCTGTGGTGGCGGGGTTGTGGTACTTCGACACCGTGGTGTATGGGCTGCTGGGCGCCGGCGCGGTACTCATGGGTCTCTTTGCGGTCCTGGTCACCAAGCACGACAAGGTGCTGACAGAGCTCGACCGACGGGAGCAGCTTTTTGCCATCAACGGCGAGGCCGTGCTGCGGTTGGACCGGCAGTGGGACAAGCTCGCCCCCGTCACTGTGCCCGAGGGTGCGGGGGACGAGCCTGTCGCGCGTGATCTCGACCTGTTCCACGCCGATGTTCGCCGCGCATCCCTGTACCAGTTGCTCGGCACGGCGAACACGCCACCGGGTCGGGCCACCCTCGCCCAGTGGCTGCTGGGCCCCGCTGAGCCCGAGGAGATCGTCGCCCGCCAGGAGGCTGTACGGGAGCTGGCCCCGATGCTCGATTGGCGCCAGGAGCTGGGCTACCGGGGCCGGGAGATGGCTCGCCTGCCACCGGACACCGCCCCCTTCCTGGCCTGGGCGGAGGGCGAGCCCTGGATGCTCAAGAAGGCCTGGCGCATCTGGGTGCCCCGGCTGCTGGTCACCGCTACCCTGACTCTGGTGGCGTTGCACATCGCCGGGGTTCTGCCCGCTTTCTGGTTGGGCATGATCGTGGTGAACCTCTTGTACACCGCCGGGCTGGGCGGTCGCGCCCGGGAGACCTTCTTGCAGGTGTCCTGGCGAGAGCGGGCCTTCCGTCACTTTTCCCAGCTTTTTGAGCCCCTGGTGGAGACCCGATTCGAATCCGCGCGAATTCAGACGATCCAGCGAGGCCTCACCTCTGGCGGCCTCGCGGCGCACCGGCAGATGAAGCGGCTTGACGCCATCAACGGCTACGCGGATCTGCGCCACTCGGGGTTACTGCACCTGAGCCTCCAGGCGGTCACTCTCTGGGACTTCCACGTGGTCTACGCCCTGGAGCGGTGGCAGCAGCGCGTGGGAGGGTCCGTGCGCCAGTGGTTTGACGTGCTGGGCGAGATGGAGGGTCTGTGCGCCCTTGCGGCCCTGCACCACGACCACCCGGGCTGGACCTTCCCGGAGGTGGTGCCTGCATCAGAGGGCGAGGGCGAGGGCGAGGGCG
>JAOZUO010000258.1:0-1716 GCA_029938605.1 Deltaproteobacteria bacterium | reverse complement strand
GAGGGCGAGGGCGAGGGCGAGGGCGCGGCCCGGATCGTCGCCGAGGGAATCGGTCATCCGCTGCTGCCCGTCGACGGCTGCGTTTGCAACGACGTGACCGTGGGGCCGCCCGGCTCCTTCCTGCTGGTCACCGGCTCCAATATGTCGGGCAAGTCCACGCTCCTGCGGGCCATCGGCGTGAACACGGTCCTCGCCCAGGCCGGTGGCCCGGTCTGTGCCGGGTCCATGCGTCTGGCCCCGGTGACGCTGGGCACCAGCTTCCGGGTGCAGGACTCCCTGGAGGAGGGCGTGTCCTTCTTCATGGCCGAGCTGAAGCGTCTCAAGGAGATCGTGGACATGGCCACCGAACGCAGCGGCGCGGGCGGCAGTACGCTCCTGTTTCTGTTGGATGAGATCCTCCAGGGCACCAACGTTTTCGAGCGTCAGGTGGCGGTGCGTCACGTGATCATGCACCTGTTGGACCAGGGCGCCCTGGGAGCGGTCTCTACCCACGACCTCAGCTTGGCCGACGCCGAGGGCCTGGCAGCGGCGGCCAAGACGGTGCACTTCACCGAGACCTACGAGCGGGGCGATGACGGACCCCACATGCACTTTGACTACCTGCTGCGGACCGGCGTTGCTCCTACATCGAATGCATTGAAATTGCTGGAGATCGTAGGGCTCGGTCGGGTTGGGGAGCTCGAGGACGATGTGGATGGGGATTCGAATGAGGATTCGAATGCGAAGGAAGGCCAGGACGGTCCCGACAAGGAGCTCGTGCGGGACCTCAACCATTGACGACATCTACTCGAGCCGGGATGTAGCGGCGTCATGAGCGATCGAGTTATTTTTAGACGGGCCCTAACCACGCTGGCCTCCATCAGCCGGCTGCACATTGTGGCCATCGCTGCCATGGGGACCTTCACCTTCGGTTGGATCTTCACGGGGCGATACCCGTGGTTCCTGGCGGTGGTTTGCGGCGTGGACTGGTTCGTCGTGAACCTGCTCAATCGCGTGGTGGATCTCAAGGAGGACCAGCTCAACGATATACCGGGGGTGGACTTTGTCGCTCGTCACCGGAGGTTGGTGCTCTGGGTAGGGTTCGGGACCCTGGCGGGGTCGCTGGTGGCCGTGCATCTCATCCACCCGGAGGTGACGCCCCTACGCGTGGCCTACCACCTGCTGGGGCTGGCCTACAACTGGCGGCTGTTGCCGGGCGGGCGGCGCATCAAGGAGCTGTACTTTTTCAAGAACACCGCCTCGGCCATGGGGTTCATGCTCACGGTGTTCGGCTATCCCCTGGCCGCCGCGGGCTGGGGGCGGGACCCGTCGCGGATCCTGGCGGACGTGACCCTGGCTACGGTGCTCCTTGGCGGTGGTTTCTTCTTCCTGTTTGAGCTGAGCTACGAGGTCATCTACGACTTGCGGGACGCCCCGGGGGACGCCGCCTCGGGGGTGCGCAGCTTCCCGGTGGTGCACGGCGAGCGGGGCGCCGTCCACATCATCGACGGGCTCATCGCCGCCTCCCTGATCTTCGCCGTTGGTGGGTACCTGCTCGGTCATCTACCCTGGCGGCTGGCCATCATGGGCGCCGCGCCCCTGATCCAGCTCGGGATCTACAAGCGCATGGTGCGGAATGGGATCACCACCGGCGACTGCATTTTGCTGACCTGGCTCGGCACGGGGCTCCTGACCGTCTACCACCTGTGGGTGTTGGCGGACCTGCCCGGCGTCTAG
>JAOZUO010000119.1:9150-26687 GCA_029938605.1 Deltaproteobacteria bacterium | reverse complement strand
CCGTGCGCTCCCGCCGGAGCGCAGGAGACGGCCTTTGGCTCAACTGGGGAATGGCCTACCTCTTATAGGGGAAGGTCGGGCCGGCGTAGACTTGGGCCTCACCGAGATCATCGGCGATGCGGAGCAGTTGGTTGTACTTGGCCAGCCGGTCCGAACGGGAAGCCGACCCCGTCTTGATCTGACCGGCGCCCGTGGCCACCACCAGATCGGCGATGAAGGGGTCTTCGGTCTCTCCGCTGCGGTGGGAAATGATGCAAGTGTTACCGGCCCGGTGGGCCATGTCCACGGCCTCCAGGGTCTCGGTGAGCGAGCCGATCTGGTTGACCTTGATCAGGATGGAGTTGGCCGCGCCCATCTCGATGCCCCGAGCCAAACGCTCGGTGTTGGTCACGTAGAGGTCGTCCCCCACGAGCTGCACGTTCTCACCGATGGCGCTGTTCAGGGCCACCCAGCCGTCCCAGTCGTCCTCGTCCAAACCGTCCTCGAGGGAGACGATGGGGAACTTCTCCACCAGGTCCTTGTAGTAGGCGACGATCTCCTTGGAGTCGAAAACCTTGCCCTCGCCGGTGAGGTTGTAGACCTTCTTCTCCTTGTCGTAAAACTCGCTGGCCGCCACGTCCAGGGCGAGGCCAATCTGCGAGCCGAGCTTGTAGCCCGCCTTGTCGACGGCCTCTACGATGGCCTCCAGGGCGGCGCTGTTAGACGGCAGGTTCGGCGCGAAGCCGCCCTCGTCCCCCACCGCCGTGACGAGCCCACGACCTTTGAGCACCTGCTTGAGGCTGTGGAAGATCTCCACGCCCGCGCGCAGCCCCTCGGAAAACTCGTCGAAGCCCATGGGCACTACCATGAACTCCTGGACGTCCACGTTGTTGTCCGCGTGGGAGCCACCATTGAGAATGTTCATCAGGGGCACCGGCAAGAGCCGGGCACCCACGCCGCCCAGATAGCGGTACAGGGGCATGTCGCAGGCCTCGGCGGCGGCCCGAGCCGTGGCCATGGAGACCCCCAGGATCGCGTTAGCGCCCAAGGTGGCTTTGTTGGCCGTACCGTCCAGATCGAGCATGGCCTGATCCACTGCGATCTGATCCATGGCGTTCAAATCCAGCACCGCCGGATGGATCTTCTCGTTTACGTTGGCCACGGCTTTGAGCACGCCCTTGCCCCCGTAACGGGATGCGTCCTTGTCCCGCATCTCCAAGGCCTCATGCTCTCCGGTGGATGCGCCCGAGGGCACCGCCGCGCGCCCCACGGCGCCACACTCCAGCTCTACCTCCACTTCCACGGTGGGGTTGCCACGGGAATCCAATATCTCTCTGGCGAATACGTCGACAATTTTTGTCATGTTCAGGTCCTCCAGCGCGAAATGATTCACCACCCCCGAAGGGTTGTCAATCGAAGATGTGACATCGCGCGGGCACAACGTTCAGGTTGGCGCAAATTTGTGTTATTAATTACCATTGCTCGTGAGTAGAACTTCATGAAAACCCGCCAACGCAAAGCCCGCACGATCCGCATCTCGCGCGACGATGTCGCCGGCAGTGGCTGGCCCCGGGCGACCCGGGCCGCCGTTCAGGTGGTCGTGGGCGCGCCCGAGGATCTCGGCATGCACGAGCCCCTGGATACGCCTCTGGTGGTGGGCCGGGGGGACGAGGCCAACTTCCGCATCAGCGATGACAGCGCCAGCCGCCTGCACGCGTGGGTGGGCTGGGACGAAGAAGAGGACGGCTACGTCTGCCGGGACATGGACTCCACCAACGGGACCTTCGTCAACGGAGAGTTGGTCCAAGGCCAGCTCGTGCTCACCCACAGCGACCGTATCGAGATCGGGGAGACCCTCTTCGAATTCAAATTGGCCGACGACAAGGAGATCGAGAACCAGGAAAAGATCGAGGCCTGGCTCTCCACCGATGAGCTCACGGGGTTGCCCAACAAGCGACGCTTCGACGCCCAGCTCCGACGTCGCGTCAAGAACCTCGCGGCCCAGGGTACCTGGATCGCGATTCTCATGCTGGACTTGGACAACCTCAAGTCCATCAACGACCACCACGGCCACCACATGGGCAGCCGTACCATCTGCGAGGTGGGTCAGATCATCGGCGAGATCGTGGCGGGCAGAGGCGTGGGCACCCGCTTCGGCGGCGACGAGTACACGGCGTTCCTGGTGGGACACAACCTGGAAGACGGCCTCGAGGTGGGCGAGCAGATCCGCGCCAGTATCGAAGAGCTCCAGCTCGAGACCGACGAGGTGGTGGTCCGCACCACCATCAGCATCGGCGTGGCGGCAGCCCCCTGCAACGAGCTGGACCCCGAGTGGCTCTGCCGGGAGGCGGACAAGGCCCTGTACCGCGCCAAGGACAAGGGACGCAACACCGTCAGCGAGTAGGTGGTTCGAGGAGTTCGCGGGTTCGCGAATTCGGAGAAGCGGGTTCGGAGAAGCGGGTGAGCCGGATCACTGGGCGCGGCGAAGCACGGCGCTTGCGGGCAGCTTCAGGCCGTAGTCGGCGAGGAAGTCGACCAAGGGGCTCTGGTGGCAACCATCGATGAGGCACTGCAGGTCCGACGTCTGGGCCCGCTTGTAGCTGGGCTGACTGAAGCTCACGTGGAAGTGATGGTGATGGAACAGGTACCACCCCCAACCCTGGTCCGTCTCCTCGTAGGTCAGCGGTCGCTGGCTCGCGGTACACGACGCTGTGCCCGTGAGCCAACCTTCGTCGCAGAGGATGTCCATGCAGGCCTCCACCATGGGCCCCACCTTGCCGTCCACTCCCACCACACGGATGCTGGGATGCTCGAAGAGCGCGCCCAGGAACATGGCCGTGCGCCAGGGGTCCAGCAGATGCGGGGGAGCGGTGCAATGGTAGGCTTCGCTACCGCCCTCGTAATGGTCGCACACCGGGCGCGCCGCGTTGTCCGAGGTGTTGATCTGATAGTACGCCATGTCAATGTCGAAACCATCGGTGTGGGTGCCCGACGGGTGACCGGGGCTGCCGATGGAGGTGCCCGGAATGGCGCCGTCGGCCTCGCTCATATCGATCGTGCCCAGGGGGCCGCCGTTGCCAAAGGTCCAGGCCTGCGCCGCGCAGGCGGTCTTAGCGGCGGCGTACTGGATGGCCATCATCAGATCCCGGCGCAGAAAGCTCCGGTACTGGTCGGTCCAGGTCTCGCCATTTTCAGGATACTCAATGTAGCCCAGCATGGGATCATAGTCAGATTCGGCCGGGTTGTTGTCCGGTGTGAACTGGATCAGCTCATTGCAGGCAGTCGCACCGTCGGTGCACTCCAAGGGAGGCAGGGTACACGTGGGTCCGGGGCCTACGCCCGGGCCCGGGCCGATGTCCGGAATGCAGGTCCCCGAATAGCAAATCTCTCCGGTGTCGCAGGATCCCTCCGTACACGGCGCGGGCTCGCAGGTCCCGGAGGCGCCGCAGACCTCACCCTCGGGACAGGTGCCCTCCTGACAGCCGGAGCAGTTCTGGATACAGAAGGACTCGATCGGATCCGTGTCCGAGTAGTACCAACAAGTGGTGTTCCCCGTGCAGGGGGTACCGTCGTAACATCCCGTCTGTACGCCCGAGGGGAAATCGCCGTTGTCGAGGCAGCCCAGGTACCCGTCGGTAATATCGCCGCAGGTGGTGCCCGGAAGACAGCCGCCGCAGTTGTCCAGACAGGCGGACTCGGTCTCGGTGTCGTCGGTATAGGTGCACCGGGCGTTGCCGTCACAGCCGACCTCGATGCAGTCCCGCATGGCGGAGGGGGGCGGCTCGTCGCCGACCATACACCCGAGCCGGCCGGACTCTGTGACCTCCAGACACTGCTGCCCCGCGGGACAGAAGGGATCGTCCACCACCCCGGTGTCGGTCTGTACCAAGGCGTCCACGCCCGAATCCACCGCCGACTGGTTGATGTTGTTCTGATTGCCTCCGACGCCGCTGTCGTCCGAGCAGCCCATGCCCAGGGCCACCATCGCCAAGCTCGCCATGAAGGAATATGCCTTACGTTTCATCACACGCTCCTACCTGTAGGTCTACATGGCCTTTTCCAACAATCCAACAAAATTGTCAAGCTGAAAGGCCGAAGGGTCCGGGGAATCCAAGGGCGTCAGGGCGTCAGGACGCCAGAAAGTCAGGAGGATTCGTCATCCGTCGGGGCGTCCGTGGGGGTGTCCGTTGGAGGCTCGATACTGCGGAGATTCAGCGGGGTAGAGCCAAAGAGCTGCCTTTCAATGGTGTACAAGAGCTCGTCTGGCTGAACCGGTTTCGACAGGTAGGCATTCATTCCGGCCTCGAGGCACCTCTGTCTATGTTCTACCATCGCGTGGGCGGTCATGGCGATGATGGGGACGTGGTGATTCAGTACACCGGAGCCCAAATCCCGGACGGTGATGGTGGTCTCGATGCCATCCATGCCCGGCATCTGCACGTCCATGAGCACCAGGTCGTAAGAGTTGGCGGTCAACGCCCCAATAACTTCGTTTCCGTTGGCTACGGCGTCGACCTGAAAACCAAGCTTCTGCAGGGTCCGCACGATCACCAGCTGGCTGGTGGGATCGTCCTCGGCCACCAGAACCCGAGCCTCTTTCCGGCGTTCTCCAGAGGAACCGGGCGTCGGGGCCATGGGGCTTTCGTCCGTGGTTCGGACTGGGCTTTTCGGACCTCGTTTGTCCAAAACCAGGGTGAACCAGAATGTGGACCCTTCCCCCACCGTGCTCCGCACACCGATACACCCGTCCATCAGCTCGACGAGCTGTTTCGAGATGGCCAGACCGAGCCCGGTTCCACCGTGACGACGGGTCGACGTGGAGTCCACCTGCGTGAAGGCATCGAACAGTCGCGTCATCTGGTCCTGGGCAATGCCGATGCCTGTATCGCAGACGCCCAACCAATTCAGTGTTCGCAAACCTCAGCTCCAGGGATCGGTACAGAATCCCATTGAATCGGCGAGCGGTGACCCCCAGAATCAAGCTCATTATGACAAGCGTAGACGCCAAAGGGACACCGAGCGGATCCTTCATGAAGACCAGGAAAAAGACTACGCTCGGCAGCAGCAGGCTGACCTGAAAGCCCACCAGGGCCGACAGCGACGCGACCGAGGTCATCAGGTTCACCGTGACGATGGCGCACAGGATAGCGACGGCAAAGAACTGGCCGGACACCGACAGATGGAATTCGATCATGACGGTGCCCAGACCCGCGATCAAGCCGACCAGGGTCAGGGTCAAAATGTACTTCTTGCGCCAAGCAGCGGTCTGGGCGACCGACGGCTCCTCGGCCCTCATCTGGCGATTGAAGCGGTGGACCAGCCACCACCGGCTCAGGTTGATCAGCACCGCCGGCACAAACCAGACGGCCAGCACGACGGAAGGAAGTGAGTTCCAAAAATACAGCGCCACCAAAATGGTAACGGCAAGCCCACCCAAGATGCCTGGGCGCGCCTGGGCATACAGCAGCTTCGTCAGCTCGGCGTCGAATTTGGCCACACTCATCGATCCAGCGTTCTCATGACCACTGCGCCGGGTCGACTACTTTCGCTTGCGCGCTGTCGACTAATTTCGCAACTCAGATGTGTGGGCCGGCGCCTCGGATGGGGTTGGACCGGGCCTGGTCGGGATCCATGTCCGGGTAGTCGATGTTGTAGTGCAGGCCGCGGCTCTCCCGGCGCTTGAGAGCGCCGGCGATGATCAGGTCCGCCACCAGGGCGATGGAGCGCAGTTCGAGCAGGTCGGACGTGATGAGGAATTTCCAGTAGTACTCCCGAATCTCCTCTCGGATGACGTCGATGCGTCGATGGGCCCGCTGCAGCCGCTTGTCTGACCGCACGATGCCGACGTAGTTCCACATGAGCCGCCGGATCTCGTCCCAGTTGTGGGCCACCACCACGGCCTCGTCCCCTTTGATGGCCGCACCGGCCTCCCACCGGGGCGTCTTCGCGGGCCGGTAGGACTCAGCGTCCCGCACGGACTCCGCCGCCCGGGTCGCAAAGACCAGCCCCTCGAGCAAGGAGTTGGACGCCAGTCGGTTGGCGCCATGCAACCCCGTACATGCCACCTCACCGATGGCGTAGAGGTTCCGGATGGAGGAGTGACCCACATCGTCGACCACCACCCCGCCGCAACTATAGTGTGCCGCGGGCACCACCGGGATGGCGCGCTGACGCATGTCGATGCCGTAGGACAGGCAGCGCCGGTGAATGGTGGGGAACCGCTCGACGAGGAACTCCGGGTCCAGGTGGGTCATATCCAGCAGCACGCAGTCGTCGCCCGAACGCTTGAGCTCGGCGTCGATGGCCCGGGCCACGACGTCCCGGGGAGCCAACTCGGCTCGACTGTGGTAGGCGGCCATGAACTGCTTCCCCGAGGACTGGAGCCGGAGCGTACCGCCCTCGCCGCGCAGGGCCTCGCTGATCAAGAAAGACTTGGCGTCGGGGTGGTACAGGCAGGTGGGATGGAACTGCATGAACTCCATGTCAGCTACGGCCGCCCCTGCCCGGTACGCGATGGCCACTCCGTCCCCCGTGGCCACATCCGGGTTCGAAGTATAGAGGTACACCTTGGCGAAGCCGCCGGAGGCCAGCACCGTCGCCCGAGCCAGCAGCGCGCGGATTTCGTGGGATCGGCGGTCGAGCACAAAGGCGCCGAAGACCGTATCGTTCCCACCGTGCTTGGCCATGGTGAGCAGGTCCACCGCCATGTGGTGGTCAAGCAGGGTGATGCGGTCATTGGCCGTCACGGCGTCGACGAGCTTGGACGCCACGGTACGCCCGGTGGCGTCCCCCACGTGCGCCACCCGCCGCTCGGAGTGCCCCCCCTCCAAGCCCAGATCCAGCTCCTCCTCGTGGCCCGCCGTGCCCCGGTGATCGAACTCGACGCCGTAGCGCTTCATGAGCTCCCGGACCAGATCCGGCCCCTCGGCGCAGGCGATCTCTACGATGGAACGCTTGCAGAGGCCGGCGCCCGCCTCCAGGGTGTCACCCACGTGCTTCTCCACGCTGTCGTCGGGGTGAAGAACCGAGGCGATTCCGCCCTGGGCATAGGCGGTGTTGCTCTCCTCGGGGGCCGCCTTGGTGACGATGGTAACCCTGCCGTGCTCCGCGGCGTGCAGGGCGAACACCAGCCCCGCGATGCCCGAGCCGATGACCAAGTAGTCACATTCCCAAGGGTCGTGCGATTTCATGGATACCTCTTGGAGCGATCGACGATTCAAAGTCCGTCTACGTTCGACCTGAATTGCGTAGCTCAGCGGGTTGTCGGATCTGGAAACCGTGGCGGCTCAGCTCTCCATTGAACTGGGCGAAAGACTCCTCCACGCGCAGCAGGGTCTCCTGATAGGCGAGCTCCTCGAGCTCCACGCGATAGTTGTACCGCATGGGGGACCCGCTCATGAGCCGCATGTCATCCTCCTCGGGAACGATCACCAGGAAGTCCACATGCGGGTACTTCTTCAGGGCACGGCGATAGCCCTCCACGAACCGGGTGTGCACCAGGGCCTTGACCCCCTGGATGCCCCCGAAGAGGCCGCCCTTTCGACGCACGTACCCCGAAACGCCGCTGCGGATGGGTACCAGCGGGTCGATGATCACCACCAGGGTTGCGCCCTTGGCCACGGCTACGTCCAACTCCGAGGTGCGGGTGTAGGACCCATCTACGAACCAGCGCCCCCGCACCCAGGCCGGAGAATAAAAGGGTACCAGGGCCGTGGAAGCCCGCACAGCGCCAGAGATGCGTACATCGTCCCAGCCGCGATCTCCAAAGACCACATGCTCGGAGGTGTCCTGGTCCGTGGCGCCGATGTACAGCTCCTTTTCCAGATCACGGAACCGGTCCGTGCGGCCGGGACGCTCGAGCTCCTTACGGATGAACTTGCGCAGGTTCTCGCCGGAGAAGAATCCTGACGGGATCGCCTTCATGTAGAACGCAGGCAGGCCACCCAGGGCCCGACGCGGGGAGAGGAACCAGCCGGAGACCATGTGCATGGCCCGGCTCGCCAGCTCGGCCCAGGCGGGCTGGAAGATGATGCGGGGGCCCATGTGATCCACCAGAGTGGAGTCGCCGTGGAAAGCCCGCACGAACTCCGCCGGCGGGATCCCGTTGGCCAGGAACGATCCGGCGATGGCCCCGGCGCTGATTCCGCAGTAGATGTCGAAGTCGTTGACACCGTGGCCAATGAGCAGCTCGTCCAGGGCCCGCAGCGCCCCCACCTCGTAGATGAGCCCCTCGATGCCGCCCCCTGCCAAACACAACGCGGTCTTGCCCACCACGGCCCGGCGGCGGCAAATGCCGGTCACGGCTTCGAAGAAAGAATCCGCCGTCAGGGGCCAGGTGGCGTAGCCCCCCACCTGGAGCCGCCCTGCCTCAAATACCGCCCGGGAGTCGTCACCCTCCGGATCGATGAGCATCAAGGTACGGTCCGAGCGCCAGGTGAAGTCCGCCACGTGCTCGGGCTGGATCTCCGACAGGAAGGTCTCGGTGAGGGAGCAGTCGGGCCGGGGCAGCGAGCCGCCCTCGGGCAACGCCCGCCCCTCGTCGATGACCAGGACGTTGAAGTACTGCTTGCGGAGGAGACGGTGGGCGTCCTCGGCCGAGTGGGTTACGGTGATGTGATAACGAACATCCCGCCCCTCAGCGTCCACCCGCCGCAATTTCTGGGCCGCGTCCGGATTATGAAAACCCTCGGCCTCCTGCACGCCGAGCGAAGACAGCAAGAGCCGCCGGCGCTCCGCTGGGGTGAAGATCAGAACGTCGCGAACCGAAAAAGCGTAGGTACGAGCCATGGGGGGCCCATAATGTCACGGTGGGTCCGTCGATTCAAGAGAGGGGAGAGTCCCGGCTCCCAAGCATTCCTCCCTTTCACGATTAATGCTGCTATGGTATGCGGTGTCAGATAGGAGACGAACCAATGCCAACACACACTCTCGCTTTCGGCATCGGACCCTGGGAGCTGGGTATCGTCCTGCTGATCGTGCTGCTTATTTTCGGCGCCGGGAAGCTGCCCGGTGTCGGCGCGGCTCTGGGTAAATCCCTCAACGCCTTCAAGAAAAATGCCGCCCTGGGCGAAGGCGAAGACGAAGGCGAAGACAAAAACAAAGATCGCAAAAACAAAGCCCTCAACGACAACGAGACCGCGAACGCCAAGCCCATCAACACGACCGAAACAGACACCTCCAGCGACTAGGAACCGGTTCTCCTAGGCGGCCGCTTGCGCTGCCGGGGGGGCCGTTGGTATCAACAAAGGCCATGGGAGACCACGAAACCAGCGGGCCGCTGCTTGAAGTAGAGGATCTGTCCTGTGAGTTCCTCACGGAGGCGGGGCCGGCCAGGGCCGTGGACGAAGTGAGCTTCACCGTGGCCCGGGGAGAGACCGTGGGACTGGTGGGCGAGTCGGGCTGCGGCAAGAGCGCTACCGCCCTGGCCCTCATGGGCCTGTTGCCCCATCGGGCGGGGCGGGTGGCCGGCGGCGCCATCCGGTTCGACGGTGAGGAGATGCTCCGGCTGTCGGAAAAACGCCGACGGGATCTGCGGGGCAACCGCCTGGCCATGGTGTTTCAGGAGCCCATGACCGCCCTGAACCCGGTGATGGTGGCCGGGGAGCAGGTGGCCGAGGTGCTCCGTCGCCATCGGGACATGAGCCGCAAGGCCGCCTGGGAAAAGACCGTCTCCTTGTTCGAGGACGTGGGCATCCCCGCCCCGGCCCAGCGCGTACGAGACTACCCCCACCAGCTCTCGGGAGGCATGCGCCAGCGCGTGGTCATCGCCATGGCCATCGCCTGCGAGCCCGCCCTGCTCATCGCCGATGAGCCCACCACCGCCTTGGACGTTACGATCCAGGCGCAGATCCTGGAGCTGCTGCGGTCCCTACAACTCCGCACCGGCCTGTCGATCCTCCTCATCACCCACGATCTGGGCGTGGTGGCGCAGCTATGCGATCGCGTGCTGGTAATGTACGCCGGACAGATCGTGGAGACCGCCCCCGTAGGAGCGCTCTTCGAGGCTCCGCGCCACCCGTACACCGTAGGCCTGCTGCGGTCCATGCCCCGCCCAGGTTCGGGAGATCGAACGCGTCTGCCCGAGATCCCCGGCAACGTACCCCCTATCACCGCGAGGCCCACCGGCTGTCATTTCGCGGATCGCTGTGACCGGACCAAGGCGCGGTGCCAGGATCACCCGCCCCTCCTGGACGCCCTGGGCCCGGATCACCACGCGCGCTGCCACTTTCCCGTGACCTCTCCCCAGGACTAAGGCGTCATGAGCACGAAACCCCAAAACGCCAAAACCCAGAATGCGGAGACTCCGCCCCTCTTGAAGGCTGAGTCCATCACCGTGGAGTACCCGGTGGGAGCAGGGCTCTTCGGCCACGGTGGCTCCCTGCGCGCCGTAGTGGACGTGGATCTGACGCTGGCGGCCGGAGAGTGCCACGGGCTGGTGGGAGAGTCGGGCTGCGGAAAGTCCTCCCTGGGCAGAGCCCTACTGCGGCTCACGGACGTCACCGCCGGACGCATCGAGTTTGAGGGGCGCGACATCACCCACCTGTCGACCCGCCCCCTTCGCCCCATCCGCCGACGAATGCAGATGATCTTCCAGGATCCCCAGGCCTCCCTGAACCCTCGCTTCACCGTGGCACAGGCCGTGGCCGAGCCCCTGATTATCCACCGCCTGGCGCCGAACCGCGCGGCCCGATCCAGGCGGGTGTTGGAGCTCCTGAAGGACGTCGGCTTAGACGAGGACTTGGCCGGACGCTTTCCCCACGAGCTGTCCGGCGGCCAGCGCCAGCGCGTAGGCGTGGCTCGGGCCCTGGCCGTGGACCCCTCCTTCATCGTCGCCGATGAGCCCGTGTCGGCCTTGGACGTGTCGGTCCAAGCCCAGCTCCTGAACCTGCTCGAGGACCTGCGTTCAAACCGGAACCTGGCCTTCCTGTTCATCTCCCACGACCTACGCGTGGTACGCCACCTCTGCGATCGGGTGTCGGTCATGTACCTGGGCCGCATCGTGGAGCGGGCGGACACCGCCACCCTCTTCGAGGCCCCCCAACATCCCTACACGCAAGCGCTGCTCCGAGCCTTGCCCTCCCTGGAGCCGGGCGCTCCGGCCACGGATCGCCTCACCGGGGAAGTGCCAAGTCCCCTGGATCCGCCCCGGGGCTGTCCCTTCCATCCTCGATGTCCGGTCACCGAGCGGCCTGAGACGTGTTTCGACACGCCTCCGGGTCTTACGACCTGCGGCAAAAACCACCAAGTGGCCTGCTACGCGCACCCACAATACCCTTCGTAAGACACTGATTTTTTCCGAGTAATACGCTAGACTGGGATCCGAAAAATTACGGCTTTCGGAGCCAGAAATCAGCTCGTCCCATGGCACTGAAGATCCTCGTCGCTGAAGACGACCGGCACACCCGTCGAATCCTGGATCACATTTTCACCAAAGATCCGGCCTTTCGCGACCAGGAGGTGGAGTTGTTCCTTGCGCCCGACGGCGAGGAGGCGCTCAAGCTCTTCGAGAAGGAGAGCCCGGATCTGGTGATCTCGGATCTGCTCATGCCCCGGCTCGACGGCTTCGCCCTGTGTCGGGCCATCCGCCGGCTACCCAATGGCAAGGACGTGCCGGTGATCGTCACCTCGGCCATCTACAAGGAGACGGCCCTTCTCAACCGGATGCGGGACGAGCTTGGCGTGGAGTTCTTCGCCAAGCCCTTCCAGGTACGCGAGCTGGTCCGGGGAGTTCAGCGCCTGCTGGAGAAACGGACACGCCCCGATACACCCGCCAGCGACGGTCCGCCCATCCACCGCCCCACCGGGGCGATCCTAAAACTCGCGGGAGACCTCGCTACCCGTCCCCTGGCCTCCATGATCTTCGATCTGCTGGAGGAGCAGGCCACGGGCGTGCTGACCCTCAAGCGGGGTCGGGTCAAAAAGGAGATCTACGTCATCCTCGGCCACCCCGTAGGCGCCGAATCCAACATCCGCACCGAGTCCCTCGGCCACTACCTTGTAGCCAAGCGAGTGCTCGACAAGTCCCAGCACCAGCGCGTCCAAGCCGTGGCCAAGGAGAAGCACGTGAGCCTCATGGAGGCCATCGTGGAGCAGGGATGGCTCAACGAGACCGACGTTTTTCGCCACCACACGGCCCTGGTGAAGCTGAAGATCATCAACAGCCTGAGGTGGGATGAGGGGAGCTACTCCTTTGCGCCGGGGGACACCTTCTCCGGGCGCATCCCCAAGGCGACCATCGACATCGCCAACATCCTTTTTCTGGGGCTGCAGCGTGTCACGAGCCTCGATGAGGCCTCCAAGAAGCTGGACACCAAGGTCAACCGCGCCCTCTCCAAGACGACCCGAGTCGAGCGGTACATGGACGTGTTCACCAAGGTCTTCGGAGGCGACGTGCTCCAGCTTCTGCCCACCCAACCAAGTATCAACGAAATGCTGAGCAAGGGCATCGAGCCGTTACGGGTGTACCTGCAGACCCACGCCCTGCTCGAATGCGGCATGGTGGAGCTGGGCGAAGACAAGGCCGGTGAAGGGAGCCAGCCCGCGGTAAGCGCCGAGGACCCCATCGGGCTACGCCAGCTCAAAAAGCAGGCCACCCGGGTGGGCGAAACCAGCGAGGAGAACGGTGACGACGGGCTGCTCTATGAGGAGATCTTCGGCGTGGACGAAATCTCCGTGGTCACCACCTTCCCGGTGCCCGAGCCCGTGGAGTCCCGTCCGCCCTCAGACTCCGAGGACGAGCTGGCCATCGACATCCAGCTCGACGACAACTCCGCCATCGCGCAAGGGTCCATGTCCGCCTCCGAGGCCCGCAAGCTGGTGGTGTCCACCTACCTGGGCATCCACGACAAAAGCCTCTACGAAATCCTGGGCGTGGAGCCCACCGCAGCGCCCCCACAGATCCACGACGCCTTCGGGCAGCAGGCGGACAAGTTCAAGGTGGAGAACTTCACCGACTGCGACCTGGGCCTGGACCACCCGAAGCTGGAGGAGATCAACCACCTGCTGCGGCAGACCTACGAAACCCTGATCGATCCGGCCGGCCGCGCCGCCTACGACGAGGAGCTCCGGACGCGGAACGCCGCCAGGTCGGTCGACCCCATGAAGGCGGAGAACCTCTTCCAGCAGGGACTCAAGCTGCTCGACCAGGGCCAGCCCAGCGAGGCCAAGCGCGCCTTTGCCGAAGCCTTGAACATCGATCCGGAGAGCGCGGACTACTACGCGCACATGGCCTGGGCAACCTACCAGGCCGCGCCCCAAAGTCCCCAGGCCCTGCAGCTGGCCTTCTCACAGCTGGATCGAGCGCTCCAGTTCAACCCCGACGAGCTGTTGGCCCACATCTTCTACGGTCGCATCTGCGCGGCCGAGGATCGGGTCAGCGACGGGCGAGAGCACCTCGAGACCGCCCTGGATCTGGATCCGGGCAACGAGGTCGCCTTCGAAACCCTGTCAGCCATCCACACGACCAACGGGGACTGGAAGCTGCTCGAGCGCCAGCACCGAAAGGTGCTCCAGCGCCTTGGCAATCGCCAACCCGACCGGGTATTGGTCCTGTGGAAGAGCCTGGCCCAGGTGTATTCAGAGAAGCTCGGAGACACGGAATCAGCGCGCACCTCATTGGAGATGGCGGCCGGCATCTCCCCCGACGACGCCTGGATCATCGCGGCCCTGACCGAGCTGGATCGTCCGGACCCAAAGGCCTGGCGTGACACCGCCGAAAAGCTGCACGTCAAGATCAACGCCAACCCCACTGACGCCGCACCCCTGGGAGAGCTTTACCGGGTCTACGACGCCGCCAACCAGCACGACGCTGCCTTCCTCGCCGCCTCGGTGCAGGTGTTCCGGGGCCAGGCCGACGACGACGCCGCCACCTTCCATGGTCGCTTCCGACCGCGGTTCCTGGTCCGCGCCCGACAGGACGTGGACGCCGAGATCTGGAGCAAGCTTCGTCACCCCGATGACGACCCGCAAACAGGCCTGCTATTCGAAGCCCTGGCCCTGCTGGATGTGGACTTTGACTTCGAGATCGACACCCCGCCTGGGCTGGGTGACGCATTGGCCTTCGAGGAGCAGCCCGCCGAATTCGCCCGGGTGCTGCGCTATGTCTGCGAGCTGCTGTCTCTACCCATACCTCGAGTGCACGTGCTGGCGGGCGCCAAGCAGCCGGCTGCCCTGGTAAACCCCGTCGCGCCGGTGTTGGTGGTGGACGAGGCGCTGCTGGCCAGCACCAACACCTTGGAGTTGGGGATACGCCTGGGACGCTTGGCTCCATACTTCTGGGCCGGACGCGCCTTTGGGATCACCATGGGCACCAAAAAACTGCGCAATGTGCTCATGGGAGCCATGAAGGTGGTAGCGCCCAAGCTCAAAGTGGACGATCCCACGGGCGCCATCGAGCGTATCAGCGGACGCCTGGGAGCAGCGGACGCCGAGGTGCGCCAGCGCCTCAAGGAGGTCATCGGGGCCCTCACCAAGGAGCGATCCTCCCTGAACATCACCCGCTGGATGAAGGGCATGGCTGGTAGCGCTGACCGGCTGGCCCTGGTCATCGGGGCCGATCCCCAGATCGTGTGCTCTCTACTGTCTGACCGGCCTCCAGAAGCCCTGTCCGACCTGTGCTCCTTCAGCCTCTCGGTGGCCCACCAGGAGCTGCGAAGTCTCATGGCCACCTCCATAGCAGTCTAAATCCATTGTTTTCCAACAGTTAGCCCCGAAGGAGCGAATAAAAAGGGACAATTACTGTCCCAGGAAAAATCCACCATTGCTGAATCGCTCAGTTGACATGTGCTCCCTGCCAGGCTATTCCAAATCACCTTAGACAGTAGAGGAGACCGCAGGATATGACCATAATCAACGACTTTAACGGGGTGAAGATTTTCAGCGCCACCATGGCACAAGAGCGAGAGCACCTCGGCGAAAAAGTTACAGACTGGATCCGCAGCCACTCAGAGGTGGAGATCGTGAACACGATCGTGACCCAGTCCTCCGACGAGGCGTTCCACTGCATCGCCATCACGCTGTTTTTTAGAGAGCAGCTGTAGGCCCGGATCGCACATTTCTTGATCTCCGGGTCCGCTGAATTTCCGAGCGGACCTCAGGACCCTACTCCTTAGGACCCTACTACGGCGTCATCGTCTGGGAACCGGAACCCGGGGGGACCGGCTTCATGGGCGCTCCCGCGTCCGGACGGGTTGAGGTCGGCGCGGCGGGGTCCACCTGCTCCTTGGGCAACACCACCAGAATCAGGTACAGCGCCAGCAGGATGCCGAGCAGGATCATAGAGACCGCCTCGAAGGGGATCTTCCGGTCCAGCCCGAAGTTGAAGTCGAAGGCGGACTTAGAGCGCCGCCGAACCTTCTTGGTCACCTGCTGCAAAAAATCCGGTGAAGGATCCGCGGGCTTGAGCCCCTTGAGCACCGACAGGGTATCTCCTAAGGACTCGAGCTCGGACTGACACTCGTCACAACTCTCCAGATGCTGCTCCAACTCGGAAATGGACTCATCGGACAGCTCACCGTCCAAATAGTCACTCAACAGATCCTGGGCACGTTGATGGTCCACGAAAGCCCTCTACCGCATGTGTCTCGCCAAAGCTTCTTTGAGCGCGAGTCGCGCCCTATGAAGCCTCGACTTGATGGTTCCTACGTTCAGGCCGGTCACATCGGCCATCTCCTGGTAGCTCATTCCCTGGATGTCCCGAAGCACCACCAGTAGCCGGTGGTCCTCGTCCATCTTCCCCATCTCCCGCAGAATCAGCGCTTCGAGCTGTCGCCCCTGGGCCAGCTCGTCGGGGCGCGGGATCGCCGCGTGAAACGCAGGCTGGGTCTCCCCACTGCCCTGGGCCATCAGGTGCTCGGCGACCTCGTCCAGGGGCCGCCCCATATGACGCCCCCGCCGCTTGAGGTACTTGAGCCGATTCTTGCAATGATTCACCGTCACCCGGTAGAGCCAGGTGGAGAACTTGCTGTCCCCACGGAAGTTCTGGGCGTTCTGGTACACCGTGACAAAGACGTCTTGGGCCACGTCCTCGGCCTCCTCCCGGTTGCCCAGGAAGCGGAAAACGATGTTGAAGACACGCTGCTGGTAGGTGCGCACGATGGTCGCAAAGGCTCGCTGGTCCCCTCGCCGAAGCCGTCGGACCAAGCGGCGCTCCTGAAGCTTGGCCCGCTCGGCGTCGGTCAGCGCCTCGCCCTTGGGCGAGGGGGCGTCCTGGTCGGCGTCGGTCAGCGCCTCGCCCTTGGGCGAGGGGGCGTCCTGGTCGGGGGACGCGCTCGGCGGGTCCTTTGCGGAAGACATTTCCTCGGCACACACGTCGGGTTAGAGGCCCGTGGCGGTCCAGGGTTCCCAAGCGCCCGCACAATTGTGTCACGAGCCATTGGATTCACCGACGACCACCGCAGCAAAGTCACATTCTATACTAGATTCAGACGCTCAGCGCACGAACAGCTTCACAGCAAAACCCACGCGGGTCTCGACGCCACCGTCCACCTGCTGCGCTACGAAAATATCCACGCCGGCCTTTTTGTTGATGTAGCCAAAGCCTCCGGTCACGCTGACCGCTTCGGTAAGGCCCTCGTACTGGGTGCCGGCGCGAATGGCGTACTTGCCTCCAAGGAACACCTCCAACCCGCCGTAGATGCTCGGGACCACCTTTTTGTCCCTGCTGGTGAAGTCGAGCACCACGTCGAAGGCCGCCAGGAAGTGCGTCTTGTAGCCGTAGGCGAGCCCCATACCCATGGTAATGGGGGCGTGGATGGACTTCTGGGGCACGACGTTCATGGCCGTAACGCCGGCGGTGAACCCCTCGACAATCTTGAGCACCATGCCCAGATCAACGCCGATGTTGCTGATCCGGTCCACCGTGTGGTCGGTGTTGCCCTCACCATCGGGGTCGGGGACCTCTATGGAGGCCTTGTAGTACTGGTACTTGATCGTTGCGCCAAGGGCGAAGTGGGCGCCAAACGGGACGGCGAGGGCGATGCCCACCTCGTGACCGTCCTGCTTGAGGGTGAGCTCCTTTTGCTGGTTCCGGTCGTAGATGTCCGGGCGCATGATCAGCAGGTTGTAGTACAGCCCCGCCTTGATCCACTTGGAGGCGATGGAGTCCACTACGCTGGAGTGGGCCACGTGGCCATTGTCTCGCACGTGGAAATCGTAAAAGGCAGTGACCACATAACTCTGGAGCAGGGCGAGGCCCGCCGGATTGAGGAAGATGGCCGAAGCGTTCGTGGCGGCGCCCCTCAGCGAGCCCCCCATGGCCAAGCTCCGGGGCGTAGTGACTTTCTGGGCCCGAGCCGTGGCGGGTGTGGTCGCAACCACCGCGAGGCCACAAAGCCCAGCCAAAAGACTCGTAACCACACCGGTTTTTCCTCTTGGCCGACCTCTCATGACACTTCTCTCGCAGACTCTAGGCATATTGTGATTCACTGTACTTCGCATCACTCATATAGCCAAATTTTGCGCCGGGGCATAGGGAATCCACCGGTCCACCGGTTCCACTGGTTCCACGACTCTTGGTTCACTGGTTCCACGACGCTTGGTCCACTGGCTCAACGACACTT
>JAOZUO010000119.1:0-9050 GCA_029938605.1 Deltaproteobacteria bacterium | reverse complement strand
CTTGGTCCACTGGCTCAACGACACTTCTTAAGAACGTCCGGCTGGAGGGAGACATTCCCCTTTCACCGCAGCGCCGCAAGGACTACGACATGGAGGACTACGGCATGGCCAAGGCCGCGGCGCCCAGGAGTCCCGAGCGCGAACCGAGCTCCGCCTCCACCACCGACACCGACTCCGACGCCAGGTCGTTGGCGTACCGGGCCACGGCCCGGCGGACGGGGTCGAACAGGAGCGGGCCCAGGGACGAGAGCCCACCGCCGATGACGATCCGCTCGGGGTTGAGAAGATTCACCACGCCCGCCACTCCCCTTCCAAGATGCTCCATGGCCTCGGCGAGGATCCGTTGGGCCTCGGGATCTCCCTGTCGGGCAAAGTCGGCCACCACCGCAGCGGTGATACGGCTGGGCCTCGCGGCGAACCGCTCGGTGAGCATGGACACCACAGACCTTCGCACAGCTTCCCGAGCCCGCCGGGCCACCGCCGTACCCGACGCGAGGGCCTCCAGACAACCCCGGTTCCCACACCCGCACAGGGGCCCGTCAGGCACCAGCACCAGATGTCCCACCTCGCCCGCGGCGCCCCGGGCCCCCACCACCAGCTTCCCGTCGAGCAACAGCGCTCCGCCTATGCCCGTGGACACCGTCAAGTAGTAAAGTGGCGAGCAGCCTCGACCCGCACCGAAGCGGTACTCCGCCAGACCGGCCAGGTTGGCGTCGTTCTCCAAAGACAACTTCAGCCCCAGCGAGCGCCCGAGAAGCCGTCCCAGGGCCACGTCCCGCCAGCCGGGCAGGTTGGGCGACGACACCACCAGCCCGGCCACCGAGTCGATGGGGCCGGGAGCACCCACGCCGCCCCCAGCCAGGCGCTTAACGCTCACCCCCGCGCCTCGGGCGGCCTCCCGGGCCACGCCCGCCATGGCGCGGACCACCACCTCCACGCCCTCCCGGGCCGGGGTAGCCGCCCGGGCGAATCCTCGCACCTCCCCCCCGACCGAGACCACGCCCGCCGCGATTTTGGTGCCACCAAGATCGATGCCAAGATACAGAGACTCTGCCATGCGCTCCATCCGGGCCACCAATGGCCACTGGCCCAACCATACCGCAAAACAGCCTTTGTCTGTGGGGCCCCTTGGCACCTGCCTGGAGGCAGTGGTAGTCTGGCGCCTCAAGACCTGAGGGACACCCATGACCGAAGCCAGACTACCCAAGAGGCTGAGCACCCTGCCGCCGTATCCCTTCGCGGAACTCGACCGGTTGAAGCAGCAGGCCATGGACCGGGGAGTGGACGTAGTGGACCTGGGTGTGGGCGATCCGGACCTGCCCACGCCACCGCACATCGTCGAGGCTCTGTGTGCCGCCGCTCCCCTCGCCGAGAATCACCGGTACCCCTCCTACCTGGGCTCACTGGCCTTCCGCGAAGCCGTGGTGCGCTACATGAAGCGCCGGTTCGGTGTGGAGTTGGACGCTCAGTCTGAAGCCCTGGCGCTCATCGGCTCCAAGGAGGGCATCGCCCACCTGGCGTTGGCGTTGCTGGATCCCGGAGACACGGTGCTGGTGCCGGATCCGGCATACCCCGTATGCGCCATCAGCGCGCAATTCGTGGGCGCCAAGGTGGTGCCCATGCCCCTTACGCGGAAAAACGGCTTCCGGCCGCGGCTCGAGGACATCGACACCCGAGACGCGAATCGAGCCAAAGTCATGTGGCTCAACTACCCGAACAACCCCACCGGCGGTGTGGCCTCGATCGACTACTGGCGGGACGTGGGAGCCTTCGCCGTGGACCACGATCTGCTCGTGGCCAGCGACGCAGCCTACGCCGAGATCTACGTAGACGACACCCCGCCGGTCAGCGCCCTGGAGGTGGAGACGCTGCGGGACCGAACCATCGAGTTCCACTCGCTGTCCAAGACCTTCAATATGACCGGCTGGCGGGTGGGCTTCGCCGTGGGCGCGGCGTGGATGGTGAACGCCCTGGGCACGATCAAAACCAACGTGGACTCCGGAATCTTCGGCGCCGTGCAGCAGGCGGCCATCGCCGCACTGGATGGGCCCACCGAGCCCGTGGCCCAGATGCGCACCGTCTACCGCCGGCGCCGGAAGCGGCTGGTGGAGGGGCTGCGTAAGGCCGGGTTGGACGTGGTGGACACGACGGCGACTTTCTACGTGGTGGCCGCGGTGCCCGCCGGGGAGACCGCCGTCACCTACACCGGCAAGCTGCTCGAAGACCACGGCATCGTCTGTCTGCCCTGCACCGCCTTCGGACCTGGGGGCGAGGGCTTCGTGCGCTTCTCCCTGACCGCCGACGACGAGCGCATCGACGCCGCGGCCCGGCGGCTCACATGAACCGGCGGCTCACATGAAACTGACCTTCTCGGTTTCGGGCAACCAGCTCCGCTGTGTGGAGGACCGCACGCCTTTGGGGCGACGGCACCTGCTCCCCTACGATCCCCCCCGCGTGGCGGAACTGTCGGCCGAGCTGCTCTCGGTGTTGGAGCGCGCCAACCGGGCCCGGACCCTGTCGGACGCCAACCTCGCCAACCTTAAGCTGGCCGGCGAGGAGTTGGCGCGTCAGCTCATCCCCAAGGACCTGCAAGCCCGATTGCGCGACACCATGGGCAGCCTCGCCTTGACCATCGACGAGGAGCTGGCGCCCGTACCCTGGGAGCTTCTGTACGACGGCGAGCAGTTCCTGTGCCGGCGGTTCGACCTGGGGCGGCGACTCATCACCGACTGGCGCCCCAACGCCACCGTGTGGCGACCGGCCGAGCTCCAGCAGCCCCTGCGCATGCTCGTGATCTGCTCGGACACCCGGGGGGACCTGGAGCGGCTGGAGCAGGAGTGCACCAGCCTGCTGTCGAACATGGACGCTCACCCCGACAAGCTCAGCGTGCGGCTACTGAGGGCGCAGGACCTCGAGAGCGTACGCCGTTCCCTCAAGTCCTACGACCTGGTGCACTTCGCCGGCCACGCTGACTACGATCCCACGGACCCGGGCGGGGCGGGCTGGCACCTGGGAGACGGCAAGCTCACGGCCGATGAGATCTCCACCCTCGGCATGGCCCGCCCCATGCCTGTGCTGGTCTTCTCCAACGCCTGTCAGACCGGCCTGGCCGGCCCCTGGAACGACCAGCGGAGGGGACGGGTTCTGAGCCTCGCGGGGTCGTTCCTCCTGTCTGGATCACGATTCTACGTGGGCACCCAGTGGGAGCTCGTCGATGGAATCGGCGCCCAGGTGGCGGCGCATTTTTACGACGCCCTGGTGCGAGGAGCTAACGTGGGCGCCGCCCTGCGGGCGGCCCGACTGCGGGTCATCGAGGACAGCGGAGAGGAGTCTTTGGGCTGGGCGGGGTACGTACTGTACGGGGATCCAACCCACGTACTGCTCCCCGCCGCGGGCACCGCTCAGCAGCCCGACGCCGGCTCCAGCGCCACGGGACGCCTGGGCGTCCGGGCCACCCTGCCCTGGAAGCGCCGCATCACCGCCGATCAGGTGGCCGAACGGGCCGCCGCGGACGCCGAAGGGGGCGAGCCCCGCGCTCCCCTGCCCCCATGGCTCGTGGCGGGTATCATGGTCTTGATGTTGCTGGTGGCCGCGGTCCTCGGCGCGTGGCTGGTGAGCATGTTCCGCTGACCGGATCCTTCGGACCGCGAGTCCTCAGGGTTTGGCCTCGACCGCGCGTACGACGATCTTGACGCGCTTTTTCCCGAGGGCGGACTCGGTCAGTCGCAGCCTCTCAAAGGCGCCCGTGCGCCGGAGCCGCGCCAGCCCTCGATGCAGGGTCGTGCGGTGGTACCTCGAGCCTCTGCGTAGGAGCAGGGCCCTCAGCACGAGCCGAGTGCCCGTGGCCGACGCCCCAAGGACCACGATGCGACCCACCTTGACCACCGGGCCCGGTCGCACACCGAAGGTCAAGTCCATCAGGGGCCGACTCTTGTGTAGAATCTTCCCGACCGTAACGCGGACGAAGGCGTGGCCGCGATCCGCCAGCACCGTGGCCACACCGGCGGTGGATCGACGCAGATCTCCCGCATCGAAGAACTGCCCACTGCGCAGCTTCACACCCGACAGGGCCCGAAGACGGATGGCGGGCCCCACTCCCGTGACATCCAGGGCGCCGATTCGGAACCGCTTGCCCTCCGCCACCCGGACGCGAAGCACCACGAAAGACGTGTGCGCGCCGGGCTGGTGCTCGGTCACCCGCACCGTGGCGCGGAGGTAGCCAAGCCCACGCAGGGCGCGCTGAAGCCGCACCCCGACCTTCCGAACCACGAGGCGCCGGCGCGAGGCCGACAGCCTCCCAGATGGCAGGATGGGGGCCACAGCTTGACGCAGCGCCGCCAAGGGCGCGGTTCGCACGCCCCAATAGGACACCCGCTTGATGCGCAGGGACCGGGCCACCGCCAACTCCCCACCGGAGACCATCACCACCAAAGTAGCCCAAACAACAAGGAGCTTATGTAGCCGGAGATGCGACATTGATACGATTGGACGGTCAACGCCCTCATTGTGTTCTACGATAATCGGGTCACCACAGGCAACAACGGACGAAGGGATAGGGAATAATCCCCGGAATCGAACGCTTTTGTAAATGACACGCAACAGCACTCGTGCAAAATGAAGCACATGATCCGCAGCGCCATGAAAACCCGCCCACCCCGGAAATACGAATGAAGTACGTTGTCCCGGTCTTCGCGCTGGTCCTGGCCTCCTCCGGGTGTGGGGACGCCACGGATCAGCCCCTGGTACCCCTTGTCGACCAGTCGACCCCCGAGTTGGTACTGCCCATTCTTCCCCCCCCCATTCCCCCCCCCGATCTCCTGGCCCACCTGCGGGTGGGGCCCCTGCCCCGGGTGCTCGACAAGGTAGCGACCGTGGCACGCCGTACAGGCGCTTGGAACCTCGGGCCCGGGGAGGTCTGGCCTCTATTGAAAGAGCTTCTGGTCGCCACCACGGATCTGGCGGACATTGTGGACTGGCGGCGCGCCCTGCACGTCTTGGTCCTAGACCCGGTAAAACACCCCGGCACCCTGGCGTTCATCATACCCGTGCGCCATCCGGATCGCGCCCTGGGTCGACTCTCGGGCCGGTGCCACGCCCGCCGGGCGGGAGCCCTCTGGATCTTCTCCGGCGGCGGCCACGGTCTGTTGCCCTGCCGATTCGTCGCTCGCACACTCGAAGGGGGCATCGTGGTGGCGACCCACCGATCCGCCTTGAAGAAGATATGGCGCTTCGCCCTGCTCACGACCCGCAGGGATCTGGGTGGAGGTCCAGCGTTGGAGGCGCGGGTCTTCGTCAACGCCGGCCTGGCCAAAGCTGGACTCACCGCCCAGAAGTTGGATCAGCTCACCAAGATCGGCAGCCTGGGCCTCGCCATGGCCATGGGCGATCTGAACGCCGCGCCCGGCCTGGAGGCCCAGCTCACCCAGGCCTTCACCTACCTGACCTCAACCCGGGATCTCGGCCTCACGGTGCACGTAAACGCCCAGGAGGTCCGGGTGCGGCTCTTCGCCACAGCCCAGCCCAAAGGCGCGCTGCGCCGCTACATCAACGGCCGACTTTCCTCGTCTGTACCGAACCTGGCGGACCTGACAGCCCTGCCCCGCCGCTCCCCCCTGGCGCTGTCCCTCGCCGGGCCGGCGCCCGGTCCCGGCGCGAAGAAAACCAAAGATCTGAAACCGGGTCTGGTGCTCGGCGCCCTGCTCACCCGACTACCGCCCGGGCTCCGAAAACCCCTGGGAAAATTTACGGCCCTGTTACTCGGCAACCGGGGCGCCACCCGGATCGCGGTATATCCCCCCGACACCGGCGGACTGTGCCTCGTCGCCCTGGTGGATCACCCCCGGCCAAAGGAGTTGGCCACCGCTGTACACCGGGATCTCGTCGAGGGTCTGGCCGGCTTACGCAAACATCTCAAGGGGCACGGCTATGGCGCCAAGGCTCTGGCCCCGACCCCCCTACGAAAAGCCGGCACGGTGCAGATTCAGGACATCGGGCTGGGTGGAAAGTGGCCCTCCACTACCGTCGGACTGCAACTGGTGCTCCAATGGATCTCCGGCGGAGACACGCTCCGATTGGCCACCTCCACCGACGGCCAACGGCTGGTAATCGCCCTGGGTGCCGGGGCCCAACAACAGGTTCAGGACACGCTCCGCCGTCTGAGAAGCTCGGTCCGAATTGTGCCCGCTGGGCCGAGCCTGCCCTCCCATCGCCTGGGCCGGGCCCGCCTGTCCCTGGTGGAGCTGGTCCGCATGGTGCCGATCCTGGGCGTGGGAATGACGCTACCCAAGGTTGACACCGGTGGGCTGGAGCTCCACTGGGGCCTGGATCCGGCTCGCCGTCAGGTGGACGCCACCCTGCATCTACCGCTGGCCCATCTCGCTGCCTCGGTCCCCCTCTGGAAGTGGCTCTTCAAAAAACTCGGGGCGCAGGCGAAGGGACTCGCGACCCTGGCGCCCTCCACCGGCCCTGCGTCGCCCGAGCCGGATGACGCGCTCTAGACCTAGATGGGTAACAGCTCAGCCGTAGAGCTTCTTGAGACGGAGGGCTTCGTCTAGCCCGGCGCGGATCTTCGTGGCGTCGGGCTGTACGGCCAGCGCCTGCTCGAAGTAGGAGACCGCCGTGCCAAAGTCCTGACGCACGAGGGCCTCTTTGCCGTAGGAATAAAACTGCCGGGCCTGGGAAAAGCGGATGGCGCCGTCGCCTTCGGAGGGTCCCTTCGCCCCGACGTCGGGAGCTCGGGCGGCCTTGGTGACACCCGCGGCCTCGGTGACACCCGCGGCCTCGGTGACACCCGCGGCCTCGGCGGCCTTTTCGCTGTATCGCAGGACGCCCTGGTGTACCAGGGTGTCGTAGACCTGCCGCTTTGGAGCATTGCAGAGCACACGATGCCCCTCGGCCAGGCGCTTGTACACCGCGGTGATCTGCGCCTTGAGGGACTCGTCGGTCAGGCCAAAGTACCGGTCCGGATGCAACAGCCGCGCACGGTCTCGAAAAGCGCCGCGGATCTCGACCTCGGTGGCCCCGGGAAGCACCCCGAGCAGATTGTAGTAGGTGAGCACATCCAGGTCCGAATGCAGCCGCCCAACCAGCCGACGCAACTGCTCCAGATCGTTCACGCCCCGCCCCCCGGTCCGATCCGCTCAAAGGCGTCACTCATCTCGCTTGCACCCAGCTCCCCCCGGAGCTTGATGGTGGCGTCCTGCATCCGCCCCGTGGTCTCGTCCTTGGCGTGCACCTTGAGGACGCCGTTGGTGTCGATTTCGAAGGTTACCTCGATCTTGACCTCTCCCCGGGCCGCAGGCCGGAGCCCCGCCAGGATCAGCTCACCGAGCTCGGTGTTCTCCTCGAAACGCTGGGACTCACCCTGACAGATCCGAAAGGACACGGAGGTCTGACCATCCGCGCCGGGAGAGAAGACCTCCATCTGCTCCGCCGGGACCTGGGCGTTCCGAGGAATGATCACCTTGGCGTATCCGCCCACAATGGCCACCCCCAGGGACATGGGAGTCACGTCCAACAAGAGCGGCCGAGGCTTCGGGGGCGGCGGGGGCCTGGTCTCGCCCGGCGCCGGAGGAATGGCGGGCATTCCCCGCCCCTGCAACGTCGTCTGGGGAGCGCTGGCCGTGGGCAGCGACGGCGGCGGCGCCACGGCCGCCAACAGGGACGCGCCCTGGATGGCCGCACCTAGAGCCACCACCTCGTCGGGATTGATGGTAGCCAGGGGCGCCCGGGCAAAGTAGCTGCGTACCGACTCCCGCACGAGGGGAATTCGTGTGGAACCGCCCACCAGCGCCACCTCGTCGACCACGTTGATGGGAATCTGCGCCAGCTTGAACGCCTCGTCGCAGATGGCGAAGGTACGGTCCACCAACCCCTCGGCCAGCTTTTCGAAATCGTCGCGTTGCAAGACGAAGTCCAGGTTCAGGGCCGCGCCATCGGGCCCGTAGGCGAGCTCCTGTACCTGCACCACGCTGCGGCCCTGCCCAGACAACTGACACTTGACCTGCTCGGCCACCGAGCGCAGTCGCTCCATGGCCGCGCCATCTTGTCGCGCATCGTAGCGGGTCTGCTCCAGAAACTGCGCCACCATGCGGTCCATGATCAGCACGTCGAAGTCGTCCCCGCCCAGGTAGGTATCCCCAGCGGTGGCGAGCACCTCGAAGACCTCGCCATGGATCTCCAGGATGGTCACGTCGAAGGTGCCGCCACCGAAGTCGTACACCAGGACCTTGCGGTCCATCTTCTTGCCGTGACCATAGGCGAGCGCCGCCGCCGTGGGCTCGTTGATGATACGCAGCACATCCAGGCCGGCGATCTCCCCCGCGGCCAGGGTGGCGTTGCGCTGGGCGTCGTTGAAGTTGGCCGGAACGGTGATTACAGCCTTGTTCACCGTTTGGCGCAGGGTGCGCTCGGCGATGACCTTCATGTGGTGCAAAACGAAAGCGGACACCTCGGGCACGGTGAGGCGCTGATCCCGCACCTCGATGATGGTCTGGTCGTTGTCGCCGCCCACCATGGGATAGGGCATCTGCTTGGCTATTTTCTGCACCTCGGGAGAGGAGAAAGGACGGCCGATGAGACGCTTGGCGCTGTAGATGGTGTTCTCGGCGTCAATGAGCCGACGGCGCTTGGCCTCGTGCCCCACCAGAACCGATCCCGACGGATGGAAAGACACGATGGACGGCTGGGGCCCACGCTTCTCGGCGTCCACCAGCACCTCAGGACCATCAGGCCGCTCGGCGGCCGCCACCGAGTTGGAGGTGCCCAGATCGATCCCGAGAACAAACTCAGCCATGGAAACCCCCTGGAGTTTCCGCCCAATTTTCACATGCGTGCTGAAGAGAACCTCGGTGCATAGGTGCGGAGTCTATCACGCACCCCAGGCCAGGAGAAAGCCGACCAACGCCAAGCCGACCAACGCCAAGCAAACGACCCATGGTTGTGTTGCCACCCAACAACGCCGCGGTTACGAGGCTCCATGGATCTCCTCAGCGATGGGCGCGTGCGAGATGGATCGTGAGATAATTCCCTACATGTCGAACCTTGAATCA
>JAOZUO010000118.1 GCA_029938605.1 Deltaproteobacteria bacterium | reverse complement strand
GGACGCGGCGTCCGCTACCGCATCGGACACACCGGCTGGGCCGTGGCAGGCGCTGAGCGTAATCAGACTCACCGAGAGGACCACTGCAGCCCAGCGCTTCAGGGCGCGGGCCTGCGCGCCGCCCCGGTTCTCCGTTCCACCAGGGCTCCTCATGGCGCCGCCTCCACGGGGTACACCCGAAACACATCTGCAGCGTCCAGCTAACATTGTCCCTCATCATAGCGTGAAATAGGTTTCCACGTCCCAATTTGTGCCGGCTTCACGAGTCGGCGTTTGGAGGGACGAGATGGGCTTTTTCCGACAGAAGAAAAAGAAATCCTCACGGGCCAAGGGTAAGGCCAGGTCATCGGAGTCGGGCGTCACCCCGGCGCCCGCGCCGCCTGAGCGGCCTCAGGTGCCGGCGGAGCCAGCAACGGAGTTGCGCGTCTCGGCGCCTCGGAAAAGTGCCTCTCCGAAGGCGCGCGTCAACGCGCCGATGGAGGTCAAGCTGCTGGCGATCGAAACGTGGGAGGCGGGCCCGAAAGGGATTCTAGAGCTGAGGTACCTACTCCAGCAGGACCAGGCAGGTGGCCTCTACGATGGAGCCATCGGCGGGCTGGGTGTCCCGTAGGACCTCCATCTTGTAGTCGCTGGTGCAGACGCGGTCTTCGGTGATGCGCCAGCAGGGCAGCTCATCCTGGGTTTGGGCGCAGGAGAGGATGTCGTCGGAGCGCACCTCGTGGATTTCGCCGAGATTCTGTACGTCCCAGGCGGTGCACCGGACCTGGAGGCCGGGGGTGTCCTTGTCCGCGTCCGCCGGGGTCTTGGGCATGCACCTAGACACGGCCTGGGAGGCCATGCGCTCAGAGATGCTGAACAGCAGGTCCGGGAGCTGGGGCTCACAGATGGAGTCGTCGAGGCCGAAGTCGTCGAACAGCTCCAAGAACGCTCCCAGGCGCACGCCGGGCACGCCGTCTCCTCCACAGGAGGACTGGACATAGGGCTCACCCAGGTTGTTCAAGGCAACGACCACGGGATCGGCCGGCTGGGCCACCGTGGCGAAGACCACCGAAGACTGAGATTTGTGGGCGAAGATCATCTCCGCGAGCTGGGTGGGCTCGTAGAGCAGGCCGCCCTCATCCGCGGTGCGCGGACGGCAAGCGTTCTTGGAGCCCGGGGTCCGGGCCCCCTCATCGCAGGTGACGCCCCACTCGAAGCAGCGGAAGGTGTTCGCGGCTCCGAGGCTCTGGGCGTCGGGGTCGAACAGTCCGTTGGTGGGCGCGCTGCAGTCGTCCTGGTCGGTCATGAGCACCACGGCGAGGCCCGCGTTGGACCGGATGAACCCCGCGTTGTTGGGCGTCCGGCCACCATCCACGGCCTTGGCCACCGCGGCCAGGGGCTGCTCGAAGCGGCAGCCCGCCGCCCGCTCCATCTGACCGTCGATGAGACACTGCACCGCGGTAGCGACGTCATAGACCCCCACCATGTTCTGCACCTCGTTGTCCACCACCACGATGTACTTGCCATCCAGGTCGGGGCAGCCGGCGCCCGTAATGGTCTGGAGCTCACCGCGATCACCATCGGCGGTGCAATCCTGGATCTGGTGCTCCCCCGTGCCGAGATCGGGCGTAATGACGCCGATGTGCAGCTGTGGGGCGGACACCTGGGCGTTCAGTAAGGCGTAGTCGAGGCTGCCGATCATGCCCGGCGCCATCTCCCCCACACCGTCGAGGAGGTCGGCGGTACTAGACGAAGGATCCACCACGAACAGGATGTCAAACCCCTCGAGGTTCTGCACGAAAGGTAGGGTGAAGGTCTCCTCCTGGGAATCCTCAACGTCATAGTCCGTGAGGGTTACACACCCCGCGACCAAGCCCGCGAGCAGGACCGCGCCCAGGACGCACAAAGTGCAAAAAACAAGGCTCGTGTTCCAATGCTGGCGTTTCATGGTGCTGTAAGTAAAGCACAGATCGTGCCCAGAACGGTATCACGTAATTTCAGTCACTTAGGGTCAATACGCGAGGGTTTTCCGGGGGGCGCACCAAAAATCTGAGGGCTGTCCGCCGGCCGGCGTGACGAAAATGTCAGTACAGGGTGTGATGCTCGAGATACAGAACCCACGCCAGATGCATCCACCCCGGCCTGGCACTTTCGAGGGGCGCGTAGTCCTGGAATACGGCCACGGCCTTGCCGGAGCGGAGCCGCTTCATGACCTTGGGCGGCAGCTCGATCTCGTAGTGACGCAAAATGGACTTGTTCCGCGTCTTGAGCGTGGGGAAGATACAGAAGGTCCCCCGGGCGAGTAGCGTACCGTCCACGTCGTGGAGCTGCACCCGGGTGAATCCCGACTGCCGGGACATGAGCTTGAGCGAAAACAGCAGGCTGGTGGAGGCCTCAGCGGTGTGCACCGTGGCCTCGCTGACGTCGCACACGAAGGGCGCCACGCGCTTCTCGGCGTTGAAACGGAGGCGTACCACATCACCGCTGACCCTCGCGAAGAGCACGGCTCCCTTGGGCCGCATGAACTTCACGCTCGGCTCGGGACGGATGACATTGCCCGTACCACAGGCACCGAGAACGACCCCCAACCCCACAAGAAGCATGGATACATTGACAACCGGTCCCTTGGGAGATCGCATGATCTCCTTTTGCGCTCACCGGACCCTGGCGTCAAGCAGGGAATCGTGAAGATGCAGCCGCCGCAGCCGGTCGTTGAAGGTGGACTTAGCCATACCCAACCTGCGGGCGGCCAGCGCCTTGTTGCCCTCGGCCTGGTCGAGGGCTTCCTTGATGACGCGACGTTGGATCTCCTCAAAGGTCCCCGGATAGACCGGACTGGGCTCGGCGGCCGCGGACCCCCTCGCGAAGGACGCTGCACAGGATTCCACGGCGGCCAAGGGATCAGGGAAGGTGGTCTCGTCCACCTCGGACCACCCGAGCACCACGGCCCGCCGCACCAGGCTGCGCAGCTCCCGCACGTTGCCCAGGTAGCGCCGGGTCTGTAGCCGCCCTATGGTGCTCGAATCGGGGCGAACGCTGCCCGCCGGGAGCTCCTCCAGAAACCGCTCCAGCAGAGGCAGGATATCATCCACCCGATCGGCCAGGGAGGGCACGCGCACCTCGGCCTCGTTCGCGCGGTAGAACAGATCCCGGCGGAATCGCCCCTGGGAAATCGCCAGGGGCAGCGCCACATGGGTGGCGGACACCACTCGCACGTCCACCTCCCGCGTTGTCTGTCCGCCCACCCGTCGCACCCGACCGGTCTCCATCACCCGCAACAATTTGGGCTGCTGCTCCAATGGCAACTCCCCAATCTCATCGAGGAGCAGGGTGCCCCCCTGCGCCTGCTCGAAGAGCCCCGGCCGAGATTCCACGGCCCCGGTGAAGGCGCCCCGCATGTGGCCAAAGAGCTCGGACTCGATGAGGTCACGCGGGATGGAGCCGCAGTTCAGCGCCACGAACGGACCGTTTGCGCGCGGGGATAATTCATGCAAGGCACGCGCCACCAACTCCTTGCCGGTACCGGTCTCTCCGGTCACCAATACGTTCAGATCGCTGGGAGCCAGCAACCTCACTGTGCGGGCCATGCGATGCATGACCTGGGTGACGCCGACGATCCCCGGCAGCACCTCTCCGGCACGCGAGGGCGAGCTGCGGTCCTTGTCCACCAACACCACCACGGTCTCGCCGAGCCGGAGGGTGTCGCCCACCCGCATCTCTCCGGCAGACACCCGAACGGACTGCAGCACTACACCGTTCTTGGATCCCAGATCCCGCACCGCCACACGCCCGGAGCGGTGACGTACCTCGCAGTGGATCCGTGAGACCGCCGGATCGCTCAGGCAGAGCTCGCATTCAGCCGATGTTCCGATGCGAAGGCAATCGCCATCCAGTGAGACCATCCGGTGCTCCGCGGGCACCAGAAGATAGCGCGGCCCCTGGGGCTGGGGTCGTTTCAGGGTGAGGGTCCGTACAGTCGGGCCAAATACGTCGTTCATGGTCTCTCCTCCATTGTCTGTACTCGGGTTATCGGCCGGTGACGGATCGGGTTGCCCTAAATTTTCCATTCGTTCGGGAGTCCAAGCGGATCCCAGGTGAAAGAAATTCGGAAAATTGCCTTTGGAAGGTACGCTGCCCGTCGGTTACACTGCGGCGGGCGTCAAAAAACGAAGGAGAGGAAGCATGAGAGCACTTCATGGAGCAGCCATAACGATTGGCTTTTTATTGGCATTTCCGGCAGCACCCGCCATGGCCAGCCACGGCCAGAAGGGGCAAAAATGCATCGATGTGGCCGGGGTCAGCCTGGACGCGCAGTCCGCCGACACCCAGGCGGAGAAGCTCCGGGTCGCCGAGCCGGTGCGTTTGACGCAGCTGCAGCTCAAGCTCATCACCGATACAGGCACCAAGCTCCTGGATCTGATGATGGACCGTCGGCGCAAGAAAAAGGCGCGCCGGAAAACCCGCCGCCACAACCGCAAGGTCCGCAAACACAACCGCAAGGTCCGCCGCCACAACCGCAAGGTCGACCGGCGGCACAATCGCAAGGTCAACCGCCATAATCGCAAGGTCGACCGGCGGCACAATCGCAAGGTCCGGCGCCACAATCGCAAGGTCGACCGGCGGCACAATCGCAAGGTCAACCGGCGGCACCACCGCAAGGTCCGCCGCCACGGCTGCCCCGGGGGCTTTTCCTGGAGTAGCTACCAGCGCCGCTGCATCAAGAGCTGCGGCCCGGGCTCGTACTACAGCTACGTGACCGGCCGCTGTCGCCGCCGTAGCCGCTACTACAAACAGTGTCCGGCCAACTTCTACTGGAGCCACAGCCGTCGCCGCTGCATCTCGCGCAAGCGCTGCGCCCCGGGCTCATACTACAGCTACACACTCTCCCGCTGCCAACGGCTCAAGACCCATTGCACCTATGGCTGGCGGTACAGTCCCTACAAACGGCGCTGTGTACGGCGCTGTCCCACGGGCTGGAACTGGAATGGGACAAACTGCGCCAAGCCCGCACGCGCCTGCCCTACGGGATATCGCTGGAGCGCCTACTACAAGGGCTGCGTGAGCCGCCGAAAATGCCCGAAGGGCTTCTCCTGGAACGGTTACCGCTGCCGTCGCTGGAGGCGCTGCGCGGCAGGTACCTATTGGAGCAGCTACTACAAGAAGTGCCGCCCCAAGGTCACCAACTGCCCCGCCGGCTATCGTTACCGCGCGGGCTGGGGCTGCGTGCGTCGCTGCGGCGCGGGCTGGAACTGGACCGGTAGCCGCTGTCAGAAGAATGCACGCCGCTGCCCCAGCGGCAAATTTTACAGCCACCACCGTCGGCGCTGCATAAGCCACTGCGGCCGAGGTTTCTTCTGGAGCTACCGTAAGCGGCGCTGCGTCAAGCGACGCTGGTAGCATTGCCCACCGCCCCGCCTCGTTCACCCGGCACCCAACAACCTGATATCACAAAGCTTACCAAAGCGCACTCGCGTACCGCAGCACCGTTGTAGCTGGCCTTACACCACCGTCCGGAGATCCAACATGGACCATACTCGCTATTGCGACTTTGCACCGGATCCAGTATCCTCTTGAATTCATCGGAAAAATTCGTATGAATACCTACTTCCGGGACAACGCTGGGTGACGTGAGGACATGACCGAAAGAAAGAAAACCAAGGCCAAAAAGAAGGGCGCCGCCAAAAAGAAGGTCGCGAAGAAGCCGACCAAGAAGGACGCCGTCAAGAAGAAGGTCGCAAAGAAGCCGGCCAAGAAAGCAGCCGTCAAAAAGAAGGTCGTCAAGAAGCCGGCCAAGAAGACAGCCGTCAAAAAGAAGGTCGTCAAAAAGAAGGCCGTCAAGAAGGCCGTCAAGAAGAAGGTCGCTAAAAAGCCGGCCAAGAAGGCAGCCGTCAAAAAGAAGGTCGTCAAGAAGGCCGTCAAGAAAAAGGCCGTCAAGAAGAAGGCCATCAAAAAGAAGGTCGTCAAAAAGAAGACCGTCAAGAAGAAGGTCGTCAAAAAGAAGGCCGTCAAGAAGGCCGTCAAGAAGAAGGTCGCTAAAAAGCCGGTCGTCAAAAAGAAGGCTGTTAAGAAAACGGCCAAGAAGACGGCCGTCAAAAAGAAGGTCGTTAAGAAGAAAGTTGTTAAGAAGCAGGTCGCGAAGAAGCCCGCCAAGAAGCGCAGCAGCTCGAAATCTTCGCCGCGCGTTAACGGGCTCACAACGCTCCAGCGAAAAGAGCTCCGCCGAATGCTCGAAATTCGTCGAATAGAGCTGTTGCACTCCCTTCGACAGGACGAAGCGGCCAAGGACGGCCCCCCCCAGGATCGCATCGTCGAGGAGTACGAGCAGGCCGCCGCCCACCAGACCCAGGCCGTCAGCCTGCGCGTGCGCGACAAGGAAGCCAAGCTCCTCAAGATGATCACCCGAGCGCTCTCGAAGTTCGAGGTCAAAGAGTTCGGGCTCTGTGAAGGCACCGAGGAGCCCATCGGCTTCCGACGCCTCAAGCTGGTCCCTTGGGCGCGCTACTCCGTCGCCTACAAGGAGCAGCTCGAGCTTGAGCAGATCCGCTTCACCGCCCGGCGCGCCGGCCGGTAGTCCGCTCTCCCCCGACCCTCTTTCTACAACGTAACCACAACCGGCCGAATAGTTACTCTACCGGACTGGGCGCATAATCGTGTGCGGTGATTTGCTGGTGGCCCCCTTGGACCGTGGGGAACGCTTCTGGCGTGGGGGACGCATGATGGCACGGGGCCGGCGACGATTCTTGCCGGCGCGGCCGCCACGACGACGGCCCCTGCGCTTGCCTCCCTTGTCGTAGAGACGCTCCACCGACGAGTACCGCGCAGGCATGAAACGCGGCGGATCCTTGAACCGCCCACGGATGGAGAAGCCGTAGTACCGATCGGTGCGGCGTCCCTTGGCGAGCCCGGCTTCGATGGCCTTCCACTTGGGCTCCCGCTGCTTGAGCTCCTCGTCGAACTTGAACTTGAAGTACCCGTCTACATTAGAAAAAGGAAACGGATCCCGCAGCGTGATGGTCCCGAGCAAGAACGCCTCCCCGTCCGGGGACAGGGACTCGAACTGGCGGAAGGTCGCCTTGCCGCGCTTGATCTCGATGTCCCCGCCAAACCGGCCCAGCCGGATCTTCGGCAGGGTGACCCCCTGCTCGGCCAGAATGTTGGGTCGCCGCTTCTTCAGGTGTTTGGGCCTAAAGTCCATCTTCACCTTGGTCTTGCCGTCACCCAGGGTGCAGCTCTTGCAGGCCAGGGTGAACTTACCGTCCGCGCGACGCAGTCCCTCCGCGGGGATCTTGATGCTACCCGAGCCGCTGAAGCTGCCCGTCATGGGGAGGCTGATGGCCTTGGCGATACCAGGAAGCTTGGCCATGGAAACGCCGTCGAACTTGACTGTGATCTTCTTGGCCTTGCCCTTGGTCTCCACGTCAGTCTCGATGTGACCGCCCAGGGCGTCGATCTCCACGCTCACTTTCTTGGTGTCGGAGAAGATGGAGAAGGGACTGACAAATACCCTGGCCCGTTCCACAAAGAGCTTGCCGGGCTTGTCGCCCTTCTTCTCCGGTGGCGACACGATCTTGATGCCGGTGATCTCCAAGCCGAAGGGGAAGGCCGGTCCCACGTCCTCGACGGTGACAGCGTAGCGACCGTCGCTGTCGATGGCGTGGATGACCATCTGCTTGAGCCGGTCGTAGGGAAACAGTAGCCAGATGGTCATCATGCAGATGATCGTCGCGTAGGCGCTGTAGCCGAGATACTTGAGGACCTTGCTTAAGATGGGGTTCATCAGCGCTTCCCTTTGGCGGAGCCGGACTTGGTTTTGCCGCTCGGCTTCGTCTTGCCCCGCTCATAGGTGGAGATCCTGAGCCGCTTGACGTCCAGCGTGGCGTGGCCGGCGCTACGTGGCGTCACCTGCAACTGGGTCGTCATGATGAGGTAACGACTGGCACTGGACTCAATGGCGTTTAAGAACTTCATGAGCTTGGGAAGCTCAATGTTGTAGATGGAGATCTCCACCGCCTTCTCCAGGATGTTCTTCTTGCTGCCGAGCAGCTTCTCCTTGATGACCTTGTAATCCTTGACCTCCACCTCGTGTTTTTTGGCCAGGCCGTCCAGGTGGGCCTGCAGCGGCGGAGGCGTGACCTCTATCCTCCGAAGGAGGCGGTCGTCCTGGGTCCCCTTGGCCATCAGGCGGTCCCGGTTCTTTTCCAGCCGATTGAGCACGTGGCGCATGCGCTCGTTCTGGGTCCGACGGGTGTCTAGGCCGTCTAAGATGAGGTACCCGAACAGCGCTATGAGTAGCACCGCCAGAGTGGCGGCGAGGCCGGCCACCATCAACTTCTCACGCTGGCTCATGTGCTCGAAAGCTTGGCTTAGCCTATTTTTCAATGAGTCCATTCGGTACCTCCGCTCCGTTCAACTCACATGCACTGGTGGGAGATATTTACGCTGAATTTGCTCCGCTTGTCGGTCTTGAGCTCCTCGCCTATCATCTCCCGCACCGACACCTCCCGTGTGGTCCCCTCCACGAGCTTCTTAAAGCATGTGATCTTCTTAAGCGACTCCACCACCTTGGACACTTCGGTGGGATCCTTGGCGGTGCCTTCAAAATCGATCTTGCCGTCACGAATGAACAGTCGGGTGACGTCGAGTGTGACCGCGGTTTTGCCAGGCACCGTTCGGGAGATCTCCGACAGCACCGCAAAGGCCGAGGAGTTGGGAATGGGCAGGTTCGACGTCTTACGGGTCTTGAGCGCCCTGGAGATCTTCTTGTCTACCTTTTCCGGATCGTTCAAGCGCTTGTGCAGAATCTCACCGGTCTTGGCCACCAGCTTCTGACGCAGATGCTTCTCCTCTTTCTCCAGCGTCCAGAGGGAGGCAAAACCGTTCAACACCAGCAACCCGAGCACCGCCACCAGGGACCAGGCGATGAACAGGGTCTTGCGCGCGAGCAACGACTTTTCGTCCTTCATCGCCAGCGGCCCCTGTCGCAGGTTGACCGCCGGGAGCCGTCGGTCCGCCTGGAGCTGGGCCAGCCCGACGGCCAGGACCTGCCCGCGACCACCCACTCCCGTGGGGGCCTGAGCGGGCATATTGAGCGCCACCTCCACGTCTAACTGCTCAGAGAGATGCTCCCGCAGCCCTGGGATCACGCTCGATCCACCGCAAAGGACGATACGAGACGGATTCAGCTCCGGGGTCTGTTTCAGGCCCAGCAGCGTCTGCCGTACCGCGCGCACCAGGGGCGCCAGCTCTTCCTGCACCACCTCCACGACGGGGATCTGATCGGCCGGCAGCACGGGGCCATCGGGGCGTGGCAGCGATGCGTAGGTGTGCTTGAGCTCCTCAGCCCGCTCCAGATCCACCTCAAAGCGGTTCGCCAACCCCTGGGTCAGGTGAAAGCCGCCCCTGGAGATGGTCCGCGCCACCAGGGTCTGCTGGCCACGCAGCACCACCAGGTTGGTCCGCCGGTGACCGATGTCGAGCACCGCCCAGGCGGGCTCCTCGGGTGTGGTGGCGGGGTCTCCCAGGTAGCCGTAACAAAGTGGTGCCACCGTGAGCACCGCGGGGTCGAGGTCCGCTTGCCCAATGCGCTGTATCACAGCCAACGCGCGGTCCACCTGGACCATGGCCACGACCACACGCGCCCCCCCCTGCTGATTCACCGATATGAGCTGATCAAAAACCACCTCATCCAGGTCGTAGGGGATCTGCCCCTCGAGCTCGTAGCCCAAGACCGAGAGGACCTTTCGCGGGTCGCTGAAGGGGAACTCGAGCATACGGATGTTCGTCAAGTCGCCCGACAGCGCCACCACCGCGACATCGGGCGGTGCCCCCGCCTTGCTCAAGGCGGCCCGGAGCGCCTCCACCATGGCGGCAGCGCGCAGCTCCTCGGGATCCGGTGCAACCACCTCCTCGGATCCGAATTCCGGATCCTGGGCGGCGACGGCGGGCTGGGGGGGCGGCTCGAGATCCACCGGGGCCACCGGAACGCTCACCACCCGTTTGAGCTCGGTGTGGCGAAAACCCATCTCGATGACCGCCACCTTCACAAGGTAGGATCCGAGGTCGATGCCATAAATATGCTGCGCCATAAGAGCCCTATTCCTGTTTCCAGTAGACGTACTGCCCACGCTGCCCCGAGGCCGCTGAGAACGCCTGCTGATCCCACACCGCGGTGATGGTACGGGTCACGCGCCACTTGGGATTGTTGAGCTTGTCCCTTCCGACTTTGCCGGCATGCCCGCTCACCACGATGCGGTAGTATCGGCGAGGACCGATGTACGCCGACTGCGCCAACTTCTTTGCGTCCAACTCAATGCCGGGGAGGTTCGGTGTGCTGCCCGGCGCACCCGGCGCACCCGGCATCCCCCCCATCCCTCCCAACCCCATCTGGCCGCCCAACCCCGTCATGGACTGCATCAGCGCCGAAGGGTTCTGGGCCCCCTGGGCGAAGAGCCCGAGATCCGTGCACCCCATGAGCTGCAAGGTCATCAACGCCGACTGCGCGATCTGCGGCATCAGGAAAGGGTCCATGAGCACCGGATTGGTCGGATCCTTGGCCGAACGAAAGATCACCGCCGCGGCGACGATCCAGTTCCCCGGCGGAACCGCGCACAGGTTCGGGGCGCAGGTGCCGTACACGGTCATGGAGGGCCCGAAGTGAGACCAAACCTCGTCGTTGATGCCATTGACCAGGTGGAGCTCCTCCACCGAGTCCATGAGGTTGTTCTTCTCCTCATAGGGATCGGCCAGGGACTGGTAGCGGTAGTCCTCGGCGGCGCCCGCAGCGAAAAACCGCGTCTGATCCGGATCCACATAGTCCATGATGGAGCGGACCAGGGCCATGGGGCGATCGGGGTCCGTAATCTCGTCCAGATGCTGGAACAACTCCTCATACCGGGGGTTGGAGAACATGGTGTACAGCTGCCTGGCCAGGGCCTGCACCTGCGGGTCCTTGTCCGAGCGCGCGAAGGCACAGTTGATGTTCAACTTGCCGTCCTCGGAGTCGATGGCCACGATCTCCGGCTTTCCATAGCCGGGCGGAATGTCCAGGCCGCGCACATCTCCGGTGTCCATGCCAAAGCCGGCGAGCAGGGATGCGTTGCCGAAAAAGATCTCCAGCAGCATGGGCATGATGTCGCTGATCTGCAGATCCTTCCCGAGGAACTGGGCGATCACCTTTCGATGGCGATCGATGACCCGCTCTTGGATCTTGAGCATGATCCGCGTGAGGTTCAGCGCGGACCGCGCCATGAACTCGGCCTTCACCTCGTCCCGGTTGTTGTAGGCCGACGCCACGTCGATCTGCGACTTGTAGACGTGGTCCACGGTCATGGCCGCCAGCAATACCAGCGACACGGTCACGAAGATCAGGGCGGCCCCCCGTTGCTGCCGCTTGCGTCGAGACGGACTCGAGCCCCGACGCGTGCCGACGTCGGAGTTCAGCCAGCGCCAGATACGTCGCGGACGGCCACCCGGGGCGAAAATCGTGGACAACCCCCTCATCGCTTGCTCCCCGTCGTGCCAGTCTTGCCGGAGGTGGACAGAGAGGAGGATTTCCCCTGGAGGCTGCTCCACTTCGAGGCGAAGGGGTTGGCCGAACTCCCGGTGGTGGAGCCGCCGGTCGCGGCCGCCCCGCCGGTGGTCTGGGGAGTGAGCACAATGCCGTCGGTGAGGGCGGGCGCCACCTGGGTGACGAGGACCACCTCGTTTCCGACCTCCGAATGGATGGTCAGGTAGATGCGGATCCGGTGGGGCAGCCGGTTGGGCTGTCCGTCCAGGGCGGTGGTGTCCCAGTCGTCCTCCCACTTGTCCTGGGTCTTGTCGAAGAACTCGTAACGCACATCCATCACATCATTGATGAGCACAAACGCCTCACCCGGGATATTCTCCGGCTCCTCATTAGCGAGCCGGCGGGTCTCCCGCCGAAAAAGACTCGTCTTGGATTGATCGTCGGGGTCCGGAGCCAGAAAGTACTGGATGATGCACTGGTCGGATTCGTTGGCGTCCTTGTACAACCGCCGGTGGGCGAAGGACGAAAAGCGCAGCTCCTCACCAAAATTGCCCTTGGTGAATCGGAAGTAGGTTCGCCGGTTCACCTCGGACATGTTCTCGTTGAGGCTGACATAGGCCATGGACAGATCCTGGGTCATGCGCGACATGCCGTTGCGCACTACATGCCAGCGATCCTGGATCTTCGTCACCTTGGCATAGGTCCGACGGGTGGCGTTGAACGTGGCGTAGATGACGATGAACAGCCCCGCCATGATGGCCATGGAGATCATCACCTCAAGCAGGGTCAAGCCACGTTGGGCCCAGGTACGCCGTGCGGGGATCATCGCTTGGTCCCCGTGGTGCCCTTAGTCCCCGTGGTGCCCTTAGTCCCCGTAGTCCCCGGCTGCGAGCCCGCCCCCTGAAGGAAGCCGCCGATGATCGCCTGATCCACCAGATCCGCCCGGGTGATGTAGTAGATCAGGGTGAGCTCCTGCTCCTTGCCGCGG
This sequence comes from Deltaproteobacteria bacterium, assembly GCA_029938605.1. Taxonomy (GTDB): domain Bacteria; phylum Myxococcota_A; class Polyangia; order HGW-17; family JAJRWW01; genus JAJRWW01. The sequence goes on along the minus strand of JAOZUO010000118.1, from coordinate 14,311 downwards.
TACTTCCAAAAGACCCGGAGCGTCACCCTTCGGATGGCCTGCTCCACGACGTTTCGAAAGGGCGCCAGGAAGGAGGTCAGCATGGACGCAAGACCGGACCCGGCCGCGTTGGATTGGGTGGAGGAGCCGCCGGCGCCCGGCATGCCGGCCCCGCCGCCCATCCACATACCCATGATGGAATTTGACCCCCCGGCCTGGCCGCCCGCCGAGGGATCGTCGGGATCGGAACCGCCGACCATCCTGTCCACGGCTCCCCCCACGTCTACGTTGTCCGGCAGCTCGATCTTGTCGATTCGCGCGCACCACTCGAACCGCGCCAGGCTGCCGTACTCTTCCTCGGTGAAGTCCCCGCACTCCTCGTCGTCGAACTCCTCCCAGCCGTCCTTGAGCAGGTCGGCCTCGATGTCGATCATCTTGGTACGCGCCAGGTTCGTGGCCACCGTAACGAGCTTGGCGCGGTTGGCGCGATCCGGCGAATGCGTCAAGGCGTCGAACATGTACAAAATGGAGATGCTGAGGATCGCCATGGCGATGAACACCTCGAGGAGGGTGAACCCGCGCTGCCCATGGGCCGCCCTCCTCATCGGTCCTCGATCCTCTCCCCGGTGGCGTCCTGTCTCAGAGCATCTCGGTGCAGATCGTAGTGCCCTTCGTGTATCTTAACGCGCCCGGTCAGCGGATAGGTAACCAGAGTATAGGCGGTCTTACCGTCGGACAGGTACAAAGCCGCCCTCTCCACAAAGCCTCCCCCCCAGATGTGCAGGGCCACCTTGCCCTCTTCGATCTCCTTGTCCAGCCGCGCCACGTAGATGGACTTCACCAGCAGGGACGCCTTGGCGAGCTTCTCGATGGCGTCCTTGGAACGCAGCTTCACCTTCGTCCACTGCGGCCCCGTGGGCCGAGGCAACGCCAGCAGGTTCTTGGAGAGCCCACCGATGGTGGTGGTCTCCGCCGCCCGCTCTCGCTCCTCGTCCTCCTCCCCATCGGCGAACCTCTCGTGCTGCCTCCACGCCTCGTCCAGGTCTCGCGGCATGAGCTGCTTGCCCTTCTTGGCCACCTCGAAGGTGAGCGTGGTGCCGCCTTCGCCCTTGGTTTTCAGGTCGAAGACCAGACGATGGTCACGTCCGGTGGAACGCGAACGGTCGTACCCGTACCGGATCGTGGCCGCCACCAGGCGCGAGCCACTGCGAACGCTCACGCGGCCGATCTCCCGCATACTGACCGCGGCGACCATCACCAGCATGGCGCCGATGAGAATGGCCACCATCAGCTCGATGACGGTGACGCCCAAGCCCCCCAGGGGACGGCGCAGCCTCTGAACCTGGGCGGCTTCACCACGCTCTGGAACTCGAGATCCCACGCGCTAGTCGCCGTCCTCTTCGGTGCAGGCCTTGATGTCGTCCCCGCCTCCGTTTTCATCTCGCTTGTTCTGGCCTGAGGAGTAGACACAGATCTTGTTGCCTTGGCAGGTGAGCTTCAGCTTGTTGTTCCAGGCGTCCTTGATCATGTCCTTCTTGAGACGCTCGGGGACGAGCTCGCTCAGGCTGCCCGGACAGTCAGAGTCGCCCTTCTTCTGGACATCGGGATCGGCCTGCCACTCCTGGACAGCGTCGAGCACCCGCTTGACCTTCAGCTGCGTCGTCTTGACCTGGCTACGCCTAAAGTAACGAAACACCGCGAAGCCCACGGTGCCCATGATCAGACCCATGATCAGCACGACGACCATAATCTCGATGAGCGTCATGCCGCGCTGGGCCGCCGCCGCTGCTTTGCTTCTGCTTTTGTGCATCATCAATGCACCTCCTGTTTTGACAGTCCCTGGGGACACTCTCTGGGTCATTGCACGACCTCATTCATCTGTAAGATTGGTACGATAATGGAGAAGATGACGAACCCCACGGTGCCACCGAGGGACAGGATCATGATGGGCTCCAGGATAGTCGTCAGCTTGGAGAGCCGACTCTCCACCTGCTTTTCGTAGGTCGTCGCCACGCTGACGAGCATCTCCGGCAGCTGGCCCGTGCGCTCCCCCACCGCCACCATGTGGATGACCATGGGCTCGAAGTAGACGCTCTTTTTGAGCTGGGACGCGATGGACTCGCCCTCACGGATACCCACCTGGGCCTCGTCGATGACCTTCATGAGCGCGTGGTTGTCCAGTACATGCTTGGAGATTTCGAGCGCCTGGAGCAGGGGCACGCCCGCTTGGAACATCGTGCCCAGGGTGCGGCAGAACCGACTCACCGCCAGATATCGCAGCACGACGCCAAAGAGCGGGACCACGATCTTGAACTTGTCCCACCGCGGCCGCCCCGAAGGCGAGCGTTTCCACGCCATGAACACCAGGATAAAAATCACAATGAAGCCGAGGAAGGCATACCAGTAGGTGCCCGTGTAGTGGCTGACGCTGATGAGCAACTGCGTATTCCAGGGCAGCGCACGCTCCATGTCGGCGAAGATCGCCGTAATCTTGGGCACCACCACCGTCATGAGGATCACCAGGATCCCCACGGAGACGGCCATCATGATCAGGGGGTACAAGAGCGTGCCGATCACCTTGGAGGAGAGGTCCAGATCGCGCTCCATGAAGTCGGCGAGACGATCCAGCACCTCCTCCAGGTTTCCCGCCGCCTCACCCGAGCGCACCATATTGATGTACAGCTCGTGAAACACGCGCGGGTGGTTGGCCAGGGCGTCGGCCAGCGCGGTACCTTCGTTGACCTGCCGCCGCAGGTCCGCCAGCACGCGCTGGAGCCGGTCCGCGGTGCTGCGACGCCCCACGCCGTGCTGCTCGGTCAAGGTGGCGAGGGACTCGGCCAGGGGGATGCCGCTGCGGAGCAGCACCGAGAGCTGGCGGGTGAACATGGCCACCTGCCTCTTCGAGATGCCCGTGCCGAACACCTGGACGTCCCGCGAAAGCCCCTTACTCGCCTCCTCCTCCTCGGCGGCCATGCCGGCCTTGGCCTCCTTGAACTCGGTCAGGAAGATGCCCTCCCGCCGGAGCATGGTCCGCAGGGACTTGGCCGTATCGGCGTCCTTAATGCCGCTGATGTCCTTGCCCTTGGGCCCGAGACCTTTATAGGAAAATACAGGCACTAGTGCCTCGCCCCAGGGATTCTGAACGCTCGCCGCCGGCCCTCGCGCCGCCTGGCGTTGTTGCTCCTCAGTCGCATACTCCCGGTATCCTCCTTCGTCGCGCCTAGCCCGGCGACGCGATTGCTCGTCGGCGAGCACTGATTATCCCTGGGGCGAGGCACTAGCCGACATCCTCCTGGGTGACGCGCATAATCTCGGCGATGGACGTGAGGCCGGCCACCACCTTGCGCGCGCCGTCGTCACGCAGGGTACGCATGCCGGCGTTGATGGCGGCCCTCTTCACGGTGACCGCGTCGGTGTTCTTGAGCGCCAGGCCGCGGATCTGATCGTCGAGCATGAGCAGCTCGTAAATGCCCAGGCGCCCCGAGTAGCCCGTATTCAAGCAGGAGGAGCAGCCCGTGGCCCTGAAGGCTCTTCCAGGCGGCGGCGCCGGCCCGTCCTTTTCGGTGGTCGGGTGCGGCGGGATGGCCCCCGCGAAGAAGGCTTCGGGCTCCAGATTGAGGTTGCGGATCTCCTCGTAGTCGGGCTCATAGACCTCGCGGCACTCCGGGCAGAGCCGTCGCACCAGCCGCTGGGCCAGCAGCGCCGACAGGGAGGAGGCCACCAGGAAGGGCTCCACTCCCATGTCCACCAAGCGCGTGATGGCGCCAGCCGCGTCGTTGGTGTGCACCGTAGAGAAGACCAGATGGCCCGTGAGGGAGGCCTGGATAGCGATCTCCGCCGTCTCCAGGTCGCGGATCTCACCCACCATGATGACATCGGGGTCGTGACGCAGAAACGACCGCAGACCGTTGGCGAAGGTCAGGTCGATCTTCGCATTCACCTGCACCTGGCTGATGCCGTCGAGCTGATACTCCACGGGATCCTCCACCGTGAGGATGTTCTTGTCCGGAGTGTTGATCTGTGACAGGGCCGAGTACAGCGTGGTGGTCTTGCCTGAGCCCGTGGGCCCGGTGACCATCAGTATTCCGTGGGGACGGTGAATGACCTCAGCCACCTGCTCCAGATGGTCGGGTCCCATGCCGATGTCCGCCAGGTTCAGCAACACCGCCGTGCGGTCCAGCAGCCGGATGGTGACCCGCTCGCCACGCGCCGTGGGGATGGTCGCCACGCGCATGTCGATGTCGCGGCCGGCGATCTTCCGCCGAATGCGGCCGTCCTGGGGCAACCGCTTCTCGGCGATGTTCAACCCGGACATGATCTTCACGCGGGCCACGATGGAGGGCAGGTACTGCTTGTGGGCGTGCTTGGTCTCGTACAGGACCCCGTCGATCCGGTTGCGGACCACGACGTCCTTTTCGCCCGGCTCGATATGGATGTCGGAGGCGCGCTCCTTGGCGGCGTTGAACATCAGGGAGTTGACCCAGCGGATGATGGGCGCCTCATCGTCGAGGTCGATGATGTCGATGAGCTCTTCGGCGTCGCCCTCGGCGAACTCATCGCCGTCCCCCAGCTCCACCGCGTCCCCACGCCGGGTGTACACGGTGTTGATCACCTCCATGATGCGCGCGGCCGACACCGTCACCAGCGTCACGTCAGCGCCCAGGATGGTGCGCACGTCGTCCATGGCCGTGACGTTAAGCGGGTCGCCGATGGCCATGACCACGGTACCGTCCTCCTGGCGACGGAGGGGCAAGCACCGCTGGGTCTTCACGTAGCTGATGGGGAGGTCCTCCAGCAGGTCCACGTCCACGTCGTCGGGCAGCAGCTCCGCGACGAACTCCACACCGAGCTGCACCGACAGCCCCTTGAGGAGCTGCTCCTCGGTGATCACCCGGGTCCGCACGAGGATCTCGCCGATGCGACCGCCTTCCTCTTCCTGGGCCTGTAGGGCCACGGCCACCTGGTCGGCGGTGATGTCCGCCATCTGCACGAGGATCTCCCCAATGAGGGGCTGGTTGCGGACGACGGGCTCCTCGTGCAGGTCCGCCTCGGTCAGCTGTAGCGAGAGGTCATCCTCTGGCTCCGGCACCGGTGACGCCCCGAGATCGGCCGCCTCGGGCGCGGGCTCCGCCGCATAGTTGGCATCGGCGACCGGCGCAAAGGAGTCGTCCTCCTGGCTCACCGGCGCACTCCCCGCCTGAAGCTCTTCGGGATAAGGCTGAAAACCCTCTCCGTCTTGATAGCCGTCTCGGGCCATGGTCAACGTCTCCGCCCTTTTCGCTTGGCCTTCTTGCGGGCCGCGGCCTTATCCTTTTTCTCTTTGTCCGCGGCCTCGCGTTTCTTGCGCGCCTCGTCGGCCTTGTTCTTCCTGTCCTCCTCCTCCTGCCGGCGAACGTCGTCCCGCTCCTTCTGGAGCTTCTGCAGAAGCTTGATGTCCTGCGGGTTTGAGCGCACGGGCCCGTCCACGTCCACCTCCTTGGACTCCTCCATGGCCTTCTTGCGCATCTTGGCCTCATCCTCGCCCATGCGCCCCACGCGGTTGATCTCCTCGAGGAGGCCCCGCTTGTGACGGAAGTCGATCACGGCGTCCAGGTCCAGGTCCTTGAAGGCTGTGTACCGCTCAATGAACTCCTTGCGCTGCTGGATCTTGATCTGGAAGATGCGCCGCAGATCGCTCTGGTCGCGGATCACATAGGGCGTCAGGAAAATGAGCAGGTTGGTCTTCTCCACGGTGCGGACAGTGTTCTTGAACAGGTACCCGAGGATGGGGATATCCCCCAGCAGCGGCACCTTCTGCACATTCTCCTTCACCTTCTCGGTGATGAGCCCGCCGATGACCACGGTCTGCTGGTCCTTGACCACGACCACGGTCTTGATCTTCCGCTTGGTGGTGGTGGGACCAACCACCGGATCGATGGACTTGACCTCGTTGATCTCCTGATCGATCTCCAGCCGCACATAGTCACCTTCGTTGATGTGGGGCGTGATCTTCAGGGTCAAAGCCACGTCCTGACGCTGGATGGACTGCATCATCCCCAGGCCCATGCTGGCGGCGCCCGTGGCCCCCGCCATGCCGGCGAGGTTGGGCATCCCGCTGATGGAGGCCTGGAAGGGCACGTTCTCGCCGATGGAGATCTCCGCCTCCTCGTTGTCCGTGGTCAGGATGTGGGGCGAGGAGATTATGTTCACGTCGTTGTTGGTCTGCAGCGCCTGGAAGAAGGCTCCAAAGGTGGGGAAGCTGATGCCCGGGATCCCCAGAAGCTGCTCGGCATTGGCGAGCTCCGGTCCCCGCAGCCCCACCGCCAACCCCATGAGGGAGGCCGGGTCCAGGAAGATGGACTTGGTGGCGTTGTTGCCCACGAGCAGCAGGGACTGATTGTCGCCGCTGCCGATGGGCACCCCGCCGTGGAAGGACATGCCCAGCTCCCGCTGCTTGGACAGCGCAACCTCGAGGATCGTCGCCTCGATGAAGACCTGCCGCCGGGGCTGGTCGAGCTTCTTGATGACCTTGAGCAGGGCCAGGTAGTCCTTCATGGACGCGACGATGATCAGCGAGTTGGTGGGCTGATCCTCGGTGATCTGCACCTCCCCCTTGAACAGCGACACCGCACCGCTCCGACCGCGACTGGACCGACTCCGGGTGTTTTTTCTTCTTCGTGAGCTCCGGCCCCGCCGAGAGGAACGACTCCGGCCTCGGGAGGATCCCCCCGTGAGACCGGCCAGGGTAGCGGCGAGCTCTTGCGCGTCCGCGTTGGCCAGGGCCACGATGTGGATCTTCTCCTCGCCTCCCGGCACCACGATGTCCAGCTTCCGGATGAGCGCCCGGACCCGCAGGTACGACCGCTCGTCCGCCACGATGATGAGCAGGTTCGTACGCTCGTCGGCGATGATCTTGGAGACCGCCAGCGTGCTTCCGCCCCCCTTGACGCTGACCAGCCTCGAGGCCTTGGACACCTTCCGACGACGACGACGGCTGGTCCGCCGGGGCGCACGCTTGTTCCCCTTCTTCGCACCGTCAGCCGTGGGGAACACCTCCAGCAGCTTGGTAGCCACCTCCTCAGCCTCGGCGTGCTTGATGCGCACGATCCAGATCTTCTCGGCCTGGGCCTCCACGTCGAGGTTTCGGATGATCTTACGCAGCCGCCGGATGTTGGCGCCCGTGTCGGTGATGATCAGCAGATTCGTGGCACCGTAGGTAATGATGTTGCCCTTGGTCAGGTTGCGCAACACCGTCGCCACGTCGTCGGGCTCCACGTGCTTGAGCCGAATGACCTGCGTCACCACACGCTCGTCTCGCGGACACCTCCGCCCGGGGCCGCAGGTCATCACCGACGTGGTGGCGCCCTTGGAGATCTCGATGATCTTGAGGTACCGCCCGGACGGCTGGATCGTGAGCCCCATGGCGTTGAGCGCGCTCAGGAACGCCCGGTAGGCCTCGTTGGGAGTGATGGGCGTCGGCGAAATGATGGTCACCTTGGGCGCCCGGATGGTTCCGGTGATGATGAAGCGCTTGCAGGTCATACCGGAGATCCAGGCCACCAGGTCGTGGAGCTCGCTGTCGGGCTTGAGGGTCACCTTGATCCGCTTGTAGTAAGGATACTTGCGGCATTCGTTGAAGGAGGCCTCGCCGGGCAGGGTCTTGCCCGTGAAGCCGGTGGACCCGCCCACGTCCTTGGCCCTGCCCTTGGAGCCACCCCGTCGCCGGCCACGGGGTGGTGTCCGACGCCGCCGACCGTCGGGGCCCCGCTTCCGCCGGTACTGCGCCCCGGCCTCTGAAGGCACGGTGAGCTCCCAGCCGACCCACAGCATGGATGCCAAAGGCACCGCCGTCAGCCAGATCAGGTATTTCGCAAGGGATTGCTTCATGGTTTTTCCATTCACACGCGTCATTTGATCGTGTAGTCCAGGGTGCGGGGTCGACCGTACCGGGTAAGGCCGACGGTCATGTGGTTGGCACCCTGTAGCTTGGTGAACATCTCGAGGGCCTTGTCGAGGGACGTGATCGACATGTTGTTGACCGAGTTGAGCACGTCCCCGGACCGCATCCCCAGCTTGGCGAAGATCCCACCGGGCCGGACCCGTCCGAGCCGAAACCCGTCGGGCTTGCCGTTCTTGGTGTGGGGGTAAATGGCCGCGTCCCTGCCGGCCATGGCCATGTTGCTAATGAACGACTGAATCAGGGAGCGGTCGATCTCGTACTTGTTGGGCCCCAGCTTGCGTACACCCTGCTTCACCGCGTCCCGCCATTTGTTCTTGCGGCCGGGCTTCTTTTTTCCGGGCTTCTTGGCCTTGGGCTCGGGCGAGGCTTGCTTGCCGGCGTCGGGGAACAGCTCCAGGTAGCCCGTCTCCTTGCCGCGCTTGAAGCTCACCCGCTTGGCCTCGACCTTGGTGATCTCGTACTCGTCGATCTTCGTCCCCTTGGCCACCAGCCGCATACGCATGGTCTTTTTGAAGCGGATGGTGGCGATGGACCACTTGTCGTCGTCCACGGCCACCTGCGTGGCCAGCAGCTCCGCGTCGTCCAGATTGACGTTGGACTTGGTCTTGGCCCCGGTGGCGCTGTCAACGATCTTGGACGGCTTGCAATACGAGCAGAAGATGTTGCGACGGGTGACGTCAAACATCGACTTTCGTAGCGCCATCTGGCTGGGCTTCTTGGTTTTGGCCAGGTGACGTCCCCGCCGCGGCGCCTTCCGTCGCTTGCTCACCCCATCGCCGATGAGGGCGTACTCGACGAGGCTCGTGACCACCAGGCCGGTCAACACCGCGCTCAGGCCCAACACGGCCAGATTTACCAAATAAAAGTGCTTTTCGAGAAACGCTTGCATTCTGATCGTCCGATCAAGCCACCATGCAATCCACGTGCCCGTGCGGAATAGCTCCTGCGTCCTTCCAAGTCAACGAAATTGCAGCATCATCAGCCGCAGTTCCCACCCGCGTGACAGCCTTGTCACACCATGGGTCAAATGCTGTGACAAAATGACAATGACTTGGCCCCAAAGACCTATTCCTGAACCATCGACGAGGCTCACCGAAAGGCTCGCGAAGCTTCATTTGTCGGCCAGCCCTTGGGTCTGGCCTTCGGCTTCGGCCTCGGCTTGGCCTTGGGCTACCTTCTCCCCCTCAAGCTTCCGGTACACCGTGCGGGTGGCAATACCCAGGAGTTGCGCCGCGAGGCGCTTGTCGCCGTCGGTGTGTCGCAGGGTCTCGTGGATCACCCGCCGCTCGATCTCGTCCAGGGGTGTGCCGATGGGGATGGTCACCGACCGACCGTTCGCGCCGGGCATGCCGTGGATCTCCGGGGGCAGGTCGTCTGGGCCCAGGACCTCGTTCCGGGTGAGCACCACGGCCCGCTCCACGGCGTTCTCCAGCTCCCGCACGTTGCCCGGCCAGTGGTAGCCGCACAGCAGGTCCAACGCCTCGGAGGAGAACCCCGCCACGGGCTTGTTGTTCTTCTCGGCGTACTTCTGCAAAAAATATTCGGCCAGCAAGGCCACATCGTCGAGCCGCTCCCTCAGGGGCGGCACCTGTATGGCGATGACGTTCAGCCGGTAGTACAGGTCCTCCCGGAAACGCCCGGCCGCCACCTCAGCGGTCAGATTCTTGTTGGTGGCCGCCACCACCCGGTTGTCGACCTTCACGGATTTGCCGCCGAGCCGCTCCACCTCGCCCTCCTGCAGCACGCGCAGGAGCTTCACCTGGATGTGATTGGGGAGCTCCCCCACCTCGTCCAGAAAGATCGTCCCGCCGTCCGCCGAGGCGAACCGCCCCTCCCGGCTGGACACAGCGCCCGTGAAGGCGCCCTTCTCGTAGCCAAAGAGCTCGGCCTCGATGATGGACTCGGGCAGGGCTGAACAGTTCACTGCCACGAAGGGTCCCTTGGACCGCCCGCTGCCGCGATGGATCGCCCGGGCGAGCAGCTCCTTGCCAGTGCCGCTCTCGCCCAACACCAGCACCGTGGCCGTGGAGGGCGCCGCCTGGTTGACGATGTCCAGCGTGCGCCGGAGCGCCAGGGAATTGCCGATAATGGCGCCGTGTTGTCGGGAGCCCGTGAGCTCGGCTCGCAGGGCCTGGTTCTCCATCACCAGGGCCTGGCGCTCCAGGGCCTTCTCCACCGACTTGAGGATCACCGCCCGTTTGAGAGGCTTGGTGATGAAATCGTACGCGCCCTCTCGCATGGCCTCCACCGCGGCGTCCACGGTGCCGTAGGCTGTCATGAGCACCACCTCCGTGTCCGGAACCACGGCGCGGCTCGCCTTGAGCAGATCCATACCGGTCATCTTGGGCATAACCAGGTCCGTAAGCATTACGTTGACCTTACGTTGCCTAAGAATATCCAGGGCATCAGGGCCATTCTCCGCGATAAACACCTCGTAGCCGGCCCGCTCGAGCATGCGCTTCACCGAATCCCGGATCCCCCGTTCATCATCGACAACCAACACACAAGCCATACGCTTCATTGTGGAGATACTCCTTTGCAGGGCACGGCCAATGCAATATCCATGCACACCAGCGCCTCGGTTATTTTACGCATTGTTTTCCGAACGTTACAAAAACAGCATCCTTGGCCAATACTCGCTTGGTGACAAAATGTCAACGCCGCGGGCTTACCTGGCAGGCATAGATGACATTTTGTCATCCACATCCCGGACCACATCCCGGACCGCATCCCGACCTAGATGTGTGATATGGTCAGCGGTGCATTGGGATGACCGCAATGGACCTGTACGACGTACTGAGAAATAGTGCTGCCAAGCTGGAGCGTGACGCGTTCAGGACGCGTCACCGCGGGCACTATCTGGTGGGCTATTTCCGTCAGATGGACGCCTCGCTCCTGGGATTCAACACCGGCAAATTGACCGCCATACCGGACCTGGAGAGCTCGGACGCAACCTCCCTGCTCCCCAAAGTGTGGCGTCTGAAAAAGAGTGATCGAAACACCTGGCGTCACCGCATCAGCGTAGGCCGCGCCAAAAACAACGACGTAGTCATCCGGGAGCGGGGTATCTCCAAGCTCCACGCCCACTTTTTCCCCCCGGACACCGGCGACGCCTCCCTCCGGATTTGTGACATCGGCTCGGGGAACGGCACCGAGGTCAACGGCGAAAAGCTCCCCCCGGACGAGCCCGTTGTCGTGTCCACCGGCGACGAAATCACCTTCGGTGACACCGCCTGTCAGCTACACGACGACACCACCCTGTACAGCATCCTGAAGTGAGATCGCACCGTCGGGCCGGGATTGGGATTGGTCTTAGTAGGCCGTGGCGGTGTAGTCAGGGCTGAGGTTGCGCGGGTCGTAGCAGAACTTTACGCCGTCCTTGTCCACACATTGATACTGCGTGACCTCGTCGGCGAACACGGAGTCGATCTCGCCCACGCGACAGTCGTCGTTGGATTCGCAGGAGGGGGCGCAGCTTTTGCTCTCGATGGTGGCGGTCATGCCGAAGACGTCTACGACCTGGCTGGCCTGAATCATCACCGACCCCCCGGGACAGGCCACCATGGTCGCATAGTCCCCCATGACCGCGGAGTCACAGATCAGGGCTTCCCCGTCACAGGTGGTGGCCATGAGGCCGCAGAATCCGTTGGCGAAGTAGGTGTCGGTGGCAAAGGACCCTGTGTAGGAACGCATGCACACCAGGTCCGCGCCGGTCCAAGAAGCGTCTACGGTGTCACAGCCCTCGATGGTGCCCATATTGGGCTTGGGAACGTCCATCTGGGCGCACTCATCCCCGGTGCACGTACAGGCCGCGCCCAGCCAATTCTCCACGGGAGCGGCGCCGTCGTCGGACGTGGTGCCGTCGGACGAAACGGCAGCGTCTTGATGGGTGTTGTCATCATCGTCACCGCAGGCCGGCAGGGCCAGCGCGATACTCAGTGCAAGCAGGATTCTAACGGTCATTTCGAGTCTCCTCAGGTTGGAACGTCGTCTCAATAACGCCATTCTATAATACATAATCCGACAATTGCATCCAGAATGACAAATCGCAACCGTCCGATCCCGACGAGCCCGGCCCTTGACCGCCGGGTCACCATGGCCGATACCTGGTGCAACTGTGAGGTGAACCGATGGAAACTCCGCTGATCCACCCCTTTGCCACAACCATCGATGAGGCGCTGTGCAACGGATGTACGCTGTGCGTAACCGCCTGTCCGGCGGACATCTTCACCATGGTCCAGGACAAGGCGCGACCCACGGCCCACACCGACCGGTGTATCCACTGCGATCACTGTGCGGCCATCTGCCCCACCGGAGCGGTGACCGTCGAAGGCGTGAGCGATGACGCGGTGGCGCTGACCACCGTAGCCACGGGCGCCACGAGTACCAAGGGTGCCTCCGCCGACTCCGCCCCCGAGGTCCCCTCTGTGGCCGGGCTGGTGCGGCTCATGCGCGAACGGCGGTCCTGCCGCATGTACCGCGACAAGCCCGTGGACCGGGCCGTGCTCGAGGACCTGGTGCGCATCGGCATCACCGCCCCCTCCGGGACCAATAGTCAGGTCTGGACCTTCACGCTGCTGCCCTCCCGGCGGGCGCTGCAGCGATGTGGCGAGCTGACCGCCAGGTTCTTCCGACAGCTCAACTACCTGGCGCGCCTCCCCCCGGCGCGGCTGGCGTCACGGATCTTCTCCGGCGATACCCTGGGAAAGTACTATCGTGAGAACTATGAGCGGGTGGTCGAGGCCCTCGAAGACTGGGATCGCACGGGCCGGGACCTGCTGTTTCACGGGGCCCCGGCGGCGATCCTCATAGGCGCGAAGCCCGGCGGCACCACGCCCCGGGAGGACGCGCTGCTCGCCGCGCAGAACATCGTGCTCGCCGCCCAGGCCATGGGGCTGGGCACCTGTCTGATCGGCTTCGCCGTAGAGGCGATGGCCCACGATCCCCGCATCAAGCACGACATGGGCATCCCCTCAAACGAACGCATCTACGCAGTCATCGCCGTGGGCCACCCCAAAGCCCCGTGGAAGCGCCCCGCCGGACGCCGCGCCGTAACCCCACGCTACTGGGAGGGCTGAGGCCTCTTCTCCCCGGAGAGAGATCGCGGAGAGAGGGGACGTACTTAAGTTGTTAAGTTTCGTCCGCATCTTCATGTATTTACAAACAAAGACTTGGTCTCGGTATTCTCGCCTGCATGTAAATGCAACGGGATAAAGACGAAACTTAATAACTTAAGTACGTCCCGTGCGCCCCTTTTTTCCCCATTTTTTCCATTTCGAACGCCCGGACGACTATGACCTGGGTGAAATCTCCAATTTTTTCAATTTGTTCCAATTTAGAGGAAACAGAGAAGATCCTGTACAATCCTCGCCGGGGTAGAACACTTTCCGGGCGGTTCCCCGGATCAGTTTCTGAGCGGTGTCTCCAGGGTAAAAACAGGAAATGCTCATGATCCAACCGTCCCTAACCCGCGGCTGGATCCGGGTGCATGCTGCTGCCCAGACGCCCTACAGTGAGCTGATCCGGGTCCTCGACACGCTGCGGGAGCGCACCCACAAGTTCCCCGGTTGCGCGTTGCGCTCGAATAGGTTTTCCGGCGTCTGGTACCCGGGTCGACACGGCCTCTCATCCTGCATGTTCCCCTTCCCCGTACTCGGCAAAATCCCCTAGTACTACTTGATCACATCCGAGAAGCGCCTCGCGGTGGCGATCGTTCGCTCCCAAACGGTACCACACACTCCCTCCCCCACATGCCCACACGACATGACGTGTTCCCGCTACGGAGTCCCCGAAGCAATCACGAGTACAGGTACATCTGAATCCGTGGTAGTGCCGTCGCCTATCTGGCCCTGCCAGTTGTCTCCCCAACACCAGGCCGTTCCGTTACTCGCAACTACACAGGTAGTCCGCCTCCCGGCCGAGATGGTCACGGCATTCGTAAGACCAGTCACCGGCACAGGTACATTTGAATCCGTACTGGAGCCGTAGCCTAGCCGACCAGAGCCTCCTTCTCCCCAGCACCAGGCCGTACTGTCACTGATAGTCGCACAGCTATAATACTCCCCGGCCGCGATGGTAACCGCGTTCGTAAGACCAGTCACCGGCACAGGGACGTCTGAATCCGTAGTGGTGCCGTTACCCAGTTGACCGTGACCTCCTACTCCCCAGCACCAGGCCATCCCACCGCTCTGCACCGCGCAGGTGTGGTATTCCCCGGCCGCGATGGCTACCACGTTCGTAAGACCAGTCACCGGCACAGGGACGTCTGAATCCGCAGTGGCGCCGTTACCCAGTTGACCGAGACCTCCTCCTCCCCAGCACCAGGCCCCCCCACCGCTCTGCACCGCGCAGGTGTGGTACGCCCCAGCCGAAATGGCTACCACGTTCGAAAGA
>JAOZUO010000117.1 GCA_029938605.1 Deltaproteobacteria bacterium | reverse complement strand
GCCACGGCTCCTGGGACGTGGGGCTCATGGTGGAGGCCTGGCGCGGCGACTGGAGGTTCAACACCAACCTGGTCGACTCTAACGACGAGTCCTACTTTGGGCTAGAGCACCTCATGGGCCCGGGGAGCGCCAGCCGCTTCCGCCACACCTACCTGGACAACCTGGCCATCGTCGCCGATCCCTGCGTCTGGCAACGCACCGACGGCGCTCACTTGAACCCGCTCGACACCGGGCGTCGCCGGGCCCTGTCCGAGTGGATCCCCATGGCCGACGGCGACGAGACTTTTCTCAGGGAGCTCCAGGAGGACATCACCGGCGTATGCGACGAGTACGCACCCATCTCCCCAGCCGTCCCGCGCCCGGAAAACAGCCTGGCCTTCGTGCGGCTGTGGACCGAGGCCCGGATCCTCCGCGGCGAGTGATCAGAGGTCGGACAGGGTGACGGACCAGTGGGTCAGGGTAGCGGGTTGTCCAGAAAGAAGTCCCAGAGATCCTGGTTGGATTGGCCGTAGATGGATCGCCAGAGCCAGCTGTGGCCCCCTCCGGACACCTCGGTGAAGGTGGAGTCCCACCCCCCGGCAATAAATAGCTGGTGCAGTTGCTGTCCATTGGCCAGGGGAACCACCGAGTCGGCGGTTCCGTGGATGATCCACACCGGACGCTTGGGGCTGGAGCCCGCGGCGCTGATCTGGCCGCCCGTGGGATCGTACCCGGCGTTAATGCCGTAGGCGGCGAAGGGGCTCTGGTACAGTCCCAGGGCGGTGTTCGTCTGTCCGGAGTACAGGGCCAGCAGCGCGGTGAAACCCGCTCCCCGGGAGTGACCGACGGCGTAGATGCGGTGCGGGTCAATGTAGTAGTCGGCGGCGGTCTCCTCCAGGATGGTCATCATGAAGGCGATGTCGTTCCACAAGGAGTGGGCGTTTCCGTCGGACCCGGGCCACCCCTCGTTTTGCTGTACGAACCAGCCGGCGTTGTACCCATCCGGGCCCAGCACCACGAAGCTGTTGGTGGAGCCCAGGTCGGTGAGCCCGGTGGCGTGAATGAAGTTCGATCCCGAGTCCCCCGCTCCGTGCAAGCCGATGAGTAGCGGCACCGGCCCCGAAGCCATGGCGTCCACCGCGGACTGGGGTACGCTGAGCACGTAGGTCCGGCTCATGGAGTCCACCATGATCTGCTCGTTGAACTCGCCCGCGGGGCCGATATTGGGCTCGGTGGAGCCGTCCGCCGCCACCGTGGAATCCGCCGCCACCGTGGAATCCGTTGGCATGGAGGAGTCCGTCGGCGTGGAGGAGTCTCCCGCATCGTCCCACACGCCCCCGTCGGTTCCACCTCCGTCGTACCCTCCGGCGTCCCCCTCCCACCCGTCATCGTCACCGCATCCAGCGACGCTCAGGCACATCACCGCCACCGCCACTGCGCCCACGAAGTGGGCTATCAACCACCACCGATGTCCGTCCCTACCGTTCATGGTGCGAACCTCCATTGGTGTCTACTGTATCAATTGCGGCACAACAACGGGAAGCGTTATGCATTTCCGTGGTTCCATCCAACGGCACCGATCTTTGCCCGAATGGGCGCCCAAATGGCGCAAGAACGCTGTGCGCAGACCCGGCGGCTCATTCCGAGCGTTGAAAGCTCAACATGGTTTCAAAATCACCCAAAGCCCTGATCTGGATCCTGGCGGGGGCACTGTGGGGGCTCGGGTGGGGGCTCGGGTGGGGGCTCGGGTGGGCGCCCCCGGCCGAAGCCAGGCGGGCGCGTAAGGTCTCGGCAGATCCCCTGGACCCGCTGTACAAGCACATCGCCAAGGACCTCAAGGCGGGCAAGCCCCTGGTGATCACCGTGCACGTGGCCCTGTGCAGCAACCGCCAAATCTGGTGCGGCAGCAGGAAGCTCGGCGACGGAGACAAGCCGCGCACCAACCTGTACTGGGGGGGCGCCGCGGGATTCACGGCGTGGTTCAGATGGAACGGCCGAAAGCGGTACAAACGGGTCTTTGGGGACCAAGGCGACGGCAAGATCGTCATGGAGCGGGTGGTGTATCGCCGACGGGTGAAGTGGCTGTCGAAGCGGTGGAAGCGGCTCGGTGTGAAAAAGCCCTTCGACATCTACCTGGTGGGCTACGCCTATCGAGCGCGCTACATTGGCAAAGCCGTGGAGGCGCTCATCCGACAGACCGCCACGGGGGCCGGATCTACCCTGAAGCTCAAGTCCGGAAAGGTCCTGAGCATCGGCGGTCGGGGACACCTGGTGGGCTACGCCGGTCACAACTACCTCATGGACACTGGCGGCAAATGGAATTGGCCGAAGATCACCCGCAAGAATCCCGTGGGCTACTTCATGCTGGCCTGCAGGTCGGCCCAATACGTAGCGAGGAAGCTCACCCACAAGCGCACCCACGCGGTGGTGCTCACCACGGTTCTCATGTACCCGGGGGCCTACACCATCGACGGAATCATTGGAGCCCTCAGCTACGCCCAGCGGCAGCGCCAGGTTTTCCGTCGCGCCGCCGCCTACTACGCCAAGTACTCGAAGGTACGCGCCCGCACCGTGCGCTGCTGCATGTTCACCCATGAGGGCCAGTCCAAGTTCCGTAAGAAATACCCCGGCAAATAGGGTGGACTGCGACGGAGCACCAGACCCATGGGAAACCTCCGCCCGGCGTGCGGAACGTCCACTACACCCGCTCCACCAGCTCCACCAGGGTGACCTCCGGGGGGCAGAGGAAGCGCATGCGGGGGGCGCCGGCGCCCTCCATTCCCAGACCCCGGCTGGTGTGTAGCAGGGTGGTGGTTAACTGGTGGGTGCCCTTGGCCAGTCGTCGCGCGACTCCCGAGGCGGTGAAGATGGGCCCCATGAGGGGCAGGCGGATCTGTCCTCCGTGGGTGTGGCCGGCCAGGTACAGGTCGATACCCGGCGTGCGGTCGGCGAGGTCAGGCAAGTGATACAGCAGCACCGTGGCCTCTTTGGGGGACGGGGGATGGTCCTTTAGGAGCGCGGCGAGGCGGTGGGCGTCTTTGGTCGGGCTGCGGCCGGCGGGAAGGCCGTAGAGCCGGAGCTGCGCTCCTCCCAGGACCAGCGGCTCGCTCGTGGCGTCCAGGGGCTTCACGCCGAGGGACTCCCAGAAGGGGCGCACCACGTGCCGGAGCTCCACCGTCGGGTTGCCCAGCACCACCCGCAGCTCATGGCGGGCGAGCAACGTCTCCATGAAGACCCGAGCGTCGGCGAGGGCCCGCGCGTCCTGTACGTACGACAGGTTCAAGAGATCGCCTCCGAAGAGCACCAGATCCGGGGCCAGGTCATCCACCAGGCGAAGGACCCGCCGCTCCCGTAGGGTGAGCCGCTCCACGTGCAGGTCCGTGAGCAACACGATCCGCGCGGCTCGCGGCGGCTCGGGGGAGCCGATGGGAGATGGCTCGAGGATCGGCGCCCGCACGCGAACCACGCGCACAGCGAAGGGCTCGACCAGGTGTCCCCAGAGGCTGCAGGCCGTGAGCGCCAACTGTAGCGCCACCAGGCTGCCAACCTCCCAGACCTGGGGAATCGTCACCAGGGCGAAGGCCAAGGCCAGGACCAGAGCCAGCCCGTGTCGGCCCAGGGTAAAGACCACCAGGGGCCCCTGAACCGGGCCGAAGGAGATCCCCAGGCGGGGAAGAGACCACAGCAGCAGCGCGTCGGTCACCGTGGCCACGGCCAGCACCGCCGCGACGGTTGGCCAGGCGGCAAAGAGCTGCGCCGTGAACGGCGCGGGGATCAGACACAGCAACACCATGAGGGGCGCCGGCACCCGCCCCATCCAGCCTGACAGGACGATGACGTTGTGGGTGAGCTCCCCCCGAAGCAGACGGCTGCGCAGCGCTCCTTTGTCCGACATGACCAGAGAGGGACTAGCTCTTGTCCCCTTCTTTGCCGCCGCCGCCGAAGAGGCGCTTGAGCAGTCCGGTCTTGGGGCCGGTCACCAGCGAGGGCGGCTCGGCGGGGCCGGCGCCATAGGCCGGAGGCGGTGCCGGGGCCGAAGGCTCTTTCTTCTCGGCTGCGGCAGCAGTCCCTGAATCGGGCTCGGGGATCGGGGCATCGAAGCCCAGATCGTCCACCCAACCCCGGGTGTCGATGGCCTCCCCCGCCTCCACCGGCACCGCGTCGGCGGCGCTGGCCTGGTCGTCGATGGTGAACCCCGCCAGCAGCTCCTCCTCCACCAACAGGTCCGCCAGGTTGGCCTCGCCGTCGGTGCGAGCGGTGCCCTGCCCCTTGAACTCCCGCACCAGGGCCGCGATGTCCTGACTGGTGGCCTTGAGCCCGGCCGAGAACAGAAACGAGGTCAGGGCATCGGCAAAGTCCGCCGCGTGCTGGAAGCGCAGATCGCGGTCCTTGATGAGGGCCTTGTACACGATGTCATCGAGCACCTGGGGCACGTGGGGGTTGAGCTGACTGATGGCCGGAATGTGGCACCGCTCCACGAGCTGCACGGTCTTGTACTCGTTCTCCCCGTAGAAGAGCCGCTTGCCGGTGAGCAGCTCCCACAGGATGATGCCCAGGGAGAAGATGTCCGCCCTGTGATCCACCACCAACCCTTGGATCGCCTCAGGACAAAGATAGGAGAACTTACCCTTCACCACGCCCGGATCCGTCTCCTCGAGCTGAGAGGCGGCCTTGGCCAGGCCGAAGTCCACCACCTTGACCTCCCCGCGCACGGAGATGAGCAGGTTGGGGGGACTGATGTCCCGATGCACGATGTTTAAGGGCTTGTTCCGGTAGTCCACCGCGTTGTGCGCGTAGTCGAGTCCCTTGCACGCCTCGATAACGAACTTGATGGCCGCGCCCATGGGGATCAGGGCACCCCGCTCGGCGAGGTGGTCGATGATGCCCTTGAGGCTGGCGCCGTCCACAAACTCCATGACGATGAAAAAGGAGTTGTCGGACTCGCCCACGTCAAAAGTCTGCACGATGTTGGCGTGGGACAAAAGAGTCGCCACCCGCGCCTCGTCTAAGAACATGGCCACGAACTTCTTGTTCTCCACCAGCGACGGCAAGATCCGCTTGATGGCCACGCGCTTGATGATGCCCCCGGCACCCACGGCGTCGGCGATGAACACCTCCGCCATGCCTCCGGCGTCGAACTTCCTGATGATCTTGTATTTTTGCTGCGTCGGATCTGCCACGGTACAATCCCTCCCGTTGGCTGGTCCCGTCGTTAGTCGTCTGGAATCAAAAGCGCCCGGAAACCAACACCGAAGCTCCACCCTGGCCGACCCCGAGCTCGAGCCGGGGCGTCCAGGTGCTGTTCTCCTTGGAGGCCTTCTCCTCGGAGCTCTTCCATTTCGTGAAGACCGCCAGCACCACCGAGCCCACCAGCAGAGCTCCGGACACACCCCACATGGCGTTGGTGATGTTCACCATGAGGATCCCGTCCTCCCGGTCCTTTCGGGTGGGGTTGGCCTCGTAGTCGTCGTGCAGCCCCTTGGCCATGAACCCCGTGCCGACGGCGACCCCCGCCACCACGGCGGCCAGGGCGGCCACAGTGAGGGTGTACCACTTGGAGAGGGTCTTTCGCGCCGGCGCCGGCGGCGGCGGGACGGGCTGACGAACAATGACCTTGGTGATCTGTCTCACCGGCACCACGCGCGGCTCCACCACCTCCCACACCTTGCGCAATCCGGGCTTCACATCCCAGTCCCGCTTGGCAAAACGCTTTCCGTCGGGCTTGATGATTACAAACAGATGCATGCCCGGCAGGATCACCAGCTCCGCGGGCACCGTGCCCACGACCGTGCCGTCCATCTTGATGGTCGCCCCGTCCGGGCCCTGGACGTTGATCACCGCCACCTCGTCCTTGATCTCCCGCAGCCACTTGGGAATGGACCGCAGCTCCCGGGCGCTGGCGTCCTTCTCAAAGCGACGGATGAAGGTCACCGCGTTGATCTTGTCGCCCAGGCGACCGTAGGCGATGGAGATGTTGAAGTTGAGCTCCCGCCGGGGCCACACCTTGAAGGCCTCCAGGAAGTACTTCACCGCTTTTTTGAACCTCTTACGCTTGTAGGCTCGCCGCCCCTTGCGCAAGAGCTTGCGGGCCTTGTACTTGACCTTCCGGGGCACGTACTTCTGCGCCACGGCGGGATCCGGCGTGCTCGTAATGAGCAGCGAAGCGGTCATGATGCCGATAAGAACGAGGCTCAGCCTTCGCATGGTCTTCTCCTGGGACCCGGGCACATCAATCGCCGGGGAGTCCCTTCAGGTCGTCGTCCGGTCCCATCCGCGGACGGATCATGGGCCGCCAGGGACGCATGATCCGCCCGGCCTTGCGCTTCAGCTCAATCTCGTGCTTGAGCTTGGCCTTGGCGTTAACCGTGACGTGCTTGGTCATGGGGTGATAGCCGGGGGCCTCCACCCGCACTACCTCGGATGTATTGGTGGGAACCACCAGCAGCTCCAAGGAGTTCTGCTTGTACTCTTTTCCCCGGAACAAGATCGTGACCTTGGCCTTGGCCGGCGACACGGTGATCTCCAGCAGCACCTTGTCGGCCTCCTTCATCTCCGGAGGCTTGATCACGATCACCTGCATGGGCGGCGGCATGGGCGGCGGTGTGGGCAGGGTCTTGGCAGGGTGAGCTCCCTTGCCCTGCTGATCCCCCATGAGCCGAGGATAGAGGATCACGCCCACCAAGGCGAGAACCACCAGGGCCACCAGGGCCACCACCACGGGCAGGACCCACCGCCGCGAGGGCCCCGTTTCTCCTACGTCCAGCCCCGCGAGCTGGGTCACGGTGGTGGTGGACACACCGATGGCCGCTCCCACGTGGGTGGAGGGCCGCAGGGACACCTCTCGAAGCTGCGCGTCCCGGATGCGCTTCCGGTCGGTAAACAGCTCCCCCATGAGGGTCTCGATCTGCACCGGTCCCACCACCTCGCCCCGGCCCACGAGCAACTTCTCCAGGGCCTGGGCCATATCCCCGGCCGTCTCGAAGCGATCGTCACGGTTCTTGGCCAGAGCGCGCAGGATGATGCGCTCCAACTCCGCCGGCAGCTCCGGGCGAACGCTGCGCGGCCGGGGCACGTCCGCCGCCCCCACCCGCAGCAGGGTCGCCGCCTCGTTCTCCTCCCGGAAGAGCCGCTTCATGCAGCAACACTCGAACAGCAGGATACCCAGGGCGAAGACGTCCGAGCGCCGGTCCACGGGCTGGCCGCGGCTCTGCTCGGGGGACATGTAGGACGCCTTGCCCTTGAGGGTGCCCACGGAGGTATGGCTGATCTTCTCGGCGGCGAAGGCGATGCCGAAGTCTACCACCTTCAGGTGACCGTCATAGGACACCAGGATGTTCTGAGGCGACACGTCCCGGTGCACCAGTCCCAGGGGGTTGCCCTCCTGATCCTTGAGCTCGTGGGCGGCGTGCAGCCCCGAGCAGGCGTCGGCCACCAGCCGCACCGCATGGGTCCAGTTGAAGGTCTGGTTCTTGGTGCGGATGACCCCACGCAGGATCTGCGACAGGTCCTGGCCGTGCACATACTCCATGGCGATGAAGTACACGTCGTCGATGGACCCGAGGTCGAAGATCTGCACCACGTTGGGGTGGTGGATCATGGCCGAGATGCGCGCCTCGTCCAAGAACATGTCCACGAACTCCTCCTCCTTGGAGAGGTGGTCGTGGATCTTCTTGATGGCGATGAGCTTCTCGAAGTTCTGCGGACCGCGGATACGCGACAAAAAGAGGGTGGCCATGCCGCCCGCGCCCATCTCCAGCAGCAGCTCGAACCGACCGAAGCTGCGCCCCGCCACCACCGTCTGGCCGGTCTCTTCCTTCTTTTTCTTCTTCTTCCCAACGTCTATGGACGACAGTACGTCGGACCTGGGCGCCGCCGCCATAGCCGCCGCACCGATGTCCGGGTGCGTCCGCGCGGGGGTCTTCTGGTCACCCCCGGACCCCGACCCGCCTGACTCCACCAGCTCCAGGAGATCGACGTCCTCGATGAGCTCGATGGCCTCGTTCTGCCCATTGCCCTTGCCCGAGCCCGACGCGCCCATCCCAAGCTTGGACGGATTGGGTTCAGGCGGCAGCGGTGGAGGTAGTGGGGGGTACTTCGACATACATTCCCTACATACAAGCCCTATTGGCAGACACCGTACACCGGATCGTTGGCGCTCCAGTTCATGCAGAACTCCCCCCCGACCGTACAGTCGGATTCTGTGTGTCGGCACAGGGCAAGGCACTCGTCGCTGCCGGTGTTGTTGATGCACAGCATCCCCGGCTGACAGATCTCCGAGGTGGTCGTGCTGCCCTGCACGCAGGCGCCATGCAACCCCGCCGTGCCTGGTGGGTCGGTGTCCTCGCAGAAAGACACGCCGCTCGTGATGCGGTCGCACCAGCCACCGGAGCACCCGGTCTGGGCAACGGCGTCACACTCGTTGGGTGCGCAGATCCCCGAAATCGTCTGCCCCTGCGGATAGTAGAATGCGCAGATCGCATAGTCCGAGCCGTTCATGGGACACGACGAGATATCACTCGCGTCGCAGTACGGTAGACACTGCGGCCCCGAGCCGACGTTGCCACAGGTCGAGCCCGCCGCGCAATCTTCATAGCCAGAACAACCAATAAAGTAGTAGGGATCCGATCCTTCAGCAATGCAGACATAGCTGCCGCCGACGTTCAGCGTAATCGTACACATCTCCCCGGTATTACACCCCGCCTGAAGGAACAGCGCTTCGGGCTGGGTGCATCCGAGGGAGCAGATGGAGGGCTCACCGCCACAGGTCCAACCCGCCTCCTCGGCGCAAGCCGAGGAGCAACCATCCACGTCGTCGGTGTTGCCGTCGTCGCAGGTCTCCGTGCCGCAGATGAACCCGTCCCCGCAGCCCGTCTCGAAGGCCGAGCAGTCGCCCCGGCAGCCGTCGCAGTCAGCGGTATTTCCGTCGTCGCAGATCTCGAGACCCGCAATAACGATGTTGTCGCCACATACCGGACCGCAGGTGCTCGGCTCACCCGTGCAGTCGTAGCCCAACTCCTCGGTGCAGTCCGCCGCGCAGCCGTCGTCGGGATCGGTGTTGCCGTCGTCACAGCCACCGGCTTGGGCCTCGGCGCCCACCACCGTGGCGTCCCCGCAAATAGCCGCGCACACCGTGGGCGAGGCGCCGTCGCAGGTGAACCCGTCCTCCACGGAGCAGCTCGCGCTGCAGCCGTCGTTCGACGCGATGTTGCCGTCGTCGCACTCCTCCAACCCCGGCGTCACCGAGCCGTCGCCGCAGATGTCCTGGCACACGCTGGGCTCCCCATTGCAGACATATCCCGGCTCCGATTGGCACAGGAAGCTGCAGCCGTCGCCGTCATCCTGGTTCCCATCGTCGCAGCCCCCATCCGCGGCCTCGGCCCCCACCACCAGGCCGTCCCCGCAGATCTCCGTACAGATGCTGGGGGCGCCGGTACAGTTCCAGCCCGCCTCTATCAGGCACTGGTCGTCACAACCATCGAAGGCCGTGGAGTTGCTGTCGTCGCACTCCTCTCCGTCAGCGCTCAAGATCTCTCCGTCTCCACATCCCACAACCTCGGTGTTGCAAAACTCGTCACAGCCATCTCCCGAGGTGGTGTTTCCGTCGTCGCACTGCTCCACGCCGGCCGCGACCCCGTCTCCGCAGGTGGTCTGGCACACGCTGGGTACACCCTCGCAGTCAAAGCCGTCCTCCTCGGTGCAGGTGTCGCTGCACCCGTCGCCCGAGTTGTTGTCGCCGTCGTCACACTGCTCCCCCTGGCCCACGTACCCGTCGCCGCACTCCCCCTCCAACCACTCGATGGGGAAATCGAGGGTGCAACCACCCCAAGCCAGCGCCAACACCGCCAAGCCGGGCACCCACCGCCCGGTCCACCTTTTCCGAAAAGCCACGAAGGACATTTAGAGTATTCTCCTCATTCCGGTCACCTGGTCACCTGGCCACCTGGCCACCCGGTCACCCGGCCGGACAGTGGCCGTTAACACCGTAGGTCTGCCCGCAATCATTCGCAATCTAGTATACACCAACCCAAAGCTCAAGTAAGGGCCCGTCCAGAAATAACTCGATCGCCCAGGCCGCCGGTCCATCTCGGCTCGCTTCGTTACTTCTCGTTGCATATCAATAAGTATGCGCCTCGTCGTGCCTCGCGAGCCGGGCGCACCGACGCCCTGAATCGAGGACTTATTTCTGGACGGGCCCTGAGGGTGATTACCGAACAAGTCATACGTCTGTCCTGTGCTTGACACCGCCTGGGGCATGGACTACACAAGGATCCGCCCTCAAAGGGGCCAAGATCCCCAAGAAACCCCTGGGGTCGCTGGAGGTTACACTATGGCTACGCAACGGGACATGCACCTACTGGACAATCGGATCGCCGAGCGCAACATCCGAAAAGGGCTTCTGACGCAGAAGGAATTCGATAAACATATAAAAGGCTTGCCGGACGTCGCGGACAAAGCAGAGCTCATTTCCGAGCACCAGCCCCTCGAGCCCCATTCCGAGGCCGATGAGGCCCAGGACGAAGAGACGGACGCGTAGCCCGCCAACGTCTGAACCGCCCCGAACCCCGTCGATGGGATCCGTGGCGGTTTCACCTTCGGGGAGGATCGACCATGAGCGACGAAAAGATCGGATCCGACAAGGCCCAGGCCAGCCAGGAGGCCTACGACGAAGCGGCCGAGATGTGTGGCGTCTCAGACGACGAACGCCGACTCCCGCCCATCGACCTGTCCACCTTTGTCCTTTCGCTCTCTCAAGCGGCGCTGCTGCACCTGGGCGAGCTCGATGACCCGGAGACCGGAAGAAGGGAGATCAACTTCCCCCTGGCCCGCCAGTCCATCGATCTGCTCACCATGCTCCAGGAAAAGACCCGGGGGAACCTCACCGAGGAGGAGCAGAAGCTCTTGGAGAACCTGCTGTACGATCTTCGCATGAAGTACGTGACCGAATGCAAGGGGTCCTGAGCCGGCAACGGATCCCGGCCCTCGCCGCGGCCTGCCTGGTCGCTCTGACCGCCTGCCGGGCCCGGCAGGTGGAACCCAAGTCGAACCACAACTCGCAGATCCCTCCCCAGCCGGCGCCGGTGAAGATCCTCTACCCGGCGGCACCCGGTTCCTTTGTGCGAGTGGTGGCCCGACTGCGGCCCTCCTTGATCAACCTCCACGCCAGATCCCCCGTGGCGGGCGGTCCGGCCACGACGCTGCCGCCCCGGCGGGGCGCCGACGACCCCTTCTACGCCGCCTCGCCCCTTCGAGACCGGGTGGAAAAGAGCCTCGGGTCGGCGGTGATCCTGGACCGCCAGGGCCACGCGCTCACCTCCATGGCGATCCTGGGGCAGTCCGCCGAGATCCGGGCACGGCTCCACGACGGTCGGATCCTGCCGGTGAAGCTCGTGGGCCGGGACGTGGATACCGGCATCGCGGTGATCCGGCTGGTCCTCCCGAAAACCGGAAAGCCCCTGGTGCTCACGCCTGCGCCCCTTGGCGACTCAGCCCAGCTCCGCCCCGGGGACTGGGTGGTGGCCGTGGGGGATCCCTTCGGCACCGCGCCCTATGTAAGCGCCGGCCTGGTGAGCTCGCCAGGGGCCTCCAAGGGCTTGACCCTCACCCACCCGGGGTACTTCAGCTTCATCAGTACCGACGCGCGGATCAACGCCGCCAACGTGGGCGGCCCGCTGATCAACACCAGCGGGGAGGTGGTGGGCATCAACGTCATGGCCGACGACCGCCAACGCGCCATGAGCTTCGCTGTGCCCATCAACCTGATCCGCCACGTGCTGCCGACCCTGCTCAAGCACGGCCGGGTGACCCGGTCCTGGTTGGGCATCTACGTCAAGCCGGTCACCACCGCCCAGGCCACCAAGATCGGCCTCGGCAAGGCCCGGGGTGCCCTGGTGAGCGAGGTGATCGCCGGCGGGCCCGCGGCCCGGGCCGGTGTGCGGGTCGGAGATGTGATCCTGCGGTTCGACGGCAAGGCGGTGATTCGCCACCAGGACCTCGCCTATGCCACCGCCCGTGCCATGTCGGGTAAGACCGTGCTGGTAAAATTGTGGCGACAGAGCCGGGAGCATGTGGTCTCGCTTCGCCTCCAAAGGAAGCCCCAGTGAGCGGCGACTCCGAGCCCAGGCCCAGCCAACGGCTGCGCACCGCCAGGAGCGCCCTCACAGTGATGCGGGGCTACTCCTCCATCGGTCTCGTCTTGGCCGTTGTCCTGGGGGTCCTGTCCTTCGTGGTCTATAAGGTGGAGCTCTCCATGTGGGTTTGCCGGCTGGGAGCCATGGGGTGTCTGGCGGGCGCCGCCGCGGGGCTGAACGTCATGGACCGCCTGGTGCGGGGTAGGCAGTTCCCCGTGTCGATCATCGCCGCCGGCCTGGCCCTGGTGGCCGTGGCCTTCGTGGGCGTGGGCGTGGGCGCGGTGAAGTACAAAATAGACGGAGCCTGGTCACCCCTGGTGGCCGCCACCTATATCTTCGTCCTGGCGCGCATCCTGCTCCGCTTCCGTCCACCCGCGGAGCGCAATTCGAGCTGACAAGGCTCACGAAATAATTGGAGGTTGTCATGTCCCTCATCCATCCCTTCCGCGGCCTGAGGCCCCGGACCGACCTGTCCACCCGCGTCCCGAGCCTCCCCTACGACGTCATGAGCTCCGCCGAGGCGCGACAAATGGCCGAGGGCAACGACGAGAGCTTCCTACACATCATCAAGCCCGAGATCGATCTGGAGCCGGGCATCGACCTGTACGATGATCGGGTCTACGCCAAGGGCGTCGAGAACCTGCAACGGTTCATCGCCGACGGCATCATGGTGCAAGATGACGATCCCTGTTTGTACCTGTACAGCCAGCGCATGGGAGACCACAAGCAGTTCGGCATCATGGTGGGCGCGAGCGCCGCGGAGTACGACGCGGATCTCATCAAGAAACACGAGCACACCCGCCCGGACAAGGAGGCCGACCGTACCCGCCACGTGGACGAAACCTCCGCCAACGCCGGGCCGGTTTTTCTGACCTACCACGCCCGGCCGGACATCGATCAGATGGTGGCCGACGTGGCCAAGTCCGCTCCGGACGTGGACTTCGTGGCCGAAGACTCCATCGCCCACACCCTGTGGGTGATCCGGAACCCAGACACCATCGACCGTCTGGTGGCGGCCTTCGGCAAAGTAGAGGCGCTGTATGTGGCCGACGGCCATCACCGCTCGGCCTCCGCGGCGGCGGTGGCCCGGCGCAGGCGGGAGGCCAACCCGGATCACACGGGAGACGAGGAGTACAACTTCTTCGGGGCGGTGTTGTTCCCCCACAACCAACTGCAGATCCTGGACTACAACCGCGTGGTGAAGGACCTGGGCGATCACAACCCCGAGTCCCTCCTTTCCGCCATCGGTGAGAAGTTCGAGGTGACCCCCACCGAGGACCCGAAGCCCTCGGGCCCGCGCGACTTCGCCATGTTCCTGGATTCCAAGTGGTACACCCTGAGCGCGAAGTCGGGCACCTACCCCGCCGACGATCCCGTACGGAGCCTGGACGTGGCCATCCTACAGGAGAACCTGCTCGCGCCCCTGCTCGGCGTCGGGGATCCCCGCAAGGACAAGCGCGTGGACTTCGTGGGCGGCATCCGCGGCCTGGACGGGCTCGAAAAGCGCTGCACCCAGGGCTGGGCCGTCGCCTTCGCCCTGTACCCCACTACCATCGAGCAGCTCCTCGGCGTGGCCGACGCTGGCCAGATCATGCCCCCGAAGTCCACGTGGTTCGAGCCCAAGTTACGGTCGGGTCTCGTGGTGCATCTGCTTACGTAGGAACCACCGTAGGCAGAATTTAGAAGCCGACCCGGATGAGGAGCTCCGCGGCGCACTCCTTGAGCGCGTGCAACATCATATCGTTGATGGTGTCACCCCGTTCAACGACGCCGTTGTAGGTGAACTCCATCTCTTTGAACTGCTTCCACTTCTCGACGAACTCGTCGTACTTCAGCTTCTTGATGAACTGCCGCTCCCAGGTGGCGTTGTCGCCAAACTCCCGGGGGCCGATCTCTTCCTCGAAGCGAACGAGGTAGTCCTGAAATGCCTTTACCAGCTCACTGTGCTCACTCATATTCTCAGTCCATGGGTCGCTAGATACGGTGCCTCAGATTGCGCGGAGAATCCGTGGGTGTCAAGCCCGCCATTGCCACAATCTCACCGCAATGTCACCACAGTTGACCATGGCCCCACCGGGACCGTATTCTGCCGTGTCACACTAATGGGGCCCTGCACCCAATGGCAGCCTAAGAGGCAACCGTGAGCCGTCGCAAGAAAAAGACCCCGATCGTCGATGGTCGGAAAATGATCGCCAAGAACCGCAAGGTCCGCCACGACTTCGACATCGACGAGACGCTGGAGGCCGGGGTGTCTCTGCTGGGCTCGGAGGTGAAGTCCGCAAGGGACGGCCGCGTGAGCCTCGTCGACGCCTACGCTGTGATCGAGAACCACGAGGTCTGGCTCGTCAACGCGAACATCGCCCAGTACCCCTACTCCCACCAGCTGAACCACGAGCCTCGGCGCCGCCGCAAGCTCCTGCTCAATCGCCGCGAGATCAACCGCCTGGCCGCCAAGGTCCGGGAAAAGGGCTTCACCATCGCGGTTTTGTCCATGTACTTTAAAAGGGGCAAGATCAAGGTGGAGATCGGCCTGGCCCGAGGCCGCCGCGCCTACGACAAACGCGACGCCATCCGCAAAAAAGACGAAAAGCGCCTGGCGGTCACCGAGAAGTACTAAGGCGGCTGGCGTGAATAAACTTGTCAAGTTGGGACACGAGGCGCGCGGCAGCCAAGGCGCGAGGAGGGCGCATACTCTGCGTATGCAACCGACGAGCCGCTCTTGTGCAGAATTGCAGCTTGCTGCCATTGTGCACAAGAAACAACGAGCACGGGCCGAAGGCACGAGCGCAGTTAACGCAGGCAGCCGCGATGGATCGGGGTCCAGATGGCAAGGTTATTTGCGCCAGCCGCCTAAGGCCCAGCGGCGCGAATTCACCGCAAACTGAAGTAGACCATGCCCGCGATCCCGACGGGGATGGTGTAGTAGGCGAAGCGATGGAGCCCACCGCGACGCACCAAGCCCACCAGCATCGACAGGCTCAGGTACCCCGCGACCATGGCCGCCCCTACGCCCGCGCCCAGGGACCAGGGCCCCACGGTGCCCAGCTTGGCGAGCTCACCAGACTCCAGGACCAGGGCGCCCATGATCGCGGGCACCGAGAGCAGGAAGCAAAACCGCGCCGCGTCGGCCCGGCCCGCACCCAGCAACAGCGCAGCCACCAGGGTGGCGCCGCTGCGGGAGATCCCCGGGAAAATGGCCAGCCCCTGCGCCACCCCCACCAACAAGGCCACGGGCAGCGAGATGGCCGTGGGCCCCGTGAGCGGCCCGGGCTCGGACTCGGGCTCCGAGGCCGTTTGGGAACGCCGGATCGTGAGCAGCATCGCTCCGGTCACCACCAGGGCCGCCGAGGTCAGCACCCCGCTGTGAAACGCTCGCTCTATATGCGACTTGAGAGACAAGCCGATGATCGCCGTGGGCACGGACCCGGCAACCAGCAACAACGCCAGCCGCGTCCCATGATCCTCGGACCAGATCCGCGCCAGGGGCCGGCCTCCGAACAGCCCCCGGACACTGGTCCCAAAATCCCGCACCATGAACCAAAGGTCCCGCCGATAGTACCCCACCACCACCAGCAGCGTTCCACCGTGCAACGCCGCGTTGAAGGCGAGGCTGGGCTGGATGCCGAGCAGCAGCTCGCCCAGCACCAGATGTCCGGAGCTCGACACCGGCAAAAACTCGGCCACACCTTGTAGCAGCCCGAGCAACAGCGCTTCCCACAAATTCATGCGCGCAGTATCCGCGCCGATGAGCCGGGTGTCAAACCGGACGACAACCAGACGACAACCAGACGACAACGGACCCTTTTCAAGATTGAGCCGTTGTGCTTAACTCCGCTCAGTTTCGGTGAAAAGCTCCCGTTGCCCCGCCAGTGAAAAATGGGAACCATCCGTCGCGCCATCACCAAAGATCACCAGTACCTCGGCGAGCTCGCCGAGGAGGTCTTCTCCATCTATGGAGACGACTACGGAGTGATGATCCCGGCCTACGCCCGGGACGTGCGCGTGATCACCCTGGTGTACGAAGACCACCAGGTACGCGTGGCGTTCATCCAGGTGGGCTTCCTCGAGGCGCCCGGCAACCGACGGGACCTCATCGCCGACATCCTGGCCGTGGCCGTGGTGCCCGCGTATCATGGTCGCGGGTACGGCACGGCGCTCTTTCACCGGGTGTTCGAGCTGCTGCGTCCCATGCGGGAGCGGGGCACCATCACCGACGTGCAGCTCACCGTAGCTGACACCAACGGCCGGGCCACCCACCTCTTCCGCCGCCTGGGCTTCGAGATCACCGACGATCAGTACGGCACCTATGAGGGCGCCCAGAAGGCCATCCGCATGGGCCTTGGGCCTCTCCCAGGGAGCGAGGACCCCGAATGAGGCCCACGAAGGAGGCTCATGATCCCCACCCTCAAAATTACTATTGTTAGATTCTCGTGAATCGTATAAAGGGGTTGATTGGTTGATTCAAAAAATTCGGCTCCAAGGGAGAAATGATGAATACGCGTAGTCTGATTGTATTGGCCACCGTGGTGGTGCTGGGCGCGGGTTGCTCGGACGACGACGACACGAACAATAACAACAACAGCCTCAAGCTGGACTTCTCGACGGTGACCTACAACGGCGGGCTGGCCCGGGGCTTTGTGCCCTACACCGACCTGCGGGCCCAGGACGTCTCCGAAGCCGTGGCCGCGCTGGACGTAGACCTGGTGTGCGTGCAGGAGTTCTGGCTCCCCGAGCACGTGACCATGCTCGAAGACGCCGCGGCCGAGACCTTTCCCAACCAGCTCTTCTTAGAGCCCATGCCCGACCTGAACCCCGGCGAGCCGGCCTGCGTGGACACCGACACCGACTTCCTGGCCTTCGAGACCTGCGCCCGGAACCACTGCGGCAACGTGCCCAACGACGACCTGGTGGACTGCGTGCTCGACAGCTGCGGCGACGAATACGGTGCCGTCACCCCCGAGTGCAGGATCTGCATCTCGGTCAATGTGGGCGGCACCATTGACGAAGCCGTCACGGCCTGCATCGGGGCCAGCTACGCCTACGCCTACGAAGGCGCCTTCGGCATCGGCCTCCTGACCCGGGAAGCCGTCACTACCTCGGACAGCTCGGTCTTTGCGTCCACCTTCAACCGGCGGGCCGTGCTCTACGCCGAGGTGGAGACCGAGGGCCTGGGCACGGTGCACGTCTTTTGCACCCACCTCACGGCCATCTTCGCCACCATTCCGTGGCCCAAGGCCGAGGGCTCCTGGCAGGCCGAGCAGATCGCCCAGATCACCGCCATGCGGGACTACATCGACGAAAAAGCCGGCGCCGACGGAACGGTCGTTCTGCTGGGTGACTTCAACAACGGCCCTGGGGGCGACTCCTGGGTGGCCGAGTACGAATTCAACTACAACATGCTCTCCAATGGCTACACCAGCCCCTACGTGGACAGCCCCGACGCCGTGTGTACTTTCTGCGACTTAAACCCCTTGAACGGCGGCATCGATCACGACGAGTCCGTGGTCATCGATCACATCCTGTTTCGGAACTTCGACGGCGACACCACCGCCTCGCGCATCCTGGACGGTCCGCTAACCATCACCACGACAGATGGAACCGACATCGAAGTGGCCTACTCGGACCACTACGGAGTGCAGGTCACCTTCACCGCCGATCCCCCGGCTCAGAACTAAAGACGAAACCCATAGACTAAAGGCGGTACCCATAGACTCAACAGAAACTTGCGGGGAATCCCCGGTGTGCTACCCTGGACTACATAAACTTAGAAATTGGTACATAGTCACAAAAACCAACCCAACGAAATGACTTCCGGGCCCGGCTGTTGTAAGCCGGGCTCCAATGATTTCATCATTTGAGGAGGATGAGAGATGAGAAAGCTAGCACTGCCACTTGCCCTGATGTTCGGCTTTGCCATGATCGGCTGCTCCGACGACGACAACTGCGTCGACGTGGATGGCGATGGATACGGTGAAGGGGCCGACTGCCTGGGCGCCGACTGCGACGACGACGACAACACCGTCTGGATGTCCATGGACGGCTACGCTGACGCGG
Organism: Deltaproteobacteria bacterium; assembly: GCA_029938605.1. Classification (GTDB taxonomy): domain Bacteria; phylum Myxococcota_A; class Polyangia; order HGW-17; family JAJRWW01; genus JAJRWW01. The sequence goes on along the minus strand of JAOZUO010000117.1, from coordinate 8,687 downwards.
ACGAAGACGGCGAGAGCTCCGAGCTCGTCACCGATCTGTGCACCGACGGCGAGATGCCGGCCGGCTTCTCTGACACCGCAGGCACCGACTGCGACGACGGCGACGCCGAGGCCGTCATGTTGGTCGACGGCTACGTCGACCTGGACGGAGACGGCTACGGCGACAGCGCCATCGCGGTCCAGGACGTATGCGGCAACACCGACTACCTGCCCCCGGGCTACGCCGACAACGGCGACGACTGTGACGACGCCTCGGCGGTGCTCTTCGCCGAGGTCACCGGCTACGCGGACCTGGACGAAGACGGCGTGGCCGTGGCCGACGAAGAGACCTTCTGCGCCACCACCATGACCCCCACCTGGCTGAATGACACCGCGGGCACCGACTGCGACGACCACGACATCATGGCCACCAACGACGCCTCCCATGCCGCCATGTGCGCCGTCAAGGGCTTCTGCATCGACTCCGAGCCGATCATGCAGCTCGGCCTGCCCGACATGGCCGGCATCGGCGCCTGCGCCGGCGTGGACTGTCAGGGTCAGGATCCGACCTGTGCCGCGCCCATGACGGATACGGAAAACACCTGTGTGGATGTCAATGACTGCAACGGCGGTGAGATCTGCAAGGACTTCACCGGCGGCACCAACCTCACCTGCTGGGCTATCCCCAACTGTTGCAACAACAACAATACCGATGGCCTCACCTGCAGCGAGCTGACCGACTGCATGACCGAGTGCAACGACACCCTCGAGGACGACGCCGCCAGGCTCGCCTGCGTGCAGTTCACCTGCTTCGAGAATTCTACTTCGGTGGCCCAGCAGCTTTACAATGTCGCCCAGACCTGCGCGGCGGACGCGGGCTGCTTCACCTCGGAAGAGTTCATCGCCTGTGCCATGACCGAGTGTTACGACGAGTTCGTCACGGGCTGCATGTCCGACGTTCCGTAACCGTAACGTAGGGTTGACGCCCGCCCGCCCATATGGGTGGACGGGCGCCCATCTACCCCATCCCCTCCGGCTTCACCCCCCTTGTCGCCCGACGACCCACACAGTGACCTGATCCGGCCCGACGCGTACAGGCCCGAGGCCCTACAGCGGGCGCCGGACTTTCAGTTGACCCTCACCCGGGCCCTGCTCGAGACCCTGGATCCGACGCGCATCCTCTACGTGATCCTCTCGGGCCTCACCGCCGGCGACGGCCTCGGCTTCAACCGGGCCTTCGTGCTGCTGACCGACGAAGGGGACCGGGCCCTGCGGGGTCACCTGGCCATCGGCCCCGAGACCGGCGGCGAGGCCAGCCGCATCTGGGAGACCATGGAGGCCGAGCGGTTCGATCTCAACCGGGTCATGTCGCGCTACGACGAGTTCTGCGCCGATCCCCAGGCCTCACGCCTGGTGCGCCTGGTGGAAAACCTCTCCATACCGCTACCCGTCAACCCGGCCGGGGACACCTTTGGGGGCCTGGTCCACCGCGTGCTCACCGAAAAACGCCCCCTCATGGTCAACGGCATCGAAGTGGCCTTCGGGCCCACCCCCTTGTCGCTGAAGAACTTCGCCCTGGCGCCGCTGCTCGCCCACTCCCAGGACCAGGCCATGGGCCAGCAGCGGGTCCTGGGCGTCATCGTCGTAGACAACCGCTGGACCGATCAGACCATCACCGAATCCGCCCTGAACGACCTCCAGTCCCTGGCCAACCTGGCCGCCGTGGGCGTGGAGCGCGCCCGCCTCCACGAGCGGATCAAGCGCATGGCCGAGCAAGACGGCCTCACCGGCCTGCTCAACCGCCGCCGCTTCGACGAGCTGGCCCAATCTACCTTCCAAGACTGCCGCCAACACGGCGAAGACCTCTCCATCCTCCTACTGGACATAGACCGCTTCAAGGACATCAACGACCACTACGGCCACCTGGCCGGCGACGACGTCCTACGCGGCCTCTCCCACCTGGTCACCCAGCGCATCCGCCGGGGCGACCTCGCCGCCCGCTACGGCGGCGACGAGCTGGCCATCATCCTCCCCCGCGCCGCCGGCCCCCAGGCCCACCAGGTAGCCCAAGACCTGGCCCGCGCCACCCGCGCCCAAAACTTCGCCCCGAACCCCGACCCCACCGCCTCCAACCAACTCCCACCCCTCCGAGCCACCGTCTCCATTGGCGTAGCCACCGCCCACCACACCTGTCCCACCCACACCCAACTCCTCTCCGAAGCCGACCAAGCCCTCTACCAAGCCAAAAACGCCGGCCGAGACCAGGTCCACCTATTCCGCCCCACGTAACCGCCCACACACGGGCCACCTCCGCACCCAACCTTCTGCCCCAATAACATCAGAAGCAGGTACTCAAGCACTGGCACAAGGTACACTACAGGGGAACCCGCCACAGCTCGAGCGCACCATGAATATCTACCACCGCCAAATAGTTTCCATCCGGGCTGAACTCAATGGCGTGCACGCTCTTCGGAAAGTCTCTCAAACGACCTACCTTTCTTTGCGCTAGGCAGTCTCCAAAGCGTCACACCCTCGCCAAGCCCCGCTGCGGCCACCACCCGTCCGTCCCAACGAGCCGCGACAGCTTTGACCTGTCCAAACCCCTGCGTTTTTTACCAAAATACACCCCAGCCTACCACCGAACAATATAGCCATCCGCTGTTCGGACGCCCATCGAGCACTTGGTGATACCAGAATCCAAGGCGACCTTGAAAAGCACTCCGCCTGCGATAAAGATCATCGTGTTGCCTACAACAACGATATCTCTTGCCCAGTGGCTTACTGACCTGCCACAGTGACTGCACATTGGCAATGTCGCAAATAGCCGGTGTCGATTCAGCGTGGTCATGTTTACGCCTTCGTAGAACCCGGGGAGTCTAAGCGCCATTTTCAGCCAATTAATTCCAATGCTGAAGTCTGGACGAGAGTAGACGAGCAGCTTCCTGTGCTCATCAACGAATACAGAACCAACCAGAGGCTCGCACATGACTTTGCGGCACAGATTCCTTCCACGCACCTTGATATTCAAGACCCTCTTGCCCTGAAGAGGATACAAGCGGACGATTCGGCCTTCGCCAAAGAGGGCCAGAACAGTACCACCTGATGACCATCGCAGCCTCGCGTCAGATAGATGGAAATCACGGTTGTAGTACGTAGCGGAACTGTGCTTCCGCACGAGCTGCAAATCCACTCTGGGGTTCTTGATCTTGTATATCAATAAATCATCGAATGCGAGAATCGCGAGATAGTCTCCATTGGGGCTCGGCGACGCCGTCAGATCGTATGCTCGCGGCAATCTCTTCTTGTACCACTTGTCTCCGCACGGCTGGCTGAACTCCTTCTCCTGGCAGGCGCGAGAGTACGCCGCGCAATTCGCCTTGTCGTCCGAGTCCGAATCGTAGAGTCCCTGCGGCACCATCGCAACGACGGCGCATGGCCCAGTTGCGCGCATGGTTGGTAGATACTGAAACTTGGCAGAGCTTATCTGCTTTCCGTCCCGCACACGGTAGAGTCGAACAAAGCCACTAGGCTTCAATCTTTCATCGTAAACTGATCTACCCACATATCGGTCTTCGCTGTTTGTCACACGTACGGTCTTGGGGGTCACCGCCGTAGTAAAGCAGATAGCGACGAGGTCGGAGCCCGGTATGAGCTTTGCACAAGTAATTCGCTCGTTGCCAACAGAGCGTATTGTCCGCAGCAGTTTGCCCTCTTTCCAGATCTTGGCGACCTGCCCCATGGGGAACTTACCATAGTGAATCACATCATCGGCGGTGCGCAAAGGTCCGTGTCTGAGCAGCGGCGCATCAATTGCTCGAACTCCCGGAGCGAGGGTTGTGTAGCGAAGGCCGCGCACATCATCCACGACCTCCGAGGTAGGGAGTGTTGCTGTCAGGGTGCGAACCAGTCGTCCGGTGTGAGGATCTCTATAAACAAGGCGCGTTTGGTTTGATTTGCACTTGTAGAACCAATTGAATTTGGGCACAGGAAATGGCCAGTTTTGATCTGGCTCAGACGTGGGCTTGCACGAGCCAACTAGAACTTCCAACAAAGCGATCTCGCCGTTGAGGAGGCTGCTTGGAAAGATCCTCCTGACGTTGAGCACCGAGGTGTCTTGCCAGCACCTTTGTTCGGGCTGACCGGATGTCTTTGGCTGCGAAATACGTGAGTCGCTGCTTCTGTTGGCAGGGCAGCAGCCTAGACCCAATAGGAGGACTGCGAAGGCCCCAATGGAGGGTTTAGTACATTGCATTGTCATGGCTTGTTCGGATTTGCGGTTGATGCGTTGCTCTGATGTGCCGGAAGCTCATACGCGCCGACAATTTTCACGAATGCCCCACCATAGACACCCATCTTCTTATAGGACCGTGGTGCATCCTTCGAATACTGATTGCAGTGGACTAAGCCCTTGGGGCCGCCGAGCCAAACTATATGGTGTATCTTAGAAAAAGCGCCATTGCCTTTTTGCGTTTCAGCGATTTTGAGTACCATGAACATCTTCAGTGCGACCTTCAGGCCGGAGACTGGCGAGCCCTTCGAGTCCAGCACTTGCAGGAACCATTTTTTGCCAACTCTTGTAATCCGGTCAGTGGCCCCTTTTGCGAATTTTCCCAAGGGCGCGTTGTTCGCGGGATTCCGTCCCGACATGATGTTGAACTTCTTCGTCCAGCGTTTAACTCCTTTCATCTTGGCGCGAAACGGCGCGTTGCCAGCGGCTTTGTTCCCGAGTTGAACCTGAAGATACACCAAGGCATCAATTCCGCAGTTCTCGTCTCCCGTCCACTTCATACCCCAACGCAGTTGCACCATGATTCCTGGGCGATTTTTGTTTAGTGCATCTGTCAGGGTCTTAACGTTCTTGGCATATGGGAAGTGGCCGTCAGGATCGAAGAGGGTCAACGGGTTCGACAAGCCATATTGCTGTGGGGCGCCGGGATTGACACCCTTGCCGATCTTCGTTGGGTCGTGCAGAAAAGCCGGATCGGGTCTATTCCACTGCCCTACTCCCGAAATGAGGTGGCGTACGCCAATGGCGATGAGCCCGGAGTCACTCTCCGTGAGCTTGCCCGTGTATCCGTAGTCCGCGGTCGAGCCACCCGAACGGTACCGCTGAATTCCGTAGGCCAGAAATGCTTGCTCCGCAACGACTTGGCCGTGAGCGTCCACAAGGAGGTGCCAACTCCCCAGGTGGTCTGTGAGGATGGCCACCGTGTTCTCCGGGAAATTGTCTATTTCAGAGGGCGCCCGGTCTCCAGTTTTGCACGACCAGACGACAAACATGCAGGCACCGAGTGACACCCAAGCCCGTACAGGGACTCCGAACGGTCGCACGAGCCTCTGGGGGCTCAGAGCGCTGTCTCGAGGTTGAAGTCGGCGCCTCTTCACAAAGAGAAGAAATACCAGCAGCAGGGCTACCATCGCCAGCTGGTGCGCGAGGGTCGTTCCTTTGACGAGCGCAGAACAACCACCTGCGCTAGGTGAGCCTCCGGATGCCGACGTGGCTGCCACGTCGGCATCCCTGCCACCTGGATCGCCTATGCGGGCCACGCGCTCGCTGCCAATGACGACGTACTTGATCAGCCTGCCGTCACGAACCTCCCAATTTGCCCCACCGTACACGGTGCTTTCCACACGGCCGTCGGCATACTCAATGGTGCGCTGCACACGTTTGCCTTCGAAGTCGTATACGTTGTGCACCTCATTGCCGGACGAGCTCAGTATACGCTCCACTTGCTGGCGGCCGTCGTAGCTGATCGTGGCGGACCTTGTTTCCTTCAGGTTGCCGACCGCGTCGTAGTCGAAGCGTAGAGTCTCCCCGGCAGCGTGACCGCCAACTCCACCAGTCTCCACCTGCGTCAAGGCGTGTGGTCCTGCACCTGATCCTCCATAGCTGAAGGAGCCGAGGATGAGCTTCGGGACAGCGGGAGACATTTCTCCTCCGACCGACAGCACGTTACCGCTCGGGCTTATCGTCCAGGTGAGCGAGTAGCCGTTTCCCACCGCATACACTAGGCGATCGAGGGCATCGTAGGAGGCTGATACACGTTGGTCTCGCGCTGGATCATTGGCGATTCCGGCGCGCCGATCCTCGATTTGCGTCACGTTGCCCGAACGGTCGTGGGTATAGGCGAAGTCCTGGAGCTTGGGGACGATGCCGTCGGATTCAGGACCCTCGCTTATCAGGCTGGTGAGCCTGAGCCTGGCATCGTAGGATCGGTGAACGGTGACACCGTTGCCGAACTCACGTTCGACAAGCTCGCCCATCGCGCCGTACCGTTGGGACAGCACGACGCCGCCCACTTGCTGAACAAGTGAGCGAGCATTGTAGGAGTATCGGATCAGCGCACCATCCGGGTACGTTAGTGTCATCAACCGGCCAGCGGCGTCGAAGGTCCGGTCCAGCCGGTAGCTCCTCCCATCGACCTGACGAATCTCAGACGTGGCCCGTCCGCGTTCATCATATCCCAGCGCGTATACTCCGGCTGCATCCTCCACCCATCCAAGGCGGCCCATTGCGTTTCCAAGATCGTTCGAGCCGGTCCATGGCACGTCGTAATGATAGGTAGCCATACGACGTTCCGTTCCCTGCGCATCAGTGTGTGCTTCCCAAAGGATCCGCCCACCTCCGTCAAACGCGCGACTGAGAGCCCCGCCAAGCAGGTCGATGCGGGCGACCTCGTTGCTATTGTCGTCGAAGTGGTACCGCCATGAGCCCCCGTCCGGGTCCTCGGTAGCGATGCGACGGCCCAAGCCGTCATAGCGCCAGCTCCTGATATGTCCCTCCGCGTCCTCAAAGGCGAGGAGGCTGTCGGCAACATTCCAGGTGTAGCGCCGCGCGTGCCGCTCGCCTCCACTGGCCTCTTCTTCGCGCAGCACGGTACGGCCGAGCCCATCCACGGCCTTGTACGTGGGCGTGTCGAAGTGCGGTGAGGACGGGGTCGGCGTCATTCTCGTCATAGCTCCAGGTGCCGAGAGGAACGTGCTCAGCGTGGTTCTCGGAGCCGTCAGGCAGGATCTTGCGGATCATGCGACCTAGGCCGTCCCTGAACACTTCGATCCGCTCCTCCGTAGGATCGGGCGGACCATACTCGCCGGTAGAAACGAACCGGGACCGGTATGTGAGCGCCGACTTTCCGCGCACGTCGTACACCTTCGCAGTGGACTCTATCCAGGCCTCGGTTGCCTGGGCCTCGGCGAGCTGCCGACGGCTGCGGAGTTGGGCCCGGCCGTCGTAGTAGCTCACTTCGTCGAGGGTCTCGGCTTCGCCGGACCGGACTCGGCTGTGGGTCCAAACGGCAGAAATGGGATTGCCTAGGATGTACTCGTAGGATGTGGTTGGAAGGCCAGCGCTGTCGCCAGGGTGCACCATGGCCTCCACGCGACAAAGTGGATCGTAGTGGTAGGTGATCGCTTGGCCATTTGGGTCCTCGTAGCGCACGATAGTGCCGCGCAGGGTGTCGTAGCTCGCCCGCATGACGATGTCTCGTTCGTCGAGCTTCAACCGCTCTTCAACGGGAAAACGGTGGGTTTCCTCGTCGTATGTCAACTCGCGATCGTAGCCCCGTGCGTCCCGCATTCCCAGCACGTTGCCGTACTCGTCGTGGGCGAGGCGGCGCTTCTGAATCCACCGGTCCTCATCCGGGCCGAGCCACACCTCCTCCCGTTTTAGCAGGCCGCGGGCGACCTGCCCCTGCGGAAGACCCTCGTAGTCCGCGCCGTCATAGTACAGGCGCTGCCAGCGGACCGTTTCTCCGAGAGCGTTCTGGAGCTGCCTAGAGGCCACTCGGTCAAGGATCCAGTCCTCCGTGTTGACGGCGTACTCGCTCACGGTGATCCGCTCGTCATTGCCTCCGGCTGGATCGCCGGCCACCACTTCGCCCCACTCGTACTTGGCAGTCTCGTTGCCCCACTCGTCCCACTCAAACTCAGTCCGCACGACCCGAGGCGTGGTCGTCCCCTCCACGTGAGTCACCTCGTTCCACGATTGGCGGGTCGCGCGGACGTCGCGGCCGTCTGTCCCGGTCACCAGGGTCACGACGTCATATGACGCGTCTTCGATCCGGAAGACCTTGCCGGCTTCATCCTCGATTTGACGGTGGATCATGATCCCCTTCCGGGCTTTCTCCACCCAACCGACATCGAACTCCACGGTCGTGTGCAGCGTCGGGGTGTGCTCGTCGCCGACCTCGCGCTGCGTCGCCTCGCCGAAGCCGCGGAACTCCCGCTCGTCACCGTTGTAGTGGCCGTCTCTGTAATCGAGCTCGGTGACCATATCCGGGCCGATGGAGTCCGAGACCGTGAGGCGCGACAAGACCTGGGTGGGCACCGGCTGCTCGATGGTCCAGGGATCACCGTCTCGGCGGGCCTCGGCGGACATGACGCCGCTGGAGGAGTACTCTGCGCGCAGCACCAACCCGAGACCGTTGGCCGCTTCGTGAAGCAGCCCGGGACGGTTCGAGCCCATGACATCCAGGTAGTGCCACGCCTCGTCTGGGCTGCCACTCACGTCGATCCACACAATGTCTGTGGATCCGTTGCCGTTCATGTCGGCGAAATCCACTGTCGTGTTGATGGGATCGCGGTACGGCGTGTTCACGATGGTCTGCAGTGTGCCGAAGGTTCCGTTGCCCTGGTTGAGCCAGTACTCCACTTGGTTGACGCCCACCCTGACGAGATCACCGAGGCCATCGCCGTTCAGATCGCGCAGCT
>JAOZUO010000257.1:4791-8247 GCA_029938605.1 Deltaproteobacteria bacterium | reverse complement strand
CGCTTCCGTGGGGGCCGCTTCCGTGGGGGCCGCTTCGGGCGAAGATGCTTCGGGCGAAGATGCTTCGGGCGAAGATGCTTCGGGCGAGGATGCTTCGGGCGAGGACGCTTGGGGCGAGGACTCAACGGCGGTCTCCGCCTGCGCCTTGTGCGAGCCAGGCGCGTCGTCCTCGATGACGATTCGCGCCCGCTTACCCATCTTCCCTGTTAGGTACTCGTCCAGCTCCGTTACCACCCCGTCGCCGCTGAGCTGCTGGTGCTCGAAAGACCCCGTCTCCACACCGAGCACCACGGTCAGCGCCTTGGGGCCATCCTCCACACGGATCAGCCGGGCGCGGTAGAGGTTGGCGGCCAACCGACGGCTATGACGCTCGAGCAGCTCCACCACCACCCCCCAGGCCTCCAGAGGATCGGCGGGCAGGTCCGCGGCGCCACGGCTCGCGGTGGGGTCCGAGGGGGCCGGGTCGCCACGGAGTCCAGAGGTTGGCGCGGCTCCTGGGGAGGCCTCAGCCACCGGACGAGGCTCCGCGGGCGGCTGGGCGGTGCTGGGCGACTGGGCGCTGCTGGGCGACTGGGCGGTACTGGGCGGCTGGGTGGCGCGGGATCCCCGTCGTCCACCGCCACCGCCACCGCCACCGCCGCCACCGCCGCCGCCGCCGCCGCCACCGCCACCGCGGGCGATCCTCCCCTCCAGGGACTCGAGCCGCTGCAGAAGATCGCCCAGGGGCAACAGGGGCTCGGCCCGGGCGAGGCCCACCAGCGCCATCTCCATCACCAGCTTCGGCGTCTCCGACCGCGCCACATCGTCCACCGTGCGAGCGAACCTGTCGAATAGCTGGAGCAACAAGTCCGGCGCTGCCTGCGCCGCCTGCCCACGGATCCGCTCCAGATCCTCAACAGAGGCCTGGATCAGCGCGCTGGGCTCGGTCACCGCGCGGGCCACGGCCAGATCCCGCAGGTGGGCCAGAAAGGCCCGCGACAACGCCACGAAGTCCTGGCCGGACTGGTAGACCCGCTCCACGATGATCACCGCGGCCTCGGCGTCACCGGCCAGCAGCGCCTCGGACAGATCCAGCAGGGTCTGCCGATCGGTGAGGCCCAGGGCCTTTTGCACCATCTCCCCGGTGATGGACTCGGTGCCGCAGAACGAAACCACCTGGTCCACCAGAGACAGGGCGTCTCGCACACTGCCATCGGCGGCGGTAGCGATGATCTCCAAACCGAGGGGCTCGATCACAATGCCCTCGGGCTCCAGCCGGCTCCTGAGAAAACCCACCAGCTCATCGGGACGGACCCGGGTGAGATCGTAGCGCTGGCAGCGCGACAGGATCGTGACCGGGATCTTGTGAGCCTCGGTGGTGGCGAAGATGAAGGTCACATGGTCGGGGGGCTCCTCGAGGATCTTCAACAGGGCATTGAAGGCGCTCACCGAGAGCATGTGCACCTCGTCGATGATGTAGACCTTGCGACGGGTGGACACCGGCAGGTACCGAGCGTTCTCCCGGAGCTGCCGGACGTCGTCCACACCGGTGTTCGACGCGCCGTCGATCTCCAGGACGTCCACGGCCGTGCCCGCGGTGATCTCCGTGCAATGACTACAGGTGTTGCACGGTGTGGGCGTAGGCCCCTGCTCACAGTTGAGCGCCTTGGCCAGGATGCGCGCCGTGGAGGTCTTGCCTGTACCTCGGGGCCCACACAGCAAAAAGGCGTGGTGAAGACGCCCCGACTCCAAGGCGTTGGTCAGCGTGCGCACTACCGCCTGCTGGCCAACGATCTCCTCGAAGGTCTGGGGACGAAGCTTTCTGGCGAGTACGAGATAGGACATGCGACCCCAGACCCTGCCGGACGCCCTGGAAGCCACCGGCGCCCCAGTGCCGACCACCGCGTCCCATGGTTAAAAAAAAAGGCTCCGGATACCCGGTCCTCCTGCTACCGTTGCTCCCTCCCGGGCCTGGCGGAGTTCACAGGAATCTCGTCATCCGGAGCCATCGGAGAGAGAGGGATTCGAACCCTCGGTGCCTCTCGACACACACGATTTCCAGTCGTGCACCTTCGGCCTCTCGGTCATCTCTCCAGTCCGTGGCAACCTACCGGCACATGCCCGGCACGTGGCCGGTACATGGCCGCTCAACATCGGCACAAGGCCGACTTCATGTACGGAGAGGGGGGGATTCGAACCCCCGGTACGCATGACGTACACCTGATTTCGAATCAGGCACCTTCGACCTCTCGGACACCTCTCCGTAATCTTTCAAAGAGCTACGCTTCAGCCCAGGAACAGACCCTGGCCACGAAGCAATGCCATACCTACCAGAACAGCCACCACTGTCAAGGTTGTAAGGGTCCGACCAGGAATAAGCAGGTCAGTTCAGGTCGTCGAGGCGCCCCGCTGCCAAGGACCAAGGAGCGAGGAAATCTTACTGATTCCGAGTGACAAGGGACGCAGTCAGCGGGGATGGATCGACGGACTGGGCGATCTGGTTATTCCTGGTCGGGCCCTAAACGGCAAATAGCTGCGGGGTTAGGCGAGGAAGTCGCTGGGAGGCAGGCGACTTTTGAGCTCTACCGCGAGCTTCTCCATGAACTTCTGGATGCGGGCGGCCTGATCCTCATCCGGGCAGTGTTCGAGGCTCTGTTTCCAGGTCTCCAGGGCCCGCTTGAGGAACCCCTGCTTGTAGTACAGGAACGCCAACCGGGACAGGGCCGGGAAGTAGTCCGGCCGCAAAGAGACGGTGGACTCGTAGGCGTCGATGGCGTCGTAGTGCTGTTCCAGGTGCTGGAGGATGTTTCCCAGCACGAAGTGGTACCGGGCTGAGAGGGGATCCACGGCCAGGGCCCGTCGCAGGGTCTCCACGGCCTCGGACGCCTCTCCTTCACGGTATTGGGCGATGGCCTCCTCGAAGAGCCCGGCATCCGCGGGCTCGGCCGGCTGCGGCCCCTGGGCCCCGGAGAGCAGGGGGTTCACCGCACCCAGCAGCTCCGACTGGCTGATGGGCTTGCCCAGCAGGTCGTCGGCGCCGTACTGCGTCAGCATCTCCCGGCCGGGGTTTTCTCCCGCGTCCGCCCGGGTCATCAGAATCACCGGGATGTGACCATAGCGGGTGGAGGACTTGATGCTTCGACAGAGCTGATAGCCCTGGATCTTGGGCATCATTACTTCAATGATGGCCAGCTCCGGTGGATCCTGACGGAGCAGGCGCACGGCCTCGATCCCGGAGTCGCAACGCACGACGGTGTGCCCCTCCTGCTCGAGCACCTCGGTGAGAAGGTGGCTCGACTTCTCGTCGGGGTCCACCACGAGGATCCGCCGCGACGTGGGCAGCCGCGCGCGGGTGTCCAGCTCCAGCTCCTCCTCCCCATCCCCTTCGTCCTCGGGAACCCCGTAGCCTAGCTGGCCAGCACTCGCCGCGCGCGCCACGCCGGAAAGCGAGTCTGAAAGCGAGTCTGAAAGCGAGTC
>JAOZUO010000257.1:3145-4691 GCA_029938605.1 Deltaproteobacteria bacterium | reverse complement strand
GTCCTCCGGCTCCACCGGCATGGGCATGTTGGGATCGGTGACGTCCAGAGGAGCCGACTCCACAGCCTCGGGAAGCTCATCCACATCCGACAGCGACCACAACACGCCGCGCGCATCGTTGAGCATCTCGAAGGAGGTCTCGTCGCCAAACCAGTAGGCGTCCCCTTGATCCAGGAGCCGGTAGCAGTCCCGAAGCGCTCGCAGGAGACAACCGTGTACAGCCACGTGGGGAACGACGGTCTTGCCCTTAATAATCCCCAGCTCGTGTACCACGCCGGGATCCGCCTGATCCGAGATGGCCACGAAGACGTGGTGCTTGTCCTCGTACAGAGGCAACATCACGTACTTGCGGGCAATGTCCACCGGGACGTCACCCAGGTTCGAAAGGGCGATGATGCACCGGCCCAGCACCACGCCGGGCACCCCCATCTGCCGAGAGAGCGCTCGCACCAGCGTGGACTCATCCACGTAGCCCAGCAGGTGACAATAGGAGGCGAAGGGAAGCCCCATCCGCTGCTGCTCCAGCACATCGCCGAGCTGCTCCTCAGTCAGCCACTGGGCCGCAACCAATAGGCCACCCAACGAATTGCTGCTTTTCTTCATGTCCCTGGTCCAAATCCCTCACACACCAAAATCCACAATAATGGCACCCAGCGCCCTCGGATCTCCAACCGCAATAGCCTCTTTAGGGCACCCGACGCTCCTATCCCACGGAGGGCCCTTCGGGATGCGAATTCGTCTATTGACGTTGGATAATTTTAGCATATCTGATATACTCCAACGCCGTTAATGGTTTAAATATACGGAGTCTTTCCACCCGTTGACCACTACCCTCCCAGCCGTAATTACCGAAGTTACTTCCGGGTGGCAAGAAGATTCTCAGTGATTGAACAGTACGGAATGAACGTGGATTTCGAGTGTTTACTTAGTACCCACCCCAGAAGTGGGTTCGAATCGAAGGCGTACCAAGTGCGTCGGAGGTGCGTTTAATGGGGCTCTCATTCAGTGTCGGTGACAGAGCGGTCTATCCGGCCCAGGGCGTGGCGGAGGTCGTAGGCATCGAGGAAAAAGAGATCGCTTCGACGGTCACGTCCTTCTATGTGCTGAAGATCCTTGACTCCGAGATGAAGATTATGGTGCCCACCGCCAAGGCGGACCAGGTGGGGCTGCGCCAGGTCGCTTCCATGCCGGAGATCGCCGAAGTAATGGAGATCCTGCAAGAAAAAGAGGTACAGGTCGATAAGCAGACCTGGAACCGCCGGTACCGCGGCTTCATGGAAAAGATCAAGACCGGATCCCTGTTCGAGGTAGCCGAAGTCTATCGGGATCTATCTCGTCTCAAGAGCACCAAGACGCTGTCCTTCGGGGAGCGACGCATGCTGGACACCGCCCGGAACCTCATCGTCAAGGAGATCTCAGTGGCCAAGAAGGCCTCCGAGACCCGCGTTGAGACCGAGCTGGAAGATCTCTTCGCCTAGCGCTGTCCGTCCCTCGGCCGTCCCTCGGCCGTCCCTCGGCCGTCCCTCGGCCGTCCCTCGGCCGTCCC
>JAOZUO010000257.1:1587-3045 GCA_029938605.1 Deltaproteobacteria bacterium | reverse complement strand
TCGGCCGTCCCTCGGCCGTCCCTCGGCCGTCCCTCGGCCGTCCCTCGGCCGTCCCTCGGCCGTCCCCGTATCGGATGGCACCTACCTGTATGGCACCTACCTGTATGTCACCTACCTGTAGTTAAACGCGGATCCGCCGATGAACTCCCGGAGCAGACTGTTGTGCGGCACGTCGTCGGGGAAGATGGGCACGATCTTCTGCAGAAATCCCAGGAGCCGGTAGGCCTCGCTGAAGGTCGCGTCCCGCTCATCCACCTCCAGCAAAAACCGCTCCGCGAACCCCTTGAGCACCGCATGCTCATAGACCAGCGCTGAGTTGAACATCACGTCCGCCTGGCCCTGGAAGGGAAAAATGTGACGCATCTCTCCACGCCGCACCAGGGGCCAACGCGACAAGGTATCGGCGGCGCTATAACCCCGGTACCGCCGATCCCGGACGATGCGCCGCAGTAGCCGCGTGTCGGACGTGAAGATCCGGTTGTGCTCATCGAGCCCGATCTGGGTCAGGGCGGAGATGTAGATCTTGAACTTGGAGCGCGCGGGCACGGCGGGGGTCAACCGTGGGTTGAGGCCGTGGATCCCCTCCACCAGGACGACCTGATCGGGCAGGACCTTGAACCGCTCCCAGGTGTCGCGCGGCGTCGGCATGCCCGTGTGGAAGTCGTAGCGTGGCACAAGGGCCTCGCCCCGCTTCATCAGATCCGTAAGCACGCGGTTGAACAGCTTCAGATCCAAAGCCTCGAGGCACTCGAAGTCCAACCGCCCCTGCTCATCTCTGGGGGTTTGGGTCCGCGCCACGAAGAAGTTGTCCACCGACAGCGCCACGGGCTGAATGCCGTTGACGCGGAGCTGGACCTCGAGCCGCTTGACGAAGGTGGTCTTGCCCGATGAGGAGGGACCGGCAATGAGCACCAGCCGCACGCGCCCGGCCTTCGCGGCGATCTGATCGGCGATGGCGGTGATCTGCTTCTCATGAACGCCCTCGTCCACCCGGATGATCTCGTCGATGCCACCGCCCACGCTCAGGGCGTTGAGCTGCCCCAGGTTCTGTACCCCCACCAGGCGATTCCATCGCCGGGACTCGGCGTGGGTGTCAAAGAGCTTCCGGCTCACCTTCGCCCGCCCACGGACCCGCGCGCTGCCCCGCACGGGCACCCGCAACAACAGCCCCGGAGCGTAGGGCGTGAGACGGAAGCTGTGGATGACTCCGGCGTCGTAGGCCACCGGATTGTGGAACAGGTCCATGAACCCGCCGCAGGAGACCACCCGCACGCTCGTCTCCCAGTGGGTCCGCAGCAAATACAGCTTGTCGTCGTACCCCTGGGCGCGCAGCACGGCCCGCGCCTCGTCCACGCTGATCTGCCGCACCTCGAAGGGCAGCGCCTCGTCCCGGAGCTGTCGCATGGCCGCATCCAACTCCCGGCAAGCCTCCTTGCTGAAGGGCTCCACGGGCGTCGG
>JAOZUO010000257.1:0-1487 GCA_029938605.1 Deltaproteobacteria bacterium | reverse complement strand
CAGAGTCGATCACTATAGCAATAGATCCGTCCCTGTGGGTTATGCTCTGGACATGGACTCAAACGCCTTCGTTGTCTTCGATCTGGACGGCACACTCTTCGACACCCGCGGCGACATCGCCCGGGCCGTCAACGCCGGGCTCCGAGCCCAGTCCATGCCCGCCGCCGCCGAGGAGCTCATCATCTCCTTCGTGGGCGACGGCGTGGGACGCCTGGTGGACCGCACCATCACCGCCGTGGGCGGGGACCTGGCCCTGGCGCCCCTCGTGGCCAAGAGTCTCATGGCCTACTACCACCTCCACCCGGTGGACGCGACGCGCCCCTACCCCGGCATCGCCGACACCCTGGAGACGCTGCGCGATCTGGGCCTGCCCCTGGCCGTGGCCAGCAACAAACCCACGGACCTGTGCCGCACCATCGTCGCCCACTTCGGTTGGACCGACCACTTCGCCCAGGTCCTGGGCGCCGACTGGGGCGGGCCCCGCAAACCCGATCCCGCGGTGCTGTTGGAGCTGGCCCGCCGCCTCGGGCGCCCCGCCACCGCCGGAGTCATGGTGGGGGACTCGCTCATGGACCTGCAAGCCGGGCAGGCCGCGTCCATGCGCACGGTGGCCGCCCAATACGGCTACCGGCCGGCCCCAGAGCTCGCGGCCGCCGGCCCGGATGTCTGCGTCCCCGAGTCCGCCGATCTGGGCGCGGCACTGGTGGCTCTGCTCTCAGACAATCAATAACCACACACATTTCACCCGCATTTCGCCAATATTTCATTGGATCAGGGGTTGAAAAGCGCTTCCACAAGAGGGATAAAAGTACACTTAGGAACGGATGAGAGCACTAAGGGCGGGAAAGCTCACTCGGGAAGGCTCACAAGGAGAGAAACGCGCATGACCAGCGCCGGCTCATCGGAAAGCGATAACTACAAAGGACCGGAGCGACGGAAAGAACTGCCCACAATGGAGCTGTGGCAGGAGAACATCAAGTCGCTCAACTCCAATAACCTCACCAATCTCCAGATGCGCTACGCCCTGAGTGGCGGTGACTTGACCTTCCTGGTGCGGTTCGAGAACGAGGTCCCCGTTGGCAAGCTGGACCTCGTCTTCCCGGAGATGGAGCACAGCAACCTCATCGAAGACGGCTGGCAGAAGTTCGTGCTCACCATCTTCATCAACGACGAAGGCGAGCTCAAGATCGAGATGCGCGGCCGCTACGAGCGGGACGAAGTGCCCCTGGACATCAAGCTCGAGTTCACCCGCGACATCGGCATGGGCGTGGGCATCAACATCGACCGCATCCAGATGACCGACACCCGCAGCGGCGAGTCCGGCGAGACCAGCCTGGTAGAGATCATCGCCGAGCGCCTCAAAGACGGCGAGCGCCGCTACGCCCGCATGAACGACGAAGTCACCAACGTCTCAGTAGAAGGCATGGTAGCCATCCTCTCCCGCTTCCTAAAACAGTTCTCCGTAAGCCGCCGCGTCCTACAAAAGT
>JAOZUO010000021.1:16615-66742 GCA_029938605.1 Deltaproteobacteria bacterium | reverse complement strand
GACGCGCAGAGGCCGGTGGCCGGCACACAGGCTTCGACACCGTTGCACGGATTGGCGTCGTCGGCGCATGTCACCGGCAGACCGCCGCAGGCGCCGGCCAGACAGGTGGCAGCGCACAGATCTCCCCCTCCGCCGCACGCTGTGCCGTCAGCCAGGTCGCCGGAGGATCCGCAGACACCTGTGGCGGGTACGCAGGCCTCTGTGCCGTTACAAGCGTCGCCGTCGTCTGGGCAGGCCACCGGCGTAGTCGTGGTGCAGGCACCCGCCTCGCAGGTGGAGTTACACAGGTCGCCATCGCCTCCGTCGCACGCCGTACCGTCGGCGAGGTTCCCCGCGCTCGCGCACAGTCCGTCGCTGGGGTTGCAGGCCTCGGCACCGTTGCAAGAATCCCCGTCGTCTGGGCAGGCCACCGGCGTAGTCGTGGTGCAGGCGCCCGCCTCGCAGGTGGAGTTACACAGGTCGCCATCGCCTCCGTCGCACGCCGTACCGTCGGCGAGGTTCCCCGCGCTCGCGCACAGTCCGTCGCTGGGGTTGCAGGCCTCGGCACCGTTGCAAGAATCCCCGTCGTCTGGGCAGGCCACCGGCGTAGTCGTGGTGCAGGCGCCCGCCTCGCAGGTGGAGTTACACAGGTCGCCATCGCCTCCGTCGCACGCCAACCCGTCTTGGACGGACGGATTCTCGCAGATGCCGTTGTTGCAGACGTCGTCCGTGCAGGCGTTCGAGTCGTCGCAGTCTGCCGGCGTCTGACACGTCGGCTCGGTGTCCGGTCCCGGCCCTGCGTCCTCAATGAAATTTAGGATGTTCTTGTCACGACACCCGGCCCCGAGCACAATCGCCGCGACCATGACCACACCAAGGATGCTAGTAAAGACTCTAGACATACCGAACTCCCGCTGTGTTTGGGCGCTGCATTCCTGGATACTCTAGCGCCCCTGCTTCTTGCGTACTTATCACCGGTAATATTTTATCAATCTTTTCGAGCTACTACTAGAGAAAAATGTACGCGGTAGCGCAGTAATTTCAGTATTTTTTCGTACACCTCAGAAGGGAGGGGGGAGAGGGGAAAAGGTGGGGCTCGATGTCGACTGATTCGGTCGAAACCACAAGTGATTTATGTGGGTTATCGGTTTTTTCGAGATTTCAGTATGCGGAACACGACACGTCTGTTCTTCGCCATACAGGCCTTCTTCGTGTCACCAGGAGCCATGGAGTTACAGCCGTTCCGCGCGGGTTGGGTCTTACCCAAGGCCCTGATCCGCAGGCGCCACATGGGAATACCGAACCGATGGAGGAAAAAGCGCACTGCCTGGGCTCGACGGTAGGAGAGCACCTCGTTCCACCGATTGGAGCCTCGCTCGTCCGCGTGGCCCTCAATGGCGATGACCGTGGCTTCATCTTGATGATGCGTTAGCCACCTGGCCAGCTTCTTCAGGACCGGTCGGTAGCGCGTCCTGACTCGCCACCAATCCGTATAGAAGTAGATCACGGTTTCCAGCATTGGTCCGTCAGATACGACGATTCGCGGTCGGGGGCGGATCCTTCGGACTCTCGGGCGAGGTACGTCGTCGGGAACAACCCTCGGGCGAGGTACGTCGTCGGGAACAACCCTCGGTCGGGGCACGTCGTCGGGAACAACTCTCGGTCGAGGTACGTCGTCGGGAACAACCCTCGGTCGAGGTACGTCGTCCGGAACAACTCTCGGTCGGGGTATTTCGTCCGGACAGCCGTCCTTGTCCTTGTATTTGTTGTATGTTTCCGGCTTGTTGGGGCATCTGTCCTGGCTGTCCAAGATGCCGTCGCCATCTGTGTCCTGCTCCGGCTCCGGCTTCGGCGGCTGCGGGGGCACGACCTTGGACGGGACCGGCGAGTAGCCCAAAGTAAGGAACGCGCGGAAAGCGGGTGTGCCGTAGCCGTCAGTGAGCCCCGCGCCCCCGCCGGCAGTCAGGATCAACCCGACCGGCGAGCGGTACCTGACTCCGCCGAGCACCTCCAGGGGAAACTCCTCGATGTCGAGACCGGCGTGGGGATCATAGGCGGCCCTCTCCCAGCCGATGGCGCCAAATCCCTCGGCGATCAGCGACAACTGCCGCTTGTACACCGGAACCTCAAGCCCCAGACCGAAGATGACCTCGTCGTCTTGTCGGAGCTTGCCGATCTCGGTGCCCCGTCGGAGTCGGTAGCCCGCATTCAGCGCGATCACCGTCCCTTGCTTGAACGTGTAGTCCAGCACCAGCCGAGGCTCGAAGGTCAGGAAAGAATCACCAGCGTTTTCGTTTTGCAGCCCCGAAGGGACCGTGAACTGCGGGATTAGCGCGAGCCCAAATCCATGGGTCCGGTTCTTCCAGAAGCGGATTTTGGGTACGATCCGTAGGTCACCGATCGCGTGGTGGCCGAGGGGCGTGTCTCCTACACCGAAGGGATCGCTTTCCCCCGAACTGTCTTGATACATAACGATGGGTAGGTGCACTCCGAGCTCGAAGTAGTCCGAGAACCCCATGGAAAGCGTTATGTCCGCCAAGGCCTGATTGTGAACGAACTTGTTGAGCTGTAACGAATTTATCGTAAATTGGAATGGATCCAGTGCATAGCTGAAGGTTCCACCCACATACCACTTCAGATGGCCCAGGGTTCTCGCCGTATCCACCGTGACGATTCCGTACGGGCTCGTGGACGGATCAAGGTTGAGTATGTTGATTTGCTTGATGCCGCTTTGCGCCTCCGCCGGAGTCGTCCAGAGGCCGATTCCAAGGCAGAAAACCACCGCCAGAGTTCTGGCAGCAATCGGCCGCATATACCTACTGTTGTCAGCTGATAGGTGCATTCGCATGTGTCACTAGTGTGGTGCCTTACAGTGGATACACTAATGCAAATTGGCACGTGAGTCCATTCCGTGTTTGAGGTGGCAGATTTTTCTGCCTTGCGGGAATTTGGACCCTCATCAATTGAAGGAGGCACCTACGAGGTTCTGGGGCTTGAGGCCCTTGATGTAGGTCAAGGCGTCGGCCGCGGTGGGATAGATCTGGTTGTTCTCGGACGCAACAGGGCCGGAGGCTTGGCGATGCCGATGTTGTGTTTGTGGAGAGATGTAGCGCGAGATTGGTTGGCTAGCGGTTTGGCTGGCTACATTCCGACTCGTGTTGGCGGTCGGGGTAAGGGACTCCGCCGAAAAGGCAAGAGATCCTGGGTGGCATCGCCGGGCCTCCAATCCTGTATGCCTTGTAGTCTTGCAAGGCGGATGCCAGAGGGCGCCACTTTCCTGAGTCTATTTATTTCAGGTGGTTGAGAGGAATGTCTCGCGGCATTGTGTCTCGCGTGACCGGATTCATGAGACAGGATCGTCCGACAATAGGGATTTATGAGACAGGATTGTCCTTCAGAAACCGGTAGAGGGTGGCGCGGCCTACACCTAGGATTTTAGCAGCCTTTACCTTGTTGCCATTCGCGGCGGTCAGAGCCTGAATGACTAGATCGCGATGGAGCTTCAGCCGACGACCTCCACCCGAGCGTGTCGCGCCGACACCTGGGCCAACGTCCGGCAACGACAGGGGCATTGCTGTGGGCCTCAACGAGGGCGTGAGTGCGGGGGATCCACCGCTGGTTCGCAGCTCCGGGGGGAGGTGCTCAGGCAGGATCAGCGTGGAGTCACACCGCACGGATGCGAACTGCATGGCGTTGATGAGCTCTCGGATGTTGCCCGGCCAGTTATGCTGAAGCAGGCAGCCGAGCACCTCGTCGGAGATGCCGCGGATATCCTTGCCCGTCTGTTGCCGCACGTTCTTGAGCACATGCTGCACCAGCAAGGGCAGGTCTTCGCGTCGGTCTCGCAGGGCAGGGAGACCTACGGGGACCACGCAGAGTCGGTAGAACAGATCCTCCCGAAAGGCGCCCTGGGAGATCTGGGTCCGCAGATCACGGTTGGTGGCGGCGATGATGCGCACGTCTACCTGGATCTGCTTCTCGCCGCCCACGCGCTCGAACCGTTGCTCCTGGAGCACGCGCAGCAGCTTCACCTGAAAAGGTGGGGTCAGCTCGGCCACTTCGTCCAGGAACAGGGTGCCGCCGTCCGCCAGCTCGAACCGCCCCTTCTTGGAGCGAATGGCGCCGGTGAAGGCGCCGCGGACATGCCCGAAGAGCTCACTCTCGAGGATGTTTTCGGGCAGGGCCCCGCAGTTCACGGGTACAAAGGGGCCGCCCGACCGGTGGCTCTCGGCGTGAATGGCTGCCGCCGCGAGCTCCTTGCCCGTGCCGCTCTCCCCGGTGATCAGCACGGGGTAGTTCGAGCCGGCCACCTGTCGGATGAGGTCGAAGACCTCCTGCACCGCTGTGGATTGGCCCACCATGCCGTGGAAGTTGCGCATGCGGCCAAGCTGGTACCGGAGCTCGTTGACCTCCGTGGCGTCGTGGATGACCGCGAGGATATCCCCGGCGTCGCCCGTGGGCGCGGTGATGGGTCGGGACGTTATCTTGAGCTTGCGTTCGTCTCCCGCGGGGGTGGTGAAGGCGACGTTGAAGAGTCGGTCTCCCGGGGGATCCGGCGCGCCGGTCTTAAAGGCACAGTTGTTGCCGCAGATGCCGTTGGGCGGGAATATCTCGTGGCAGTCCCTCCCGAGTACATCCTCTCGTCGGATGCCCGTGGCTTTCTCGGCCGCGCGGTTGAATACGTAGATCCGGCGCTGGGGATCATGGGCCACGACGCCCTCATCCATGAGGTCCGCGAGGTGGGTCAGGCGAGTCCTCTGGTTGACAAAGGCGTCCAGATAGCCTTGATCCACCAACGAGTCGATATTCTGGCGGAGTTTCTCCCGGTCGGCCCGGAGATCTGTCATCGCGTCGGCATCGGCGTCGGCGTCGTGTTTCGATGACAAAGCCCAGCAGAGGCGCACCGGTGCGCCGATGTTGAGGCTGTCGGCTCCGCCCAGGAACTCGGCGCAGGGGGAGCCATTGGGACTGGCGACGGCGTCCGGATGTCGCGTCAGAGAGACGATGATGTCCCATGAGCCCCGGGTGACTTTTGGGAGGGGCGTGCTCACGATGGTGCTGATGTCGACGTCCACCTCCCGCATGGCGTCATCGGCCTTGGGATTTGGCGCTTCGGGGGAGGGGCTGGCGCACTGGGTCGCCACGGAGCGCTGGGCCGCGGCCCGAAAAAAACCCTCGGCCATGCGCCCCAGGGAGCCGTCATCGTTGCTCAAAAAGAGCACGCGCACCGGATCGAAAGCGGGTTCTTTTTGCATTGTGCGGTCTCTCTAGCAGAATGTCTCACTGTAGACAAGGCATGTGTCTCACCAATCTCATTTTCGCGAGAGATAACCTGTTTCGTTTTCCGATTCGTGAGACACTCCGGACGGGGGTGTCTGCCGCTTATTTTCTTGCAATTGTCGATAATTATTGATAACCGGTCTGGAGTCCTGCGATTGGCACGCGCTTTGCTCAGCAGGACGACCAAGCAAACGTGGGACGTCCTGGTTCTGGCCCCGCTGGTCGATGATTCAGGGCCGAGCCGACAACGAAAATTTTTGAAAGGGAGAATCCGAATGAGCAACTGGAAATCCGTCGACGAAATCCTGGACTTCGCCATCAAGGGAGAGGAAGAGGCCGCTGAGTTTTACACACAGATGGCCGGCCGTGTGGAGAAGGACTGGATGAAGAAGGCGTTTTTGGCCTTTGCCAAGGAGGAGCTGGGGCACAAGGCCAAGCTCGAGGGCATCAAGTCCGGCAACAAGCTCTTCCCGTCCCAGAAGAAAGTCCTGGACCTCAAGCTCGGCGACTACCTGGTCGAGGCGGAGCTTACTCCGGAGATGGACTACCAGGACGCGCTCATCGTCGCCATGAAGAAGGAGAAAGCGGCCTTCAAGCTCTACTCCGATCTGGCCCAGTCCACTGAGGACGAGGATCTCCGCAACACCCTGTTGGCGTTGGCCCACGAAGAGGCCAACCACAAGCTGCGTTTTGAGGTGGAGTACGACGAGTTCGTGCTGCGCGAAAACTAAAACCCCGGTCGCCCTGGGCCGGGAGAGGATTTGGAGCACATCATGAAGATCAAAATCGACAACGACCTGGTTGAGTTTGTCCCCGACGGTGAGTTGGAGACCAAGCAACTGTCCGCACTATGGGATACCATTGTGGATTGCGTCAAATTCAATAAGAAGCTCGTCCCCGTGGGCGAGTTCATTCCCGGCACCACGGAACAGGCCCGCTTCGCCATCGAAGACTAGCGGTCGCGACGGCCAAGAATCAGGAGAGCGATATGAGTGAACCGAGTGAGAGGGCGCTCGAGATGTTTCAGACGGCCCTGAGCATGGAAGAGAAGGGGTATGAATTCTATCAGAAGGCCCTGACGAACTGCCAGAATGAGGCCGGCGTGGAGATCTTCCGAATGTTGGCGCAGGACGAGGTCCACCACACGCGGATCATCAAGAAGATCTACGAGAAGGTGAGCGGCGGGGCGGACTATGCCGACTTGCTCGACGAGATGGAGGCCGAGCGGCGTACCGAGGACCTCGGGGCTTTCTTCCACGCGGTGGCCGCCAAGCACGGCAAGGATATCCACGCCGCTACCTCGGACATCGAGGCCCTGGAGATCGGGTTGGACTTCGAGCGCAAGGCGGTGGATTTCTATACCCGGGCCCTGGCCGAGGCCACCGACGACCAGGAGAAGCGATTCCTGAAGGAGATGGTGGCCGAGGAGCGCACCCACGTGCAACTCGTCGCCGACACCAAGGCCTACCTCGAGAACCCGGCCGACTGGTTCGAGGCGCACGAGAAGCCGCTTCTAGACGGCTAGCGCAACTACGCGGACGACGACGACGGACGACTATCTAGGAGGGAACCATGCTCAACGATCTGCGCAGGGTGGATAAAGACGTATACGAGGCCGTACTCAAGGAGGTCCGGCGCGAGCAGATCGATATCGAGCTCATCGCCAGCGAGAACTACGTCTCCATGGCCGTTCTCGACGCCCAGGGTACGGTGATGACGAACAAGTATGCCGAGGGGTATCCCGGGCGGCGGTACTACGGTGGCTGTAAGCACGTGGATGTGGTCGAGACCCTCGCCATCGACCGGGCCAAGGAGCTGTTCGGCGCCGAGCACGCCAACGTGCAGCCCCACTCGGGGTCCCAGGCCAACATGGCGGCGTACTTCGCGCTGCTCAAGCCTGGGGACCGCATCCTCGGCATGGCCTTGGACCAAGGTGGACATTTGAGCCATGGTCACCCGAAGAACTTCTCATCCAAGGTGTTCGATATCGTGCGCTACGGCGTGAACAAAGAGACCGAGCGCATCGACGTGGACGAGGTGGGCGCCATCGCCCGCAAGACCCGTCCGAACCTCATCGTGGTGGGGGCGTCCTCCTATCCGCGCGCCATCGACTTCGAGCCCTTCGCGCAGATCGCCAAGGACGTGGGCGCCTATCTCATGGCGGACATCGCGCACATCGCCGGTCCGGTGGTGGCGGGGCTCCATCCCAACCCCGTGCCCCACTGCGACGTGGTCACCACCACCACCCACAAGACTCTACGGGGTCCGCGCAGCGGCATTATCCTTTGCAAGGAGGAGCACGCCAAGAAGGTAAACTCGTCGGTCTTCCCCGGCATCCAGGGCGGCCCCCTCATGCACGTCATCGCCGGCAAGGCCGTGGCTTTCAAAGAAGCGTTAGCGCCCGGGTTCAAGCGGTACCAGGAGCAGATCCTTGCCAACGCTTGCGCCCTGGCGGAGGAGCTCACGGCCCAGGGGTTCCGGCTGGTGACCGGTGGCACGGACAACCACCTCATCGTGGCGGACGTGCGGCCCCACAAGGTTAACGGTATCCAGGCGACGCGGATCCTGGAGCGCATCGGCATCACCGTGAACAACAACCAGATCCCCTTCGATCCGCTGCCGCCCACCAAGTCCAGCGGTATCCGCATGGGCACCGCGGCCATGACCACCCGGGGCATGACGGAGCCGGAGATGAAGCAGCTTGGGCACATTATCGCCAGCGCCATGGTTCACTCCGACGACTCCGTGCGCCTGCGTCTCCTCCGAGAAGAGACTCTGGACCTGGCGGACCGCTTCCCCGTGTACCCCGGTATCCTGCGCCGCCTCTACGAGCAAGAGCGCAGCGCCTACGCTTGAGCGCAAACCCGCTGCCGCATAAGTACCGTTTGTATAGGCTTGGGGTTGGTTGACTGGGATGAAACGCTGTGCCAATCTGCGTTCCATCTGACGGTAACCGGTGGAGTAATTGCCATGGCGAATCTCGGTACGAGCTACCTGGGTCTGGAACTGGATAACCCCTTTATCGTGGGCTCAAGCAGCTTGACCCGCACGGTGGAGGGCGTGGTGGACTGTGCCGAGGCGGGGGCCGGAGCAGTGGTGCTCAAGTCCATGTTCGAAGAGCAGATCCGGTTGGACTACAGCGACACCACGGATGCTCTGGCGGACTCCATGCATCCGGAGGCGTTGGCCTACCTCCGGGCGGACATCCCCACGCGGTATGGGCCGCGCGACTGCCTCGAGGTGGTGAAGAAGGCTTCGGACGCGGTGTCCATTCCGATCATCGCCAGCGTGAATTGCACCTCCCACCATAGCTGGATCGAGTTCGCCAAGCAGCTCGAGGCGGCCGGCGCCGCGGCCCTGGAGCTCAATATCTACGTACTGCCCACCGACCCCGAGCAGAAGAGCGGCCAGGTGGACCAGATCTATCTGGACATCGTGTCCATGGTCACCGGCCAGGTGTCCATGCCCGTGGCGGTGAAGTTGGCGCCTTACATCACGAACATGACCCGCATGGGCAAAAAGCTCGTCGAAAGCGGGGCCCAGGGGCTGGTGCTTTTCAATCGGCTCTTTTCGCCGGACATCGACATCGAAAAGGAGGAGGTGCGCGGCGGTATCTCCCTGTCGGGACCCCAGGAGCACCGCATGGCCCTGCGCTGGGTGGCGCTGCTCTCCGAAACTCTGGGTGTGGACATCTGCGGCTCCCGTGGCATCCACGACGCCGACGCCGCGGTGAAGATGCTCCTGGCGGGGGCCACGGCGGTGCAGGTGACGTCCACGCTGATGAAGAACAAGCTGGGCCACCTCAAGACGATGACCACGGACCTGGCTGCGTGGATGGACGAGCGCGGCTACGAGGAGATCGGCACCTTCAAGGGCAACCTCACCGAGGATCCCGAGAGTGCCGAGCTCTTCCAGCGCGCCCAGTACATGAAGGCCTTCGTAGGTCCGTAGCGCCTCTCCCGGCGCGGTGTTCCGCCGCCCGTTCCCTTCCGTTTTCTTTGCTCGTCCTTAGGTTCTCCACAACAGGAGGGCCTCGTATGACGAATCGGCTCGGTGGCGAAAAGAGTCCGTACCTTCAACAGCACGCCCACAATCCGGTGGACTGGTACCCCTGGGGGGAAGAGGCCTTCGCCCAGGCGAGGGAGCGCAACGTACCCATCTTCCTGTCCATCGGCTACGCCACCTGTCACTGGTGCCACGTCATGGAGCGGGAGAGCTTTGAGGATGAGGCCACCGCCGCCCTCATGAACCGCTATTTCGTCAACGTGAAGGTGGATCGGGAGGAGCGGCCGGACGTGGACCGCGTCTACATGACCTACGTGCAAGCCTCCACCGGGAGCGGTGGCTGGCCCATGTCCGTATGGATCACGCCGGACCTCGAGCCCTTCCTCGGGGGCACCTACTACCCGCCGCAAGCCCGGCCTGGGACCCCTGGTTTTCCCATGCTCATTGAGCGCGTGCATGAGGCCTGGGAGACCGAGCCCGACCGTATTCGCGAGGGAGCCTCCCGAACCCTGCAGGCCATCGCCGACGCGGTGGCGGGGGACGCAGTGGCGGGGGACGCGGTGGGTCCGGATGACATGGTGGAACCAGACGATTCGGCGACCCATGAAACAGGATCAGAGGCGGGTTTTACCTATTTTCACAGGACCTTTGATTCAAAGTACGGCGGGTTCGGCGGCTCGCCCAAGTTTCCCCGGGCGGCGACATTCCACTTTCTGTTGCGGCACTACGCCCGCGGCGGTGATGCCCAGGCGGCGCACATGGTGCTGTCCACCCTGCGGGAGATGGCGCGCGGTGGAATCTGGGACCACCTGGGCGGTGGCTTCCATCGATACAGCGTGGACGCCCAGTGGCACGTTCCGCACTTCGAGAAGATGCTCTACGACCAGGCCCAGCTCGCCACGATCTATCTGGAGGCGGCTCAGCTCACGGGGGAGGCGGGCTTCGCCGACGTGGCTCGGGATACCTTGGAGTACGTTCTGCTGGACCTGACGGACCCGGTCACAGGGGGGTTCTACTCCGCCGAGGACGCCGACAGCCTGGTGTCCGAGGGGGGCTCCGCCAAGGCCGAGGGAGCTTTTTACGTCTGGACGGATGTGGAGCTGCGCGCGCGCCTGGGCGACGACTACGAGGTTTTCGCCGACCACTACGGGGTGCGATCGGCGGGCAACGCCCAGGATCCCCACGGCGAGCTGCTCGGCAAGAACGTGCTACACCAGGCGCGATCCGTGGCCGAGACCGCGAAAATCCACGAGCTGGACCCCGAGGCGCTCGGTGGGCGGTTGGCCCATTGCCGCAAGACGCTGCTCGTCGTGCGCCGACGGCGTCCGAGGCCCCTACGGGACGAAAAGGTCCTGTGTGCCTGGAACGGCATGATGATCTCAGCCTTCGCCAGGGGATACCAGGTGCTTCGGGATCCACGGTATCTGGAGGCCGCGACTCGCGCGGCGCGGTTTGCCCGGGAGGCGCTCTTTGACGCCCAGCGCGATCGGCTGCTACGCCGTTGGTGCGACGGGGAGTCGGCTTTCGACGCCTACCTCGAGGACTACGCGCACCTCGCGGCGGGGCTGCTGGATCTGTACGAGGCGGGTTTTGACGCCCAGTGGCTTCACTGGGCGGCCGCGTTGACCGACCGCGCCGTGGCGCTGTTTCATGACGACGCCGGCGGCGGCTTCTTTGCCACGTCCGGCGATGATGAGTCGCTGCTGCTGCGCCTCAAGGACGACTACGACGGCGCGGAGCCCTCGGGAAACTCGGTCCTGTTGGCCTGCCTTGCGAGGCTGGCGGTGAGCTTGGATCGCGGAGACCTGCGGGATTTGGCCGAGTCCACCGCGCGCTCGTTTGGTCCCACCCTGTGCGCCCAGCCGCACACCCTGCCGCAGCTCCTGGCCTCGGCGGGGCTGGTGTGGCGGACCCCCGCCCAGGTGGTGCTCGCCGGAGACACCGACGACGCGGGGTTCGAACCGCTGGCGCGGGCGGTGCACGCCGCCTACACACCGGACCTGGTGCTGGTCCATGCCCAGGCCCCGTCGGTCGGTGGGCATTTGTGCCGTGGCGAGGTGTGTCTGGAGCCCACGGTGGATCCGGAGGTGCTCCTGGCGCAGATTGGCCCCGTCACGTTCGAGGTGGACGGAGAGTGAATAGGGGCCGTTGCGGCGTGGTTTCCGGGTTGACTCCGGAGCCCAGGGCATTAGCTTAGGGATACTCTGACCAGTCCATCTTGACTGGTCACCCGTTGACCTGGGACGCCCAAACTCGAGGAGACAAACGATGTTATCGGACAAGATCCAAAAAGCCCTGAACGATCACTACAACGCCGAGCTCTACTCGTCGTACCTGTACCTCTCCATGGCGGCCTACTTCGGTGACAAGAACCTCACCGGGTCGGCGAGCTGGATGAAGATCCAGTCCCTGGAGGAGATGGTACACGCCACGAAGTTCTATAACTTCATCGAGGAGCGGGGCGGCCGCGTGATCCTGCAGCAGATCGATCAGCCGCCCTCGGAGTGGGCGTCGACCTTGACCGTGTTCCAGGAGGTGCTCAAGCACGAGCAGCACGTCACCGCCTTGGTCAACGACCTCGTGGCTCTGTCCATGGAGGAGAAGGACTTCGCCACCACCAACTTCCTGCAGTGGTTTGTGGGGGAGCAGGTGGAAGAGGAGGCCACGGCCGATAGCGTGTACCAGACCATGAAGCTGGCCGGCGACCAGGGCAACGGTATCTTCCTGGTGGATCGAGAGCTGGGCCAGCGCGTATTCACCCTCCCGCCGGACATGGCCATCCCGGGTCTGTAACCTCGACCCTGCGGGTAGTCGCCCCTAAGGGACCATGATGAGCATAAAACAGAATCTGACGAACCCCGAGCCGTGGGCGGGTCTGGCCATGGGCAATGAGGCCGTGGCCAGGGCCATGATCGAGGTCTCCACCCGCGTGATCACCACGTACCCCGGCTCGCCGGTGCCGGAGATCGCCACGACCCTCAACCTCATCGCGCCCGAGCATCGTGACTTCTACTTCGAGTCCTCCACCAACGAGAAGGTGGCCCTCGAGGTGGCCACGGGCGGATCCTTGAACGGTCACCTCTCCACGGTCTTTTTCAAGTCCGTAGGGCTGAACGTGGCTTCGGATTCGCTGATCCAGCTGTCCATGTTGGAGCTCATTGGCGGGCTGGTGGTGATCCTGGGCGATGACCCCGGGGCCAACTCCTCGCAGAACGAGCAGGACAACCGCATCTGGGCGCGCATGTCCTACATCCCCATGCTGGAGCCCGGTTCGCCCACCGAGGCCTACCAGATGTACAAGGAGGCCGCCGCGTTGGCGAAGAGGCAGCGCGGACCGGTGTTTCTGCGGCTCACCACGCATGTGTGTCACGCCCGGGAGGTGGTGCAGTTCGCCGCCATGAGTGGCGAGGAGCCCGACTGGACGCCTCGTTTCGACGCGAACAACGGACCCTACTGGCCCATCGCCGCGGCGGTGTTTCCCCTCAAGCGTAAGGCGCTACAGAAGCTGCAGGCCTATGAGGCGCTGGCGGAGGAGAGCCCCCTGAATCGGGTTCTGGCGCCCCACGGCGTCGCGCCCGTGGACTCCAAGCGATTGGGCGTCATCTCGGCGGGCATCCCTGCTTACTCGGTGCTGGAGAACATCGACCAGGCCGGCGCCACTGTAGACCTGCTCAAGCTCGGCATCACCTACCCGCTGCCCAGCCAGAAGATCCTGGCGTTCCTCGAGGCCCACGACGAGGTGGTGATCCTCGAGGAGCTCGAGCGCGTGCTGGAGGGTGAGATCAAAGCCTTGGCCTATGACAACAGCGTCAAGTGCCGCATCCTCGCCCGGCCGGACTGGGATCAGGTCATGGGCGAGTTCGACCCCGTGCGTAGCTACAAGCTACTGGCGGGGTTCTGGCCCAAGGCCTTCGAGCCGCGGGACTTCCCTGAGCCCAGCGCAGAGGTGGTGCCCCGACCGCCGCAGCTTTGTCCCGGCTGTGGTCACCGCAGCGCCTTCCACGCCGTGAAGAAGGCCATCGAGTCCGACACCATCACCGTGGCGGACATCGGCTGCCACTCCCTGGGATCCTTGCCGCCGTACAACATGGGCGAGGTGCTGCTTTGCATGGGCCACTCGGTGTCCACCGGGGCGGGTCTGGCCGTCAAGAACGATACGCGCAAGGTGGTGTCCTTCCTAGGGGACTCCACCATGTTCCACGCGGCCCTGCCGGGCATTATCAACGCCATCATCTACAATCACAACGTGACGTTGGTCCTGTTGGACAACGGCACCACGGCCATGACCGGACATCAGGCCCGCCACGGCAGCGGCGAGATCGGCGACAAGATCCCCATCATCGGGCTGCTCGAGACCCTCGGCGTGCAGAAGATCCTGGACGTGGATTCGTACAACCAGCGCAAGCTCATCGCCTACGTGCAGGAGGCCAACGCCCACGAGGGGTTCGCCGTGGTCATCGCTCGGCACCCCTGCATGCTCAAGTTCACGCGGGCCAGTCGTAAGAAGAGTCCCGGGCTCAAGTTGCCCAAGATCGCGGTGAACCCGGAACAGGCCGCCGACGCCCTACCGGCCATGGAGCAGTTCGGCTGCCCCACCTTCCAGCGTACGGAAGACGACCAGGTGGGCGTGTCCGAGGACCTGTGCATCGGCTGCGGATCCTGCATCATGTCCGCCGCGCCGGGCACCCTCAAGATCCAAAGACCCTTGGCGCCGGCGCCAGCGTCAGCGCCATCGCCCGATGGCGCGAAGTCACCGGGCGCGAAGTCACCGGGAGGTGTCAAATGAGCATCTTCAACGTCTATCTGACGGGCGTGGGCGGGCAGGGCATCGGCCTGTTGTCCGGTGCCCTGGGCACGGCCATCGTGGACGTCGGCCATAAGGTCCTGGGCTGTGAGACCCACGGCCTGGCCCAGCGCGGCGGCGTGGTGGTGTCCCATCTACGGGTCGGCGAGGGCGCCTACGCCCCCCGGGTTCCACCGGGCCAGGCGGATCTGGTGGTCTCCCTGGAGCGACTCGAGGGGTTGCGTGGGGCCGTGAACATGCTGCGGCCGGGCGGCCGGATCATCTTCTATGACGCCGAGTACCAGCCCATCGCCGTACGCATGGGCGAGGCTGTCTACCCCAAGGTCTCGGACATCGAGGCCGAGGTGGCCTCCAAAGGCGGCACCGTGGAGCGGGTTTTCGACGAGGACCTGTCCGACCCCCGCATGCAGAACGTCGCGCTCCTCGCCCGGGTAGCGGCCCTCGGTGCCATCGACAAGATCACCCCCGCTCGCCTGGAGAAGGCCATCGCCGCTTCCGTCCCCGCCAAGCTGCTAGAAACCAACCTCGAAGTCTATCGCCGCAACCTGGGCCTCTAAACCCCCGATCGGGCGTAGGTTAGACAATTCGTCCGGCAGGCCTTCCCCGTGATTGTGATTTTTCGTGGGGGCTGGGATCGGGGGCGTTACCAGTCCTCGGGGTAGGCCACGTTCACGAACAGGTTCTCCAGGTTGGCCTTGTGGCCGCGCTCCATTTCGGAGAGCTCCGAAAAGAGCTTCTTGAACTCGGCGTTGTCCATGGAGTCGGCCAGACCCAGGTAGGATTCCATGGCGGCCTGCTCTTTTTTGATGGCGAGGCCAATGGCGTCGGCGGGCTTCATGTCCATCGAGAGCTTGGGCCAGTCCTGCTCCTCGGCCACGCCGTAGTCCGTCACCTTCTTGAACTCCACCTTGGCCATGGGGTCGGACTTGAAGGTCTGCAGGCGATGTCGGTGTCCTTCCTCCTGTCGGCTGAGCTGGGCGAAGATCTCTTTCACCGCGGCGTCGTCAACCTTCTCGGCGGCAGCGGCGTAGAAGTCCCGGGCTTCGATTTCGCCCTCGATGGCGTTCTGGATGATGGTCTCGAACTGTTCGGCGTCCATGGATTCCTCCTGAAAGTGACCACGGCATTGTCCGCGGCGGGGTCGTCGTGGTCAATGCTTATATGAGGCGGTTGAATCACGTCCAAAGCGACTTAGGTTTGATGGGTGCAAAGAGCGTCGGACGACGCGAAAAGGAGAGTGGACCCATGGCGGACAAAAAGAAGGCGGTCTGTCCACACTGTGGCGGCATCAATTTGATTCACCTGGACCGACCGGCCGAGGCGGCGCGCTGTGGACATTGTAAAGAGCCCCTGTTCACGGGTCACCCCCTGGCCCTTGGTGTTGACGCCTTCGAACGACACCTCGCCCACAGCGAGGTCCCCGTGCTGGTGGACTTCTGGGCGGACTGGTGCGGTCCCTGCAAGATGATGGCGCCTGTGTTTGTCGAGGCCGCGGCCCAGCTCGAGCCCCGGGTACGCCTCGCCAAGGTGGACACCGAACGGGCTCAGGCCCTGGCCGCGCGCTACTCCATCCGGTCCATCCCGACCATGGTGCTGTTCAAGGACGGGAAGGAAGCGGCCCGGATCTCGGGCGCCATGGATCTGCCTCGACTGCTCCAGTGGGTCAAACAAGCGGCCTAGCATCCCTCGGCCCTCATCCCTCGGCCCTCATTCCTCGGCTCTCATTCCTCGGCCCGTCATCCCGCGCTCATGCCCATCGCCCAGAGGCTGACTGCCATCACCATCATTCCGACGACCACGCCCACGATGGCGGTGTGCTCTCGCTCATATTGACGGGCCGCGGGGACCAGCTCGTCCAAGGAGATGAAGACCATGATGCCGCCCACCCCGCCCAGGCACACGCCCAGCACGGTCTTGCTCAGGAAGGGCGCCAGGATCAGCGCGCCAAGCAACGCCCCCAGGGGTTCGGAGATCCCTGAGAGGAAGGACCACAGGAAGGCCTTCTTGCGGCTGCCCGTGGCGGCGTAGATGGGCACCGACACGGCCATGCCCTCGGGGATGTTGTGGATGCCCACCGCCACGGCCAAGGCGATGCCCAGGTCCATGTTTTTCAGGGCGCCGGTGAAGGTCACCAGCCCCTCTGGGAAGTTATGAATGGCGATGCCCAGGGCCACCAGCAAGCCCGTGCGCATGACCGCCTTACGCTTGGCCGGGTCCCCCGGACCCTCGTAGTGCTCGGCGCCCCAGTCGTGGGGAATAGCCATATCGATGAGGAACATCGTTCCCATGCCACCAAAGAAGGCCACATGCGCCCAGCCGAACCCGATGTCCTGGATGGCGGCGCCCAGCAGCTCCACGTAGGAGACGTGGACCATCACCCCGGCGGCGAATCCCAGGGTGAAGGCCATGAACGCCTTGCTGGGGTGGCGAACGAAGATGCCGATGACGCTGCCAATGGTCGTCGCCAACCCGGCGAGGGCCGACAACAGCACCGCATTGACAAGCTTGGAATCCATATTGCCTCCTAATCCTATCGAATCTAACCACCCCCCCCGCCATGCGCAAGCGGTCGGGCTCACCGGCATCAGTGTTGTCATGGACGCCGGCCCAGGTATCTTCCCGTCGTCGTGCTATTTGGAGGCGCGCAGGCTCCGGCAGATCTTGATCGCCTGCTTGTGAAGCTCGGCGTTTTTATTGCGCGCTCGGCACACGACATCGCCCACCTTTGGGAGCTTGTGGACAGAGATCACGAAGGCGCCATCATGCTGGGCAAGATAACTCACAAGGAAACCGGAATTGATGGACTCGGATTTGAAATTCTTGGGTTTACCAATGAGCTGCTCTTTGACTTTGGCAGGAGAAGACGGGTCCTTGGCTTTCTTTTTGCGCAGCGTCACGTTCCATTTGTCGAGGCTCCAATCGCCGTCACCGATATCTATGGCTTCGGCCCTACTCGGTGTATCGACTTCGATCCCCAGGGCGGCGATCTTTACTGTGTTTGCTCCGCCCTTGGTCTGACCCTCATTTTTTTTCGAGCAGCCGACCGCCAACATGCACACGACAAACAGTCCCAAACGATACATTGCATTGCTCCTTTGAAGTTGGTGAAGTAGGCGATTTGGTTTGCTTCGGCAAAGCTGCCATTTTGATCCCCGATGGTCAACGGTTCAAGCAAGGCCCGTATGTGGCAGCATGGTACAGTCAGAGGTATCATGGGGATTGCCCTAAAGGAGCTCACCAAACATCGCCGGCAGCCAGCCGGACCGATACTGGAGCCTGGGAGCCTCGGGCTGCCTGCCCAACGGTGAGCTGAGCATGGGCACCACGGTGGATTTGCGGCCAGACACCCACGAGACGTTTTTCTACACCTACTCGCCAGCCATGAGCTGCAGCGACAACTGCGTGAACTACATGGGACAGCAGTGGGTCGAAGACAACTGCCAACACTGTGCCGACATTGGGCTTCCCACCTGCGACGATGGGTTGCAGTGCTGCTGGGGAGATGAGCTTGTCCCAGATCCTCCCGTCTCATTTCCTCGGGGCGAGTGGACCTGTTTCGAGATGATGATGCGGGCCAACGATCCCAACGTGCCCAACGGCGTAATGGCCTATTGGATCGATGGCCAACTGGCGCACCAGGTGGACAACATGATGTGGCGCACCGTCGACACTCTGGCCCTGAACCGGGCCGCCCTTCAGCACTACATCCCCAGCTCCGAGGCCGACGGTCACAGCAATCGTATTTGGTTCGACGACGTGGTGATCAGCACCCAACCCATCGGCTGCGACTGAGAGAAGACGAAAGAGCTTTGGGAGCGAGGCTGTTTGTTTTCGTTTCTCGGGGGTTGTCGGCCGCGGTCACTTCGGGGGGCAGTTCTGCTGCTGGGTAGGCTGTTTGTTGATCACCACGTCGCACCACGTACAGCGGAGCTTGCCGTTGACGAATACGCACGGGGCTCCAGGTGGAATGTTCTCCGGGCGGATGTCCGTAAGCTCGTCAAGTGTCATTTCGGGCTCGGCAGGTGGGCGCTTCATGGGCGCTGTTGAGACCGCCGTCGATTTTCGACGCGGCGCGGCAGTCATGGGGGCAGCCTGGCCGGAGATGGGAGCTGGTTGAGCCGCTCGCGGTGACGCTCCGCGGCACCCCAGCCCCGCAATGAGCTGTGTCGTTGCAGCGAGAACCAACAGCTTCGAAATCGTCTTTGCACGGTTCATGGCTCAGTCCTTCCCGCAGACGACGTCCGCGCCCTTGTGTGCTCCCACTCCCTTGAAGGCGGACCGGCAGGCGTTTCGTGCTGAATTTACCATCATCATGCTCAGGCACTGCTTGTACCAGTCACGGCCATGGGCATTGACGATGCGGTCTCCCCAGAGTTTCTTCGACGTAGAGCCGGGCTTGAATTCGAAAAAGGCCTTGCGAAGGTAATTGGCCTTGGCCAGAACCTGCTGGTGCAAAATGGCTCGGGAGGCGGGCTTCATATGCCCCAGGTGAGTGTTCATGAGTGCTGCGGCCTGGTTCTTCTGGGTCGCACCATCCGGCAGTGTGTTGGCGTTGAGGAGCTTGCACGAATCGCAGGGATCTGCCAGAGCGTTGTGTCGTCCCACCTGATTCGCCGAAGCGAAGAGGTGATGCTTGATCACCCGGACGATTCCCTTGGCGGTCATTGCTGGCGTCAGACGATGATTTGCAAGGCCCCAGGCGGCTGTCCAACGGTTTTTGGCCGACATGCGGCCCCAGAACAGCTTCTCTTGTCCCAGGCTGACCCAGGCCTTTCTGGCTCCACCGCGTTTTTCGAGCTTGGTCCAAAGGCCAACAAACTGATTTCGTTCCTTCACCGATAGCTTTGGGTTTTGTTTGACCGCGCGTCCCAGCGTCTTGAGCATTTGTAGGGCCTGCTGGACCGGTGGTCCGGCCGGCGAGGAGCTGTCAGCGCCGAGTTTCAGTGACGCAATCAAGGATTTCGTGGTGGCCGCCGACAGCTTGAGATTGCTGCATTGTTTGAATATCTCCGACCGGGCCTGGGTTTCGGTCAAGACCGGCGACCGGACCGCCTTGGGCGCACAGCCGTAGATCAGGATTTCCTCCTGCGAGTTTGCCGGAGGATTTGCCGAGACGGTGATGGGCGGCATCGCGTTGCAGCCGTTGCTAATAGGATCGGGCATGGTCTTTGTCCTTTCGGATACGGGGCTGTTTGTTTTCCTTTCACGGGGGTTATCGGGTGGGGCGCCCGACCGGTTGCTGCTTTTTTGCAATAAAATGTATTCGGAGAGGGGACGTGGACGCGAGGCACGAGGCGCGAGGTCGTGGTAAGTTGGACCTCCTGCTATTGGGAGCTGGAGAAGGAGACGTCATGAGCAAGACTGAGAGGAACCTGTACGATGCATTTGCCGGGGAGGCCAAGGCGTCCTTGCGGTTGCTGGGCTACGCGGAGAAGGCGGACCAGGAGGACTATCCGGCCGTGGCCAAGCTCTTTCGGGCCATCGCAAAGGCTGAGCAGATTCATGCGATTAAGCATTTGCGACAGCTCAAGATCGTGGCCTCGACGGAGGAGAACCTGGAGGCGGCCTTCGAGAGCGAGAACACGGTCAGCGAGAACGTGTATCCGGCCATGATCGCCCAGGCCGAGGAGGATGGGAACAAAGCCGCCGTCATGGGCTTCTCCCACGCCCGGGACGCCGAGGAGGTCCACGCCAAGCTGTACAAGAAGGTCATCGGTCACATGGTCGCTGAGGAGGAGCCCACCTACAATGTGTGCAAGGTGTGCGGGTACGTGGTGGATGGGGAGCCGCCGGACAAGTGCCCCGTGTGCAATGCGCCCGCCAAGGCCTTCGTCGAGGTGGAGTGAGTCTCATGAGTCCCACGAGTCCCACGAGCCCCAAAAATCCCGTGAATCCCATCCCGGAGCTGCTCGCGGCCCAAAGCGAGGCGGGGTATTTGAGTCGAGACACCCTCGTCGGGCTCTCCCGCCGCCTCAAGGTGGAGCGCCATCGTCTGCAGGAGCTGGTTTCGTACTATCCGCATCTGCGCACGACGCCTCCGGCGGCGGTTACGGTGGAGATCTGCCGGGACGTGGCCTGCTACCTCAACGGCGCCCAGACCCTCGCCACCCGACTGGCGGATGCGGTGCGGGATGCGGGGGGCGACGCGAGCCGGGTGGAGGTGCACGAGGTGTCCTGCCTGGGCTACTGTGACCTGGCCCCGGCGGCGTTGGTCAACGGCGTGCCCGTGCGACTCGACGACGTGGAGGAGCTCGTGGCCGGGCTGATCCGGTCTTCGGGTCCGGGCCGGGAGTTGGAGCTTCCCCGAGTCGCCGCGACCCCATCCCAGCGGTGGGACGCCGACCCCTACGACGCCCCGGGCGAAAGGTACGGCGCCATTCGAAAGCTGGTTCGCGTTCTGAACCAGTCCTCCAGCCGGGACGAGATCATCGCGGAGCTTCGGGACGCGGGCCTGCGGGGCATGGGCGGCGCGGGCTTCCCAACCGGGCGCAAGTGGGAGCTGGTGCGGGCCGCCGAGGGGGCGCCCAAGTACGTCATCTGCAACGCCGACGAGAGCGAGCCGGGCACCTTCAAGGACCGGGTCATCCTCGAGCAGCTACCCCACCTGGTCATCGAGGGCATGGTGATGGACGCCTTCACCGTGGGGGCGAGCCAGGGGTACGTGTACTTGCGCCACGAGTACGCGGCGGCGAAACGGGCGCTGGAGTCCGAGCTCCTGGCGGCGCGGCAGGCCGGCGCCCTCGGCCGGGATATCTTCGGCTCCGGCGTGGACTTCGACATCGAGGTGTTTGTTTCGCCCGGGGGCTACATCCTCGGCGAGGAGACGGCCCTGCTCGAGGCCCTCGAGGGCAAGCGAGGGGAGCCGCGCAACAAGCCGCCCTTCCCGGGGCAGGAGGGGCTGTGGGGGTCCCCGACGCTCATCAACAACGTCGAGACCCTGGCCATGGCGCCCGCCATCGCGCTGAAGGGGTCCGCCTGGTGGCGGGACCAGGGGCGGGGCGAGGTGAGTGGGCTCAAGTTCGTGGCCGTGTCGGGCCAGGTGGAGCGGCCGGGCGTCTATCAAATTTCTCTGGGTGCGCCCGTGTCCGAGCTCTTGGCCCTGGCGGGCGGGGTTTCGGGGGGGAAGGCGCTCAAGGGGTTTGCGCCGGGCGGGGCGTCGTCCAAGTGGTTGCCCGCGACCGCCCTGGACACGTCCTTCGACTTTGGTTCCCTGGATGAGGCCGGCAGCATGATGGGGTCGGGCGCCCTGGTGGTGGTGGCCGAGCCCACGCCCATGGCGCCGGTGGTGCTGAACCTGGTGCGGTTTTTCCGCAACGAGTCCTGCGGCAAGTGTGTGCCTTGCCGGGTGGGGTGCGAGAAGGCGGTGGTGTTGCTGGAGCGGTCCCTGACGACGGGGGAGGTGCTGGACCGGGCGGTGGTGGACCGTCTGCAGCGGGTCCTGTCCGAGGCGTCCATCTGCGGGCTCGGGCATGTGGCCTTGAACCCGCTGCTTTCGGCGGCGGCGCTCTGGCCGGACGAGCTCCCCATGACGGATCCCAAGGTTCGAGGCGCAAGATGAGCTCTGAAAGCAGAACCATCGCGCTGACCGTGGACGGCCGATCCGTGGAGGTGGCCGAGGGCGCCACGATCCTCGAGGCCGCCCGGCAGTTGTCCATCGAGATCCCCGTGCTTTGCCACGACGACCGACTCGCCCCCGTGGGGGTCTGCCGCCTCTGTCTAGTGGACGTGGGCGAGCGGCGATTGGCGCCGGCGTGTCATCGGCGGGCCGAGCCCGGCATGAAGGTGATCACGAGCAACCCACACATCGATGCCATTCGTCAGGACGTGCTCGCTCTGTTGGAGGCGGACCAGCCTCCATACCGTGCGGACCGTGCGGACCGTGCGGACCGGACAAAGACGAGGCCGGACGAGCTCGCCGCCGCAGTGGCGGAGATTGGGGTGGGGCAGGGGGATTCGATGCCCAGAGGCGAGGGGCGAGGTGTGGATGTCTCCTCCCCGGCCATCGCCGTGGACCACCAGGCGTGCATCCTCTGCGATCGCTGCATTCGCGCCTGCAACGAAGTGCAGCACAACGAGATTATTGGCCGCACGGGGAAGGGCTACGCCACGCGCATCGGCTTTGACTTCGACGACCCCATGGGCGCGTCCGGATGCGTCACCTGTGGCGAATGCGAGAAGGTGTGCCCCACGGGGGCGCTCACCCTGAAGACCCCGGCCAGTGCGGCCGGCGTTCCACCCGAGGCCGGGGCCCGAGACCTGGTGGCGGTGGAGTCCGTGTGTCCCTACTGCGGCGTGGGTTGCGCCATCACCTACCATGCTGATCCGGCCACCAACCGTGTCGTCTACGCGGACGGGCGTTCCAGCCCGGTCAACCACGAGCGTCTCTGCGTCAAGGGGCGGTATGGATTCGACTACGCCGCCCACGCTCAGCGGCTCACCAGACCTTTGATTCGTCGCGAGTCGGCCTATCCCAAGGGCGCGCTCTCGGCCGAGACCCAGGCCCCACCCTCCAAGAGGCGCCGTGGCATCGTGGACTACGACGAGCTGCTGCCCCACTTCCGGGAGGCCACCTGGTCCGAGGCTCTCGAAGTGGCCGCCGCGGGCCTGCGCAAGGTCCACGAAGGATACGGATCCTCCGCCCTGGCCGGGTTCGGCAGCGCCAAGTGCTCCAACGAGGAGGCCTACCTTTTTCAGAAGTTCGTGCGCGCGGGGTTCGGCACCAACAACGTGGATCACTGCACCCGCTTGTGCCACGCCTCCTCGGTTGCGGCGCTCATGGAGACCATAGGCTCGGGGTCGGTGACCAACGTCTTCGGGGACGTACACCAGGCCGAGGTGGCGCTCATCACCGGCTCCAACACCACGGTGAACCACCCGGTGGCCGCGACCTTCATCAAGGACGCCGTCGCCTCGGGCAACACCCGGCTCATCGTCGTGGATCCCCGTCGCACGGACATCTGCGACTACGCGGATCCCTTCCTGAAGATCCGTTCGGGCACGGACGTGGCCCTGTACAACGCCTGGATGAAGATCCTCATCGAAGAGGACCTGGTGGACCGCGCGTTCATCGAGGCTCGCACCACGGGGTACGAGGCGTTGGCCGAGGTCGTGGCGGACTACGACCTCGAGACCGCGGCGCGGATCTGTGGCGTGGATGCGGGCGCCATTGGTGAGGCCGCCCGGGCCTTCGGACGGGCTGGTACGGCCATGGTCTTCTGGGGCATGGGGATCTCCCAGCACACCCACGGCACGGACAACGCCCGGTGCCTCATCTCGCTGATGCTCATGACCGGCAACGTGGGGCGTTCGGGCACCGGCCTCCACCCGCTCCGCGGGCAGAACAACGTCCAGGGCGCCTCGGACGCGGGGTTGATCCCCATCGTGTACCCCGACTACCAGAGCGTGACGGACCCGGCGATCCGCGCGAAATTCGAACAGGCCTGGGGCGTGGAGCTCGACCCGGTGGCGGGTCTGACCGTGGTGGAGATCATCCACGCCGCCGCGGCCGGGGACATCCGGGGCATGTACATCATGGGAGAGAATCCGTTCCTGTCGGATCCGAACACGGCCGTGGTCCGGGCGGGGCTCTCCGCGCTGGATTTCCTCGTGGTGCAAGACATCTTCCTCACCGAAACGGCGGAGTTCGCCGACGTGATCCTGCCGGCCACCACCTTCTACGAGAAGGGAGGGACCTACACCAACACCGACCGCCGGGTCCAGGTGGGGCGCAAGGTGCTGGACCCGCCCGGCGAGGCCCGTCCGGATTGGCAGATACTCTGCGACCTGTCCACGCGGTTCGGCTACGACATGCGCTACGGCTCGCCCCAGGACGTGTTCGCGGAGCTCACCTCCCTGTCGCCCTCCTACGGTGGGTTGACCTACGACCTGCTCTCCACCCGCGGGCGGCTGTGGCCGTGTCCCGACCTGGCCACGGACGGTGAGCAGATCCTGTTCGCGGATCGGTTCCCCACGCCCGACGGTCGCGGCAAGCTCGTACCCGCGCAGTACAAGCCCGCCGCCGAGGTGCCCGACGACCAGTACCCCATGGTGCTCAACACCGGGCGGGAGCTGGTCCACTGGCACACGGGCACCATGACCCGGCGGGCGGCTGTGCTCGACTCCATCGAGCCCGCGGCCACCGTCACCGTCCACCCGGATGATCTGGCGGCCCTGGGCGCGTCGGACGGCGCCCTGTTGAAGGTCTCCAGCCGCCGGGGCGCCATCACCCTGGTGGCCGCGGCCTCTCGCCGCGTACGTCCCGGCTCGGTGTTCATCCCCTTCCACTACCGCGAGGCCGCCGCCAACGTCCTCACCATCGACGCGCTGGATCCCTTCGGCAAGATCCCCGAATTCAAGTTCTGCGCCGTCCGCCTCGACCCCATGTGAGCCAATCCGTTCCCCTCTGCCACCTGACGCTGGTTCCCCTCGAAGCGATGCTGAGTCCTGTACGAGTAGCCGGCTGAGATAGATCTGTCGTGAAACCGTTCAGATGTAGGGGGTGAGCCACCGGCGAAATACCGACGTCTCGTGCTGAGAAATCCAGGCTAGGGGCAGCACAACGCGTAGGTGATGGCCGAATGGGTATCGCAGGCGCTGTCGGTGGGAGACCCCCAGGTCACGCGCCAGGTGGTGCTGTTCATGCGATAGTTTGCGATCGGAATACACTGATTGGCGGTACTCCAACTCGAGTATCTGTAGCCACCAGAAATCACTGTAGTTCCCGCGGGACAAGTAACATCGATGGTGTTGTAATAGGTCGTGAGCTGCGTTGTTGCGCTTTGTACCGCGCTGCATGCCGCTGCTGAGAACGTGCCTGCGGGGCCGGTGGCGCCCGTGGCGCCGGTGGCTCCAGTGGCTCCTGCAGGTCCGATGGCTCCAGTGGCTCCAGTGGCTCCAGTGGCTCCAGTGGGCCCGGTAGGTCCCGCGGGTCCAGCAGGCCCAACATCGCCCTGTGCGCCGGCAGGCCCGGCAGGGCCAGTGGGACCCTCGAGACCGGCGGTGGGGCCGACCCAGTTGCCGGAGTCGTCTACGACCATGGTACCGTTTACGGTAATGCTGTTCGGGGTGAGGTCACCAACGGCGTTGTTGGCCAGTAGAGCGTAGGGAACGCTGAGCAGCGGTTGACGAGGGGTCATCTCGTTGTCGTCGCCCACAGTCACGCCTAAGTAGAGCTCCGAGCCGTCGAACAGCGTTGGGGCCAGAGGCTCGGCGTCCCCGAGGCGGGCGGAGAAATACCCATCCTCCAGCGTGATGGTCTGCGTTTCGGTCCACTCCGGTGTGGACGAAGTGGCGGACACATAGATTGAGAAGGTGAAGTCCAAGGGGCCGCTGATCGCGTTGCCGTCGGTATCAAAGAGGCGGCCTTGCTGGGTGAACATGTTCGGTACGTCTGCGGCGGCTGAGGCGCTGCCGATGACCAGGACCATCGCTACTGTCAGAAGCTTGATTGCCCGCGCGAGCTTACATCGTTTCATTGTCTTGTTCCCTTTGCGCTACTGAGTCGCGCCTACGACGCCGCCTTGGAGGCGATAGCTGTTCGACGTGAATATACCGTTGCCACCCGGGCTCTGGCCCGTGGTGAGGACGAGGCGGTAGCTGCTGCTCGTCATCACCGTGCCACCCGAGACCAGGGCTTGTCCGGGGTGGCCCCCGCCGCTGGGGGTGACATTCTGATTGTCGTTTCCATTGCCGATGGCATTCGCGCAGCCCACCAGTAGCCCGGCCGCAAGCAGCCACGGCACGATTCGTCTCAATATTTTGGTGCTCAAGGCAACCACCTCCTTTGTTCTGTGGGGCCAGCCATTATTTGCACAAATTGATAGTGAGTGATTTTCAGATTACGTTCAAGTCGGCATGGTTGGGGCCCCATTGGTGCGCTCAGAAAAGGAGGTGTGCCCGGACGTCCGCTGCCGGTATGATGGGCGTCCATGGGACGTAGAGTGCAGCGATGGATATCTCCTGCCCTGGCGATGACCCTGCTGGTCGTAGGGCTCTTTCTGGCCTGCGGATCATTCGACGGGTGCACCAAGACGCGCCGAATGACGGGCGCCACCGGGCCGCACGAGGCCGTGGCCAGCGCCCTCGTCAGGGGCTTCCGGCCACGGGACGCCAAGGAGGTCAGGCAGGCTTGCGGCGGCGCGGCTCGTAGGTCGTGCGCCTGCGCGCGGACAGCGACGCGGTTTGCCTTGAACGAGGAACTGCATGCGCTCGCCTTTGCCGTACTGGCCAGAGCCCCCGGGGGTTGCAAGCTCAGGGGCCTTCGGGCCGAGGCCCTCGCCCGGGCGCGGCGTTCCACCGAGGCGGAAACCCTCGCCCGGGAGGCGCTCGCGGCCGACCCCAACGAACCCTACGCTTCCTATGCGCTAGCGCACGTTCTGTACACACGCGGGAAGATGGTCCGGGCCCGGAATGCGGCACGATTGGCCGTGCAGCGGGGGCGGGGCGGTGTGGGTCACCTGCTGGTGGGTCTCATCGATCTGGCCGGAAAGCAGTACCAACGGGCCGGGGTGTCCTTCGAAGCGATGCTCAAGCTCGACGGCCGGGACATCAGGGCTCTGTACAACCTGGCGCTGACGCATCACCGGCTGAATCACTACCGGGCTTCTCGGGAGGGGTATCTCAAGGCTCTGCGCGTGAATCCACGCCTCGTCGATGCCCGCTACAACCTCGTGCTGCTCACCCATCGCGCCGGTGCCACGGGCGAGGCCCGGCATCACCTCGCAAAGCTCGAGAAGCAGAGCCCCCACGATCCCCGGATCCCCGCTCTGCGACAGGTGCTGCGCCGGCCCGTCCCCAAGAGCAGCCCGCGGTCTCCCTGAGATCGCGGGCTGCTTCGTAATGAGATCACCTGCTCGCTACGCTCGGTCGGAATGACAGTGCTGCTACGCTCGGTCGGTCAGTTTTTGCTTTGCTCGGTCGGCCGAATCTGAGACTGATTTTTGAAACCTGAATCTTTGCGTATTCCGGAAGTCAGTATATAGTGACCAGGGTAAAGCGTGGCCTGAACAAACATCTGGGAGACCAGAGGAGGAAGAATCGCATGAAACGTAAACTAGGGCTTTTGTTGACTGTTCTCGTAGGCGCCTACGCCATGACCGCCTGTGTAGTTGTGGATGACGACTATGTCTGCGATGACGGAGAGGTCATCTTCGAGGCGGGCGATCTCAGCTGTGATGGCTACGTAGATTGCTACGACGGCTCGGACGAGTGGTACTGCGATGCTTGCGATCCCGTGCTCGACTACCTGTGCGCTGACGGCGAATGCCTCGTCAACATGGGCGATATGGGCGTCGACTGTGACGACGTTGCCGACTGTGACGACTTCTCCGACGAGTTGGCCTGTGATGGTTGCTACGCCAACGAGATCTTCTGCGAGATTGGAGGTGTGTACGATTGCGCAGTCATGTGTGACGACTTCGATGAATGCGACAACTACCTCGACGAGGATGCGGACTACTGCGGTTATTAGCCCACTATCCACAGCCGCCAGCACCCAATCGCTGACGGCTGACTGCTCACCCGACCTCTCCTGATCCCATTCACAGATGTCCAACTCGCTCCGACCAGGTGGCCAGAAGCGTCCCTAGAAGCAGCTCTAGAAGCAGCCCTTGTACAAGGGGACAGAGCCTGCGCTTTTTCGCATGGCTTTGACCACCGTGGTGCAGGTCTTGGCGATGGACTTCCTGGTCGCGGGGTTGGCGGCCATTTTGCGGAAGGTCTGGAGCATGGTGCGGTAGCCTTTGGATATGCTGGCCTTCGAAGTCGGCGGGGCGTTTCTTTCGATGCACTTGTAGAGCCTGATCAGCTCGTCACACTCGACCACGCCGATACGTTCGTCGCTGGAGAGGTCGCCGACATTGCCGCCCTGGCGGCCCTGG
This sequence comes from Deltaproteobacteria bacterium, assembly GCA_029938605.1. Lineage (GTDB taxonomy): Bacteria > Myxococcota_A > Polyangia > HGW-17 > JAJRWW01 > JAJRWW01. The sequence continues at coordinate 38,797 of JAOZUO010000021.1, read as the reverse complement.
CGGCCCTGGCCGCCCTGGCCGACCTGGGCGGACGTGGTGCTGTGGCGCTTGGCTTGCACCAGGGAGGGGCCGACCTGGCAGACCTGGACAGTCCAGCCCGTGGTGGATTTTTGGAGGGTGCAGCGAATGGGCTCGACGCGGGTCTGGTCTTCGCCCGAGGCGACACGGATGAAGACCCGCGCTTGGCTGCGAAATGACGCGCGTGCGCCGTTCCGGGAGAGGGTGGGCTCTCCCCGAAGCCTGTCGAAGGCGATGAGTTGCTCGCCTCGGTCGCGGTGGATGCGGCTCACGTTCGCGGTCAGGAAGTTGGTGACGGCGCGGGCGAATTGGGCCCCGGTGGCATTTTGGGCCACGGGTGCAGCCGGACCACCGGCGTCTGGGCCGTGGTTCGACAGCTTGGCCTTACAGCCCGGCGCCGTCAGCGCGGTGAGTGCTCCAAGGACGCAGGCCACACCGACGTAGGCAGCACCGACCCAGGCGGAAGCGACCCAGGCGGAACCGAACCAGGGTATACGCGAAACGGTGCGCGTGGGGCGAGGAAACAACGGATTGTGCATGGAGTCAGGATGACATGGAACTGTGGCGCTAGCCCAGAAGATCCCGAGCCCTTAGCCCCAATGCCGATCAGTTAGCGACAACCGATCGATATCGCTGACGTTTTTGAAGCCCCCCCATCATGAATGCCATGAGCTGTCACGGCGCTGGCTGTGGTGGGTTCAAACCGGGACCGAATTTGTGGCCTGCTCAGTCCAGCGCGCGCCTCCAACTGTCACTTTCGGGGGACGTGACGACCACGTTGGGCATAAGTGTCAGTCATAAGGGCCTCTAACTGACACATTGGCGGGAGGTGCTCGGCCACCCCAGGTGAAAGTGTCGGTCGAATGGGTCCACGACTGACACTTCTGGGAGACGTGACGAGCACGTAGGGCAAAGGTGTCAGTCATAAGAGCTTGCGACTGACACATTGGCGGGAGGTGCCCGGCCACCCCAGGCGAAAATGTCAGTCCGACCCCGTTTCGACTGACACTATCGGGAGACGTGACGACCACGCTGGGCGAAAATGTCGGTCTGCTCCTCAGAAACGACGCAACCCACCTCAGCGACCGGCGAGTGCTCAGGCGCCGTTGGTCGGCCCAAGCGTTGGACGAGATCGCAGACGTCTGGGCGTGCCTCGTTTTGTTCTTTTTGAAGGAAGAGAAGACCAGCGTCAAAGATCCCGGAGTCAAAGGGGAAGGTGCTTAAATGACCGTGGCCCTTAGCCCAGAAGATCCCGGGCCTTGGCTTCGAAGACGTAGCCCAGGATGCGGCGGCCGGCGTGGTAGGAGCCCAATACGGTGCCGCTGACCTTGGAGTGGCCGCCACGGCGGACGCGGCAGGCGACGGGGATCTCCTGGATGCGCAGGCCGCGTTGGGCGGCCTTTACCTGCATCTCTATGGTCCAACCAAAGTCAGGGTCGGCCATGGCGAGGCGGTTCAGCCCCGCCCGGGTGACCGCGCGAAAGGGGCCCAGGTCTGTGTAGCGCACGCCCCAGAACAAGCGTACCAGGGTACAGGTGAGCCAGTTGCCCAGCTCCTGGACCGGGGTGAGGGCGCCGGGCTCGGCCCGGCCGCGGGTGCGCGAGCCGATGACGAGGTCGGCGCCTGTGCTGGTGCCGGTGCTGGTGTTGGTGCTGATGTCGGTGTCGGGGTCGGTGAGGGCCCGCAGTAGTAAGGGGATCTCCCGGGGATCGTCGCTGCCGTCCCCGTCGCAGAACACCAGCACGTCGGCATCCGGGGCGGCGGCGATGCCCGTGAGACAGGCGCTGCCGTAGCCCTGACGGGGCTCGGACAGGACGGTGGCTCCCGCCTCCCGGGCCACCCGTGCGGTGTTGTCCGCCGAGTCGTTGTCCACCACCAGGACCTGATCCACCACCGTCCGATCCACCGCGGTCACCACCGCGCCAATGGTCTGCTCCTCGTCGAGCACGGGGATGATCAGGGCGATGCGCTGGTTTTGAAACATGGATGAGACTCCACAGAAGACTCCACAGAATCCCGCCTTCAGGTCTTCGTGTTACGGGCACGTTCCCAGATGATGAGATCCTCTGGGCGGTCCACGTCACCGAGGAAGTCCAGGCGGGTGTGGTCCAGTCCCGCGGCGTGGATTCGGCGCACGGTCTCGGTGAGCACCTCGCTGGTGGACCAGACCATATCTGAAAAGAGCGGGCGACGGGCCCGTTCCCACGCCGCGCGTCGGATCCCCACCAGGTAGTAGCCGCCGTCGAGGGCCGGGCCCAGGACCACGTCGGTGCGGATGAGCAGATCGAAGGTGCGTTTGATGAGCCCGGGGTTGAGGTCCGGACAGTCGGAGCCGATCACCACGACGCTGTCTGTGGATTCATCGAAGGCGTCCGCCGCGGCGCGATCCATGCGAGCCCCGAGGTCTCCGTCGCCCTGATCGACGCACTGCCGGTGCGTGCCCAGCCACCGGGCCATCTCGGCCGGGGTCCCCCCGGTGTACCGGATCTGTACTTCGAAGGGCGCAGACGCGGTGGCCTGATCCACCACCTGCAGGGTGTGCTCGGTCATCTCCCGGTGGAGTGTGGCCGCGCCCTGGTCTCCGAGCAGCCCGATCAGCCGCGTCTTGGTGGTTCCGGGGCGCGGGAACCGGGTGAAGAGTAAGAGTCGGGCGGTCATGGCGTCCGGAGCACCATCAGGCGGATCTCGGTCATGTCCTCCATGGCGAAGCGGATCCCCTCGCGGCCCAGACCCGAGTCCTTCACGCCGCCGTAGGGCATGTGATCCACCCGCCAGGAGGGCACGTCGCCGATGATGACGCCGCCCACCTCGAGCTCATCCCAGGCCCGGTGTGCTCGGTAGATGTCCCGGGTGAAGATCCCCGCCTGGAGCCCGAAGGAGGAGTTGTTCACCGCGTCCAGGGCGTCTCCGAAGTCCGAGAAGCGCGAGAGCACGGCCACGGGCCCGAAGACTTCTTGGGTGACCACGGGTTGATCCGGGTTCACGTCCTCGAGCAGCGTGGCCTCGATGGTGTTGCCCTGGCGGCCGCCACCGCACAGGAGCTTGGCGCCGGCTTTTACGGCCGACTCCACCCATCCCTGGATCCGGTCCGCCTCCTTGGAGGAGATGATGGGGCCCACGAAGGTCTTTTCGTCCAAGGGGTTCCCGGCCACCAGGTCCTTGGCGGCGGCCACCAGGCGATCTCGGAGGGGTTGGTAGACGGACTCGTGGACGATGATGCGCTGGACGCTGATGCAGCTCTGGCCCGACTGGTAGAAGGCGCCGATGATGATCCGCGCCACCGCGTCGGCGAGGTCGGCGTCCTCGTCCACGATGACCGCTGCGTTTCCGCCGAGCTCCAGGACGACTTTCTTTTTGCCGGCCTTGGCCTTCAGGGCCCAACCTACTTTGGGGGAGCCGGTAAAGCTGAGCAGGCGGAGCCGCTCGTCCTCGGTGAAGAGGTTGGCACCGTCGCGGCGGCAGGGCAGTACGGAGAAGGCCCCCGCGGGGAGGTTCGTCTCGGCGAGGATCTCGCCGATGATCAGCGCGCCAATGGGCGTCATGCTCGCGGGTTTCAGAACGAAGGGGCACCCCACCGCCAGGGCCGGCGCCACCTTGTGGGCCACCAGGTTCAGAGGGAAGTTGAAGGGCGCGATGAAGGAGCAGGGCCCCACCGGGACACGCTTCCACATGCCGGTGTAGCCGTGCGCCCGCTGGCTGATGTCCATGGGCAGCACCTCGCCCGTCATGCGCACGGACTCCTCTGCGGCAATACGGAAGGTGTCGATGAGCCTCCCCACCTCCCCGCGGCTGTCGGCGATGGGCTTGCCCGCCTCGATGCACAGGGCCTGGGCCAGGTCCTCGGCCCGCTCGGTGAACCGCGCCACGCAGTGATTGAGCACCGCCTGGCGCTCGTAGGCCGGCATTTGGCGCATGGCGGGCGTCGCCTCCACGGCCGCCGCGATGGCCGCGTCGATGGCCGCCGGATCCGCCAGGGCCACCCGGGTGGCCACCTCCCCGGTGTACTTGTCGGTGACGATCAAGTCGTGATTCGGCGCCACCGCCTTCCCGGCGAGATAGTAGGGGTAGGAATCGGCCAGCATCTCAGTACTCCTTGTGGATCGCGGCACTCAGGATGGATTGACGCGCTCTTAGTCGGCGCTGTTCTATTTGTCGGCGCTGTCGGACTGGGCCTTGCTCAAGGCCTGGGAGATGCGCTCTTGCGCTTGGGGCGAAAGCTTTTGCTCTTCACCCAACGGCGGCACGTCCGCCGCTGCGTAGCCCTGGGCCAGGTCTCGCAGGGCGCGGATTTGATCGTAGTAGCGGGAGCAGTATCCACACATCATCATGTGCAATCGGAGGGTCATTCGCTCTCCGAGGGGGAGCGGCTCCTCGAGTCCAATGGAGAGCCTGGCGGCGACTTCCTTGCACGTGCGCATCAAGAACCTCGGGCGGGCGTCTGGGCCCGGCTGGAGTCATCACCGAGCCAGTTCAACTCGAGGCATTGCCTCAGCTTCAGGCGGGCGCGGTGCAGCATGACCCACAGGTTGGTCGACGTCACTTCGAGGATCTTACAGATTTCGTCACTCTCCAGCTCGTCGATCTCCCGCAGCGCGAAGACCTGTGCCAGCCGCTCGGGGGCCTCCTCCAGGCATTTCTCGAACACGGCTCTGAAGTCGTCCTGCTTCAGGGCCTCGTGGGGATCCACCGTCCACTTGGCCGGGCGGATCTTCCAGCGCCCGCGATCGTCGAAGAACTCGTCCTCGAGTCGCTCGTCCAGGGTGTCACTCGCGCGTTCTCGTCCCGCCTTGCGGAGGTGGTCCAGGAGCTTGTGTTTCAGGATCCCCACCAGCCAGGTCCGCTCCGTGGAGGCGCCCTTGTACGATCCGGCGGATTTGAGGGCGGCCAGCAGCCCCTCCTGCACCAGGTCTTCGGCGAGCTCCCGGTTGCGTACCCGCGCCATGGCGTACTTGAACAGGATGTTCCCGTGGTCCACCACCCACCGCTCCGGGTCCAGGGTGCGCTCATTCTTCACCGCGTTTGTGTTCCCGGATTTGGAAATGATGTTGGCCTCCCTCAGCTCTTCGCCTGGGCAAAACTATAGTGTCTAACTGGGGATTGGGCAACCGCGTGGCGTACCGTGACCCATCTTGCGACCCATCTGGTGGTCTACTGCTGGTGGCGTCGGATGAGCTCCATGAGCTCCTCCCGGGTCACACCCAGGCGAGCGGCGGTCTGGGCGGCGAGGGAGGTCTCGGCCACGCCGGGGCCGATGGTGTAGCAGGGGCGCTGGTGCTCATCGAGCTCCACCTGGAGGAAGTCCAGGTGCAGGGGGCTGTCGGCGTCGTTGGACAGGCGGCGGGTGAACTCCAGGAAGTGGGTGGAGATGAACACCTCCGGCCCGAGCTCCGGGAGGAGCGTTAACACCAGGTAGAAGATCTCCTCGCCCTCGGAGGGGTTGGTGCCCGAGCAGAACTCGTCCAGGATCACCAGGGCCTGGGGGCGGGAGTTCTCGAACATCTTGCGGATGCGGATCAGCTCCGTACCCAGGCGGCCCTCGCCTTTCTCCGGGCGGGGGTCGGCCAGGCCGATGAGCGACACGAAGAGCCCCGATGCCGGACGGAGGCGAGCCTCAGCCGCGGGCACGAACATCCCGCCCTGGGCCAGGAGTTGGGCGATGCCCACGGCCTGCAGCATCCGGGTCTTGCCTCCGGAGTTGGGGCCCGTGATCACGGAGATGGTCTCGAAGGTGTCGCTTTGGAGGTCCGAGGGCACCGGCGTGATGTTGTCCTCGATGAGGATTGGGTTGAAGAGGCCGCGCACCCGCCGGCCACCCTGGTCGGTGAGTTCGGGGAAGCACATGGCGAGGCCCTTGGACTCACAGAGGCTCCGGAAGGCCAGGGCAGAGAGGTAGAGCTCCATGTGTACCAGGAGCTGGAACAGGGGCGGCAGGAGGTGTTTCACCCCGTCGAACACCAGGTCCAACCAGCGCTCCACGAGCTCGTCGCTGGTAAAACGGTAGCCCCGTAGGAGGAGCCCGATTCGCCCGAAGAATCGCTTCGTGGCCGAGACGTGGAAGCGGTTCTCCTGGTTCTCCTGAAGGTCCATGAGCCCGAACTTGCGGACCCTGCCGTCGGCGCCGAGTTGGAGCGTAACATCCACCTGGGCCAGGTTGTTCTCGTACTCGAGTAGCTCCTGTAGGCGGCGGAATCCGACGCTCGCCTTGGCCTCGGCGGCGAAGGCGTGGATGCGACGTAGCCCGGATGTGCAGGCGGCGAACCCGTCCGATGCGGTCTCGATGGTGTCGAGCAGCAGGGTCAGGGTCTCCACCCGGTGACGGGTCTCCTCAAAGCGGGAGGTGATATCCTGCAGCTCGAAGCAGAGGCGTAGATTGCAGAGCTGTCGGTACAGCACGCGGAGGCGGTCGCGGAGCTGGTCGTCGTCGTGCAGGTCTTTTAGGATGGTCCGGCGGAATTGAGCCACGTCCGGGTCAGCCGGCGGCTCCGAGAGCACCCGCGTGAGGAAGGCTGTATCCAGGGGTGCCGTCCATCCGTCAATGGTGACCCCCATGCAGCGGCTCACGAGCTCGGAGAGATAGAGGTCCTCGGCGTAGCCCTCCGGGTTCCAGTCCGATGCGGGCAGGGCGACGTCGTCCATGGCCTTGAGCAGGGTGTCCAGGCAGCCGCCCCCGGCAAAGGCAAAGTCCAGGGCGCCGCACAGGCCGGGTCCGTCCACCGCCAGGGTGGCCTGTTCGTCGATCAGATCGGGGATCGTCTCGAGGGAGGCCAGCCCCGCGTGGCCGCTGGGGATGAAGTGCTGGGCGCTCTCGATGAAGGAGCTGGCGGACAGGGCTCGGCGCGCCGCTTTTAGGGACGAGCCGCGGCGGGCCCGTCGGGAATCGCGTGTGCTGGACTTGGGAGCCACCTGCGGTCTACGGCGCGAAGTGCAGGGGGTAGGAGACCTTGGTGGTCTTCTTGGAACGGCCGAACCGCGCCTTGCGGAAGACCCGACGTACGCACTTTTGCAAACGGCGGTGCCGGATTGTGCCCTTGCGCACCTTCACGCGGCGAGTCTTGCCGCGTTTGTTGATGCGGAACTTGACGATGAGGGTGCCGGTGAGCTTCTTGCCCTTCTTCAGAATACGCTTGGTGTAACACTTCTTGATTTTGGGCATGAGCTTTTGGATGCCGGCCTTGATGGTGGCCAGGTCCAGCCCGCCCGTGGCCGAGGCGGCGTTGGCGCTCGGCGGGGGGGGCGGGGCGACGGGGCGTGCGGGAGCTGCGGGCGGTGGCGTCGCTTTGCAGGATCGGAGCTGTGATTCGAGCACCACCGTCCTGGATTTCATCTCGGCCAATGTTTGTTGCGCCGACTGCAGTTGGGAGCGCATGCCCTTGATTCGTATCTCGGCGGAGGTCAGCGCCTGCTTCGTCTTGTTGTGCTCGTCGCCGCCCAGAGACAGGTCTCGGTTGGCGCGCTTGAGCTGGTTCGCAGTGGTGTCGTACTTCGACTGCGATACGCCGCAGCCCACTGCCATCAGGATCCCCGCAATACAAATGGCTGCGGTCGCTCGTCCCTTGGTCATACTTCCCTCCTTCAGAGCTTGCTTAGCTCTCTTGTCTGAGACTTCAACCCCGCCAGAGTTGCATGATCATCGACTGTTGGCAACAGGGCGGTTGCCGTTTGGGCCACCGTGCTATCGCCATCGGGCGGCGCGGTAGATCAGGTAGGCGAGGTTCGCCACGACGAGGGCGGACAGGGCGTGGTGAGCGAATCTGGGCCAGGAGGGGGCCAGCCAGGAGGGAGCGACCAGAGCGAGAACGGCGGTGGCGCCCAGGACGCTGAAGGTGGCCGCGGTGGTGACCTTGCCCAGGAGCGTGGCCGTGATGCGGAGGGGGCCGCGGATGACGTACAGGATGATCGCGGCCACCAGGGCGCCCAGATAGCGGAGCAAGAGCAAGGCGAGCAGTGAACCCGGCAGGAGATCGGTGCGCCAGAGGCCGTAGGCGAGAAAGGAGAGCAGGGCGAGGTCGGCCATGGGATCCAGCACCCGGCCCAGGACAGAGTGCTGGTTGCGCCAGCGAGCGATCCAACCGTCGGCCAGGTCTGACAGGGCAAGTGTTGCCAGGACCGCGGCGAGGGCGAGGCGGGTGAGCGCATGGGCCTGAAGTCCGCCTACCAGCATGGGGGCGGCCACCAGGGGCGCCAGACCAAGCCGCAGGAAGGAGAGCCCATTGGGGATCAGGAAACGGTCGAAGTGGGTACCGTCCTCGCGGCGGATCCGGCCCACGTGCAGCCACGTCCACCCGCAAATCAGCCCATACCATCCGAGCCAACCCAGGACGGTCTCCAGCTGGTTGCCCGCCGCACCGCCCCAAAAAGCGCCAGCCCAAATCCCGCTACCCAACACCAGACCCAATCCCGCCCACACCCAAAACCCAAGCAGCCTCCGCGGCTCGGCCCGCCTCAACTCCACAGTCCGCCTCCAGGCCCCCCGCCAAAAAGCCCCCCAAGCCCCAACCCCATACCCCCCCTCCCTCAACTCCCCAAACAGCCGCCTCAAAAATGCATCAGTTTCTTTCATGGGGACTACGTCCCCATTTCTCTTAGAAGCTCATCTATGGGGGGGCGGTCGGAGGGGGATTTGCTGACGTGGGTGTATTGGAGGTGGCCTTGGGGGGCTATGATGAAGTCGGCGCCTAGTTGGGAGAGGTCTTCGTTTTGGCGGGGCTTTTGGAGCTTGCGGCCTCGGGCTACGAGGGTGATGTACTGCCAGATGACGCGGGGGCTCCAGATGCGCCATGTCGGACCGCGGCCAACACCGTAGGCGGCGTAGGCTTTTCGGTTGGGGTCCGCGGCGATGGGGTAGGGGAGTTTCAGGTACTGTTGGTAGTCGTCCAGGGCCTCGGGTTCGGCGAAGCTTACCACCAGCGCCGAGGCGTTGCGCGCCTCGAACTCGCTCCAACGGTCGCGCACCTCCACGAGGTGCTCCTGGCAAGGTAGTCAGGCCAGGTGGCGCAAAAAGATGAGCAGTAGCGGGTGGCCGAGGTGGTCCTGGGGGCGGGTTGTGGTGCCGTCCGCCAGAGATGCGATGAAGGTGGGTGCTGGTTTTCCCGCGGTCGGTACGATCATGGTTGGCCTACGCACCGATCTCTCGGAAGAGGGGCTTGAAGGGCTCAGCGAGGCCGAGACTGGCGAGACCCGGCAGGTGCTGATTCCAGACATCCAGGTAGGACTGTATCACCTTTTTACGCTTGCGTTTCGACTTGAGAGTGTCCCGGACTGCGTGTCCCCGCTCGGTGAGGAGCGTGAGCAGGGCGTCGAGTACCGCCTGGCGTCGACCCGTGCGCGGGAGGCGATCGATCTGTCCCAGCAGCGACTCGGGGAGCGGGCTCTTGTGTTCGTCGTACTGTACTTCCTCCAGCACCGCCGGGTGGGCATCCATGGCGTTGTTGAGATACTTGTCCAGGATGGGGCCGCTGCCCAGGCCGAACTGCTTCCCGAGGGCCTCGCCCGACGAACGCATGGCCTGGGACACGAAGGCCACCAGAGCCTCGGCGTCGGCAACCTCAAAGGGCTGGTCCACCATCGGCATCTCCTGGGTGCGTAGGGCGCCGGCGTCCAGCGCGTAAAAGTCCAGTCGCGTCAAGGGGTGCGCCCGCAACAGGCTGGCCAGGCTGGTAATGGAGGCCTGTGGATCCGTGGCGTTCGCTTGACACCACGCGCTGCAGAAGAGCTCCGAGATGGCCCCGTCCCGCACCAGCACCATGCCGAGTTGGTGCCCAAGCTGGAGTCGGAGCACGCCGGACTGGTTGGTGTCGAGCAGGTACCCCACCAGGGCGTTGAAATCCGTGAACGCCAGGCGCATACCGCCCATGGCGGGCTGTCCCATGCACAGGGCCCTGAGCGCGTTGTAGTACCGCTCGGAAACTCCCTTCGAGTCCACTATGCCCTGGGTAGCGGACTGGTAGGTCTGGAGCACCTGATCGTATTGCACTACGTCGACATCTTCGGCACGCCAGCGGAATGCCACCTCCAAGGACCCGTTGGCGAACATCAGCAGATCCGCCCACTGAGGATAATGGATCGTGACCACACCGTAGCCCGTGGAGGACTGCTCCACGGCCACCAGCAGGGCCGCCAGGTCCGTGTAGCGCAGATCCACCCCCCAGGCGATGGGCTCGGTCTCCTCGGTGGGCAGCTCCAACATGCGCTCCTGGTCGTTATTATTTTGCTGGGTGGGCTGCTCCACCGCGGTGGGGAAGATGGTCTGGTAGGCGTAGGCGATGGCGTTGGCCAGGTCCGTGCCGTCTGCGTACCGTCCCTCGCGATCCCGGGACACGGCTGCCATGACCACCTGCTCCAAGGCCGGTGGAACGCTGGCGCCGGTGCTGTTGAGCGGCGGGATGTCCAGGGACGTTCGCTGGTGGATAATCTCCAGCACATTGTCGCTGTTTTGCGGAAGAGTGCCGGCGAGCACCTCATACATCATTACGCCCAGGGAGAAGACGTCCGTGCGCGAGTCGATCTCCAGTCCCCCCCGGGCCTGCTCCGGGGACATGTAGGCAGGCGTGCCCATGAGGATACCCGGCGAGGTGAGCCGGTTGTCCACCGTCAGGGCCGCGGCGATGCCGAAGTCCGTGAGCACTGCTTTGGGTCCCTCGAGCACGATTACATTGATGGGTTTGACATCCCGGTGGATGATGCCGTGCCGGTGCGCCTCGCCCAGGGCCGAGGCCAGCTCGTAAAACAGGCTCAGGAAGGTCTGCAGGTCCAGGGGCTGGTGCTGCATGAAATACTCGTTCAGCATCAGCCCGTCGAGGTACTCCATGACGATGAAGTGGTTGTCTCCTTCCTGGCCAACGTCGTAGACCCGCACCACGTTGGGATGGCGCAGCCTCGCCGCGAGCTGGGCCTCCTGCAGGAAGCGTTGCTTGAGCTCGGTGTTCTGCACCAGCTCCGGCTTGATGGTCTTCACCGCTACCGGGACGCCCAGGGCCAGGTGTTCGCCCCTGTACACCACGCCCATGTTGCCCGCCCCCAGCAGCCCGTCGATGCGGCACTTGCCCATGACCTGTCCGATCATGACGCAGTCCCCCGCTGGCTGGTTTGTGCCCGAAGCGTGGAGTGGCTCGATGCCCGACGGGAGCCGGCGTTCTTGAGCTTGGCAAACTCTTCGGTGATGCGCACCATGGACGCCTCCATCTCATCGATCTCGTTTGAGACGAGCACGTTGCCCAGGGGTTTGGGGTTGGTCCCCACGAGCACCATCTCCAGGGTGAAGAACTTGGTGACGAAGATCCGCAGCACCCACTTGACGAAGATATAGTTCGCGAAGCCGAAGCTGATGCCCACGGCGGCGGACATCCCCATAAAGAGCCAGAAGTTGGTCTTTGGCGTAGTCCAGAGTTGTGCCCAGAAGGCGAATAACCCGCCGCTCACGACTCCAGCGCCGAGGATTCCGTAGAAGATCCGATACATCATTGACATGGTTGATTCCTCTCCCGGTACGGTGCGGCTCAGTCCGCCTGTCGTCCCTTGAAGCTCCCGAACAGCTTTGCCATGGTGCTGCTCAATCCCTCTTCCAGAAAACGCTGGTCGCCCACCCGCCGCACAATGCGGTTCATGGTCGGGTAGACGTGGATGGTGCTGGCCAGCCGATCGAGGGTCACGCCCTCTCGCATGGCCAGCACGAACTCCCCAAGGGCCTCGCCGGCCCCCGGGCCGAGCAGCGACGCACCCAGCACATGGCCGCGCTTGTCACACACCACCTTGGCCAGCCCTTCGCCCTCGCCCTCGGTCACCGCCCGATCCAGGTGCGCGTAGGGGAAGCGGTAGACCTTCACCTTTTTTTCCTGGTCGGCCGCCGCCGCCTCGGTGAGTCCCACGTGGGCCAGCTCGGGGTCGGAGAACGTGGTCCAGGGGCAGCCCTGGTCGGTGAACTTCTTTTGGCCCCGGAACAGCGCGTTCCGCGTCGCCACCCTGGCGTGGGCTTCGGCCAGGTGCGTAAACTGTGGCGAGCCGGTGCAGTCGCCGGCGGCCCAGACCCGGTGGTTGGTGGTTCGTAGGTGCGCGTTCACCACGATTCCGCGGTTGTTGTACTCGATGTTCGCCTTGTCCAGGCCCAGCCCATCGAGGCTCGGCCGGCGGCCCACGGCCACCAGGATTTCGTCGCCCTCCACGTGGTGCTGTTGGCCACCGGTCTCGTAGGTCACCCGCTTGGCGCCGTCGACGGCCTCCACGCTCACCACCCTGGCGTTGACGCGGATGTCCAGCTCCTTGGCGAGCAGCTTCTCCAGCATGGTGGTGAGCTCAGGGTCGTCGTTGGGTAGGATGCGCGGACCGCCCTGCAACACGGTCACTTCGCTGCCGAGCCGCGCCATGGACTGTCCGAGCTCTATGCCGATGGGACCGCCGCCGATGACCACCAGCCGCCGGGGCAGGACCTCCTGGTGAAAGATCGATACGTGGTTGAGGTAACCGGTCTCCTCGAGGCCGGGGATGGGGGGCGGCGCGGCGTGGGAACCCACCGTGACGATGTAGTGGTCCGCCTCCACCTCGGTGTCGCCCACTACGATGCGCCGGTCCGAGACGAAGCGGGCGCCTCCGAACAATGTCTCCACCCCATATTTGGCCAGGGCCTCGGGAGAGTCGTGCTGCTTGAGCTCCTCGATGGTATCCCACACATATTTGAGTACGCCCTTGATGTCGGCTCGGGGGTCCGCCGCCCCGAGCCCGAACCGATCCGCCTCGCGCATGAGGTGGGCCACCTTGGCGCAGCGGATGAAGGCCTTGGAAGGCACACAGCCGTAGTAGAGGCAGTCCCCGCCGAGGCGCTCCTTGTCGATGATCACTGCCTTGGCGCCCACGACGCCGGCGACTGTGGCGGCCGTCAAGCCGGCGGATCCACCGCCGATAATGGCAACGTCGTAGTGTTCCGTCATTGGGTTGGCTCCTGGTCTTCGCCGTGGCGGCTGCGATTTCTGTCAAACGGGCGCTCGAAGGATTGGTCGCCTAGTGCTCCGCTGAATTACATCGGATAGCAAATGTTGTGCCTTGTCCATTCAGTCCCATTTCACCCCGTTTTGTCTCGTGGTGTGTCTCATTTGCCGGGTCTACTGTCTCATTAAACATCGGCATTGTGGTCAATGAGACACTCTGGTGTTTCGGCGAAGCATCTTTGGTCTGTAAAATGGTCAGCCACCCCGGAGATTTCACCGGGTTGGCGGCGCATGGATGTCTTTGGTACGCAGTTTGCTTTGTCCCGTGGCCCAACAACCCAACAAACCAATAGGGAGAGTTGACATGAAGATGAAAGAAAAAATGGAGCAGCTCGCCGGGACCATGAAGCGCTGGCAGAAGCTCGAGAACGCTGCCATCGCCCAGACCGCCCGCATCATGGAGGAGAGCGAGCACCCCCTCATCCGCGCGATCATGGAGATCATCAAGAACGACTCTGAGAACCACTACCGGATCCAGCAGCTCATCATCGACAGCGTGGAGAAGGAGTACATCAACGTCTTCACCGACGACATGGAAAAGTGCTGGAGCTCCATTGAGAAGCACATCGCCCTGGAGAAGAAGACCATCGAGATGGCCGCCGAGAGCCTGGCCGCCCTCGAGGGATCCAAGAACGTGGTGCAGCTATACCTGCTGGACTACCTGAGGATGGACGAGGAGAAGCACGACAAGATGCTGTCGGACCTGGGCCGCATCCAGAAGGCCATGTACCCGTAGGTGCGCGGAACCTGAACCAACAGCCTTCACCAACAGCCTCGATAACATTGGCCGGGCGCGGTATGCTGTGCCCGGCCTTTTTTCCAGGGCTCGCGAGCCCTCATTGCCCAGGAGCCCAATATGAAGTTGTTTCACCCGGCGCCGAAGTTCGAGCTGACAGACAGCCAAGGGGAGTTGGTGACCCGCGACCACTTCGCCGGCCGCTATCTTGTCCTGTACTTCTATCCCAAGGCGAACACCTCCGGCTGCACCCGAGAGGGTCAGGAGTTCACTGCCCGCAAGAAAGATTTCGCCAAGCTGCACGCCGACGTGGTGGGCGTGTCTCCGGACGGTCTGAACGCGCTGTGCAAGTTCATCGAGTCCAAGGACCTGGGCATCCCGCTACTGTCGGACCCGCACAAGGGTGTGGCCGAGCAGTTCGGCGCCCTGAACGAAAAGGGCGGCATCTTGCGCTCCACCTTCCTCATCGATCGCGCGGGCGTGGTCCGCTGGCAATGGAAAAAGGTGCGTGTAGATGGCCACGTGGACGAGGTCTACGCCATGGTCGAGCAGCTCCACGCCGCGGACGAGGCCATGAACCCGCTGGTCGCTGTTCGCCGTTCGAAGCGTGCCCTGGGGGGCAAGGTCTCCCGGACGACCATCAAGCGCCTCGTTCAGGCCGCTCATCTGGCGCCGTCCTGCTTCAACATGCAGCCCTGGCGGTTCATCGCCACCACGGGCGCCTCCCTGGAGGCGGTTCACGCCGGCCTCAAGGGCGGAAACGCCTGGGCCAAGGCCGCGCCGGTGATCTTCGCCGTGGTCTCCCGCCCGGAGCTGGACTGCCAGCTCAGCATGGACCGTGAGTACTGGATGTTCGACAGCGGCATGGCCGTCATGGGTCTGCAGCTACAGGCCACACAGATGGGGCTCTTGGCGCACCCCATGGCGGGGTTCGATCCCGCGGTGGTGAAAAAGGGCCTGGCCATCCCCGACGATCACGTGCTCATCGCCCTGGTGGCCGTGGGGCGCCCCGTGGACGTCGACGTGCTGGACGCCGCCCAGCAGAAGATGGAGCGCGCACCCCGGGAGCGAAAAGCCCTCGGAGACGTGTTGGCCTTCGACCGCTTCGACTTCAAAACGGACTGAATCGCCGAGGCAACGCAAACCAACGCAACGCAGCGCATCGACGTTTCAGCGAACCATCGGCTCACCGGAGCCCTAGGAGTGTCTCCATGAAAGCAGTCATCATTGACGGCGGATTTGGCCTGGAGAACTTGCAGTTCGCGGACCGTCCGGATCCGGAGCCCGGTCCGGGGCAGGTGCTGTTGCGCATGAAGGCCGCCTCCCTGAACTTTCGGGACCTGCTCACCGTGCGGGGTCTGTACAACCCGCGCCAGCCCTTGCCGCTGATTCCGTGCTCAGACGGCGTGGGCGAGGTCATCGGCCTTGGCGATGGGGTCACCCGCTTGGCCGCCGGGGACCGGGTTTGTCCCATCTTTGCCCAGGACTGGCTCGCCGGCACACCCCACCGGGACCAGGTCCGCTCCACCCTGGGCGGCCCCCTGGATGGCACCCTGGCCGAGCTCATGGTGGTCAACGCCGAGTCCGTGGTGAAGGTCCCGGCGTACCTCACCGACGAGGAGGCCGCCGCGCTGCCCTGCGCAGCGGTTACCGCCTGGACCGCGCTGGTCACCGAGGGTGAAATCCAGGCCGGCGACACCGTGCTCGTCCAGGGCACCGGCGGCGTCTCCCTCTTCGCTCTGCTCATCGCCCGGCTACACGGCGCCCGGGTCATCATCACCTCCTCGAGCGACGACAAGCTCGTCCGGGCCAAGGATCTCGGCGCCTCGGACGGCATCAACTACGTGTCGGAGCCCGAGTGGGGCAAGATCGCCCGGCAGCTCACCGACAAGGTGGGCGTGGATCACGTCGTGGAAGTCGGCGGCGCCGCCACCCTGGACCAGTCCCTGCGCGCCATACGAGTGGGCGGTCGCATCTCCATCATCGGCGTCCTCTCCGGTGTCCAGGCCACCATCCCCCTCACCGCCATCCTCATGTCCAACGTACGTCTCCAGGGCATTCTCGTGGGCCACCGCGCCAGCTTCGAGGCGCTGTGCCGCGCCCTCGCCCAGGCTTCGGCCCGCCCGGTCATCGACTCCACCTTCGCGCTGGCCGACGTCCGCGCCGCCTTCGAGCACATGGCCGCCGGCGCCCACTTCGGCAAAATCTGTATCCGCATAGACCAGCAATCCCAGTAAACTGCTTTTTGCAGCTTGCAATCCGGCCGGCGTGTGTCATCAGAATAGCGATACTGTTGGTTAGTACGATGAACTCGACTATTGCATATTCCGTTGTGGAAAACGTTTTGCTCGTCTGTGCCGGCGACGACACACCGACCGACGAGGAGTTCAGCCAGATGGTACAGACCATCAAAGATCTCCACAGCTCTGTCACCGGCATCCTCATCTTGGCGGGTACGAAGCGCCCCACGTCGAAGCAGCGCTCCGAGATGACCGCCGTGCTGCAAAGTCGCGCGCTTGGCCTGGCGCTGATCAGTGAATCGCGCCTGGCCCGGGGGGCGATTACCGCCATAGGCTGGTTTGTGCAGGGCGTGAAGTCCTATAGGGAGTCCGAGATACTGCAGGCGCTCTCGTATCTGAAGGCGGATCCGAGTCACACCGAGCGAATCATCTCCAAGCTCCGGGAACTACAGGCATCTTTGGCTCTGGACCAAACGGCATAGACCTTTCCTAGGACGTAGGGGGAGTTGTCGTTGGTGGATGCCACGGATCATTGCTGTTCTTGCATGAAAAATTTGTGAGGTAGATTAAATGAATAACAGTTGTCGCTGGCTTCCTAAAATGCAATAGTGTGAATTATTATGTTGAACCCAACGATCGCATATTCCGTGGTGGACAACGTTTTGCTTGTCTGTGCAGGCGACGACACACCGACCGACGAGGAGTTCGGCCAGATGGTAAAGACCATCAGAGACCTCCACAGCTCTGTCACCGGCATCCTTGTCTTGGCGGGGACAAAGCGCCCCACGTCGAATCAGCGGTCCGAGATGACTGCCGTGCTGAAACGTCGCGCGCTTGGCCTGGCGCTGGTCAGCGAATCGCGCCTGGCCCGGGGGGCGATTACCGCCATTGGCTGGTTTGTGCAGGGCGTGAAGTCCTTCAGGGAGTCCGAGATACAGCAGGCGCTCCTATTTCTGAAGGCGGATCCAAGTAATACCGACTGGATCATCTCCAAGCTTCGGGAGCTACAGGCATCCCTGGCTCTGGACCAGACGGCATAGACCTTACTGTGAATTGTTATGGCGACCCCAACGATCGTATATTCCGTAGTGGACCACGTCTTCCTCGTCTGTGCCGGCGACAACGCGCCTACTGACGCGGAGTTCAATGAGATGGTAGAGGCTGTCTCGACCCTCGACAACCGCGTGACCGGAATGCTCGTTTTTGCGGGCTCGAAAAACCCCAGTTTGAAGCAGCGGTCTGAGATGGTCTCCGTGCTGCGCAAACGCGATCTAAAGGTCGCCATGGTCAGCGACTCGCGCCTGGCCCGAGGGGCGATTACGGCCATCGGTTGGTTTGTGCAGGGAGTCAAGGCCTTCCAGGAGCCCGATATAGATCGTGCGCTCGATCATCTGAATGTGGAGCCAAGGCTTGCCGGACGGGTTCTCTCCATGGTCCGGGAGCTTCAGTCCACCTTGGTAATGAGGAAATCGGCCTAGGTTTTTCGACGCTGCCCGAACGATCCCCGATTATTTCGTGCGGGTCCCCAGACGCAGCGTGAAGGTCGTGCCTTCTTCCCAAGAGGTGGTGAATTCCACCCGGCCGTTGAGAAACTGCTCCGCGAGAAGCTTCATGGAGAAGGTGCCGAGCCCGCGGCCCGGTTCGGACTTGGTGCTGAAGTTGCGCTGGAAGATCCGCAGGGCCACCTCTGGAGGGATCCGGCCGATATTCCACACGTGGATGTCCTGATCTCCGGTGGGATGGATTTCCAACCAGACACGCACCTCGCCGCCTTCCGGTGTGGCTTCGAGCGCGTTTCGCGCCATGTTGGTGAGCACGCGCGCCAACACCGTGCGGTCGGTCTCGATGGTTTCGCCCGATGTGTCGTCCGAATACCGTTCGGAGAGCGTCAGGGTTCTGTTGCGCAGCAAGTCGCTTCCCGCGAGGCTCTCGCGGAGATCCCGAAGGATCTGTGCCCACGACAAGGCAGAGCGCCTGGGAACGAGATCCACGCTTTGTTGGCTGTGGACCAACCGCTGCAGCTCGACCTCGCGTTGCAGGCGTTCTGTCTGGACGAGGATCATCTCGGCCAGCTCTTTGGGGTTGTCGTCGATCTCCAGGGATAGCAGCTCGGCGGAGCCTGATAGGGCGGTCAGGACGTTGTTCAGATCGTGGTTGAATGTTCGCTCCAGAGCGGCCCGGCGCTGGTCGCTGGTGATGTCCAGGAGAAACAGCAGCACAAATTGGTGGTCACCGACGGCGATCCTTTTTGCGCGTACGCTCAGGAACAGGTCCTCGGGACCGGCGCTGCCGTTGATCTGTGCGCAGCACGTACGCTCCACCGGCTCGTCACTTTTCAGGCTCGTCACCAGGGCAATGGCCAGACCGCAGGAGGCGCAGTGTTTTGACGTGCCACACCCGGCGGGCATGTCTTCGCTGTGTACGCATTTGATGGCTTCACCAGGTCGTAGACCCAGCGGGGCATCCGCATCGCCGACTCCCAGGGAATCCAGAAAATCCTGGTTCAGCGCGACGATCTGCCGGTTGGCGTCCAGCACCGCCACGAGTCCCCCCACCGACTCCAGGACCCCATCGATGACCGGGTTGCCGGCGATCTGCTCGATCTCATCGTTCAGGGTTTGGGGCTCGGTGCGGGTCGGCAACGCAAAGTGAGACTCTATCCACTCCATCCGCTTCTCCAGTCCATAGCTCGTCCAAAGCTCGTCCACAGCTCGCGATAATTGCAACAGTTACAGCTCAAGTATCCCGTTTGGGTACTCGTGGGTCAAGTAGATCGGATTGGCAGATCGGATTGGCAGACTGGATCGGCAGACTGGATCGGCAGACTGGTTTGCCGGAGCGGATCAGCTCCGCATCATTGGGCTCCCCGGGCGCGCCAGGTGAGGACCAGGTAGGGCGGTGCCAGGGCGATGGCGTAGACGATGAGCGGGAGGTTGTCTTGGGCGTCCATGCCCAGGAGCACGAAGAAGAAGGCGGCGGCGGGGACGCGGATCAGCAGGTCCCGGCGGTGGAGGCGTTCGGCGGCCGGGTGACGCGAGGAGAGGAGGGCGAGGCCCGAGTGGAGGAGCCACGCCAGGGCCACGGCGATCCAGGGGTTGATGGGGTGGTTGATCCAGCGGAGGGCGCCCCACCAGGTGACCAGTAGGGTCAGGTGGGTGAAGGCCATGGGGATCACCAGGACTCCAAGCTCGAGCCAGGGGGAGCGGCGGTTGCGGTCCACCCAATCGAAGATGGCGAGGCAGGCCACGGCGAAGTAGGCCCAGCCGAGCACGCCGATGGGCGGGACCCCGAAGAGGCCGGGCTCGTTCCAGGACCAGAGACCGGACTGCACGGCGATGGGCTCCATGACGAAGGCGTCGATGAAGACCATGGCGCCGGCGGCGACCAGCACCTTGCGACCGCCCGTGCGGCCGGCCAAAGCGTTCATGAGGTCCCAGGCGGAGGTGATGACCACGGGCCAGATGATGATAATCATCAGCGGCACGTGGTCGACGAAAATGCTCCAGCGGGGACTGTACTGGTAGAAGTGGTAGGCGTGGATGACGCTGTTTTCGGCGGTCCAGCTCGCGGCGAGCACCAACCCCATGCGTCGGAAGAGGCGACCGCGATCGGTCTCGTAGTAAGCGCGCACGGCGAGGTAGGTGGCGACGATGAGGGCGCAGCTGAGCTCGAGTAGGATCATGGTGCGGACTGGGATGATAGCCATTCGGCGCGAATTGGGAAGCAGGGAATGAAGGGAAAGGCTTAGGCCTTTTCGGGGTGGAAGCCGGCTTTTTCGATGGCCTGAACCAGGCCGTCGGTGTCGGCGTCTTGCTCCAGGTCGAGGGTGAGCAGCTTGGTGCCCGGATCGGCGTTGATGTCGCGTACTCCGGGCAGGTTCACGATGGCCTTGGTGACCGACCCCGCGCAGTGCTGACAGTTCATGTCGGGTACGCGCAGCACGAAGGCGTCGGCGTCGGGCTGTCGGCGGCGGTTGAGGATGGTCTTGGCCTCCCGGCTCAGGTGGTAGAGCGTGGCCGCGCCGAGCACCAGCGCCATGGAGATCTCCAGCCAGTGGAGGCCCGCGGCGTGGTGTTTCCCGCTGGTGGCCACGGCCGGTAGCAGCGACGGGAGCGCGGAGAAGAAGAGGTCCGTGGCCGCGCCCATGGCCAGGGCGCCCAGGGAGATAACCGTGAGGTAAATGATCAGCACGCGCCTGCCGAGCATCTCCAGCACCACCGTAAAGGTGGCCACGTTGGTGGCGGGGCCCACGATGAGGAAGATCAGCGCGGCGCCGGGGCTGATGCCCAGGGCGATGAAGGCCGCCGCCAGGGGGATGGAGCCGCTGGCGCAGACGTAGAGGGGCAAGCCCACCGCGAGCATCACCAGGTACGACCACAGGCCGGTGCCCACGTACTTGGTGACGAAGCTCGCCGGTACCAGATAGGTGATGACCCCGCCCAGCAGGATGCCCAGGGCCAGGGGTCTGGCGATGGCGCCGAGCATGTCGCCGAAGCCGTAAGCGATGCCCTCGACCACCGGGTTGGACCCCTTGGTGTCGGGTTGGGCCGAGGTCGCCGGCCTGGTGGGTGTCTGTCCGTCCCTGGCTACGAAGTTGGCGGCCACGCCGGCGGAGATCCCCAACACAAAAGAACCGATGACGCGGATCACCGCGTAGGCCGGGCCGATGAGTGCGTAGGTCGCCAGGATGGAGTCCACACCCGAGGTGGGCGTGGACACGAGGAACCCCACCACTGCGCCGCTGGAGGCGCCCTCCTTTTTGAGGGAGGCGGCCACGGGCACCACCCCACAAGAGCACAGGGGCAGGGGTACGCCCAAGGCCGTGGAGCGCACCACGGAGCCCAGGCCCGGTTTGCCCAGATACCGCGCGATGAGTCCCTCGGGCAGGATCACGTGCATGGCGCCGGCCACCACCACGCCCAGCAGAAGATAGGGAGCCATCTTGGCCAGCAACACCCAGGACTCGTTCAGTATGCCCAGTAGATGGTCCATAGTTACTACAATATAGATCGGAGATACCGAAGTACCAGAGGGAAAGTGTCATCCCGCCCAGTTGTCATCCCGACCGAGCGCAGCGCAAGGTGTCATCCCGACCGAGCGCAGCGCAAGGTGTCATCCCGACCGAGCGCAGCGAGAGGAGGGATCTCTCAGCAACGCCACCGACTATATTCCGGCGCCGCTCTCGAAGTTTTCGTACTGGACCTTGGCCTGGGTGACGCGTCCTCCGGGGGCCACGTCGTGGGTGAGCCAGACGTTGCCGCCCACCACGGCACCCTGGCCGATGTGGATCCTGCCGAGGATGGTGGCGCCACCGTAGATGACTACGTCGTCGGCCACGATGGGATGTCTGGCTACGCCCTTGACCGGCTTGCCGTCGGCGTCCACGGGGATGCGTTTGGCGCCCAGGGTCACGCCTTGGTAGAGCTTGACGCGTTGGCCGATGATGCTGGTCTCACCGATGACCACGCCGGTGCCGTGGTCGATGAAGAACCGCTCTCCGATGGTGGCGCCGGGGTGGATGTCGATGCCCGTGATGGAGTGGGCCTGCTCGGTGATCATGCGCGGGATGAGCGGCACCCCCAGAGTCCACAGCTCGTGGGCCAGGCGGTAGTTGGTGATGGCCAGCAAGCCCGGGTAGCAAAACACCGCCTCGTCGGCGCTGTTGGCGGCGGGGTCGCCGGCGTAGGTGGCGGCGGCGTCCAGGGTGAGCATGCGCTTGACTGCCGGGAGCCGCTCGAGGAAATCCCTGGTGTGGCTCAGAGCGCGCGCGGCGCAGTCCTCGCAGGTGCCTGAGTTGTCCTGGGCGCAGATGAAGCAGAAGCCGCGGCGGACCTGCTCCTGCAAAAGCCGTTGGACGCGGTCCAGGGTGGAGCCAATATGAAAGCCCATGGAGTCCGCCGACAGCTCCGCCGTGCCCCAGTAGCCCGGGAACATCACCGACCGCAGCTCGGTCACGATTTCGAAGATCGTGTCCCGGGAGGGCAGGGGCTCCCGCCGGGGACCCTTGAGCACGTCCGCCATGGAGGGCGTACACGGGACGCTGAGCGCCTCCACGAGCTTGTCCAGGCCACCATTGACGGGGGCCGCGCCCAGGGACTGGGTCACGGTCACGGGAAGCAACGGGGATGACTCCGGGACCGGCGACTCCGGGACCGACGACTCCGGGACCGACGACTCCGGGACCGACGACTCCGGGACCGACGACTCCGGG
>JAOZUO010000021.1:0-16515 GCA_029938605.1 Deltaproteobacteria bacterium | reverse complement strand
ACCGGCCTATCGTCTGTTCCATCAGGCATCATGGCTCCTCGAAGAGCCACGTGGACAGGTAGCGTTCACCCGTGTCGCAGGCGATGGTGACGATGCGCTTGCCCGCGTTCTCGGGACGCTTGGCCACCTCCAGGGCGGCGTGTACATTGCCGCCGGCGGAGATGCCCACCAGCACGCCTTCCTCCTTGGCCAGGCGCCGGGACATGGCGCCGGCCTCCTCGTGGGTGATCAGCACGACCTCATCGACGATCCCGGCCTCGTACACGTCCGGCACGAAGCCGGCGCCGATGCCTTGGATTTTGTGTGGCCCGGGGCTCCCGCCCGACAGGACCGGAGAGCCCACGGGCTCCACGGCGATGGCCTTGAAGTCCGGGTTGCGCTCCTTGAGCACCTGGGACACGCCGGTGATGGTCCCCCCGGTTCCCACGCCGGCCACGAGGATGTCGATCTTGCCGTCGGTGGCCTCCCAAATCTCCTCGGCCGTGGTGCGGCGATGCACCGCCGGGTTGGCCGGGTTGGCGAACTGCTGCAGGATGATCGCGCCCTCGTGCTGTTCGGCGAGTTCCTGGGCCTTGGCGATGGCGCCCTTCATGCCCTTGGCGCCTTCGGTGAGCACCAGCTCGGCGCCGAAGATGGTGAGCAGCCGGCGGCGCTCTACGCTCATGGTGTCGGGCATCGTCAAGATCAACCGGTAGCCCTTGGAGGCGCAGATGAAGGCCAGGGCGATGCCCGTGTTTCCGCTGGTGGGCTCGATGATGACCGACTCCCTGGTGAGCGTACCCGTCTCCTCGGCGGCCTCGATCATGGCGAGCCCTATGCGGTCCTTCACACTCGAACAGGGGTTGAATGACTCCAGCTTCAACAGGATTTCGGCGTCCACGTCCCTCGCAATACCGCCGAGCTGAAGCAGCGGAGTGTTGCCGATGAGGCTGGTGATATTCGGTGCGATGTTGCTCATGGTAGGGGGGCTCCCGGTACGCTGGATTTGCTAACTACGAAAACGCCATCGTTTCAGTAGGGTAATACCCCCACCAAGGTTGTCAACAAGGTTGGCTGCGCACCCCGTCACCTGCACCTCGTCACCACTCAAAGACACGCCGGCTGGATGCAGAGCAGCGTCCGGGTTGGCCGCGTTGAGCTTGGGGGGGACGGAAAAACCGGGGACGTAGTTAACTTGTTAACTTTTTGGAACTGCCGTAGCTGACAAAAGAGCAATCATTACAACATGCTCCATGTGCCTGAGGGGGTTGGAACTCCTTGTTGGCAGCGTAACAGGGTGAAATTGCTCTGAAAACAGAGCGTGTACATGGACTCAAAAGTTAACAAGTTAACTACGTCCCCATCTTTTTTCCCTCTTTTTTCCCCTTCTTTTTGCATATTAAGACTACCGGAATGGTGGTTGTTGTTTATACTGTTGCTTGGGTGAATGATTATAGGACCCCTAGAGTTGTATTGAGCCTTTTTAGTATCAAAGTGTGTGAGTCCTGCCATACGGACAGTCCGGGTGATGCGCCGGGCTGTGTGCGCTGTGGTGAGGACCTGGAGTCCGTGCCGTTGCGGGGAGGGGAGGACCTCGCGGGGTTGGAGATCGCGGGCAAGTATCAGCTCGTCGAGGCCGTGGGGGAGGGCGCCATGGGTTGGGTGTATCGCGCCATTCACCGAACCCTCAAGACCGACGTGGCGGTGAAGCTCATGAAGCCATCGGGCGAGGATCCCGATCGTCAGAGCCGCTTCGAGCGGGAGGCCCGGTTGGCCAGCCGGCTCAGCCACCCCCACATCATCGCCGTTACTGACTTCGGCATTACCCCGGGCGGCATGCACTACATCGTGAGCGAGTTCATTCGCGGGAAGCTTCTCAGCGACCTGCTGAACACCGATGAGCCTTTGCCTCTTGGGCATGTCCTCAATATTTTTCACCAGCTCCTGGCGGCGGTGGAGGAGGCGCACTCGGTGGGACTGGTGCACCGGGACATCAAGCCCGACAACCTCATGATTACGCCCCTGCGCTCGGGCGAGGACTTCGTGAAGGTGCTCGACTTCGGCATCGCCCAGATGGTCGACGTCAGTGAGAGTACGGATCCGCATGGCCGGCGTGGCGAGATCTGCGGCACGCCCGCCTACATGGCGCCCGAGCAGATCCGGGGCGAGAAGGCCACGCCCCGCAGCGACCTGTACTCCTGCGGTCTGATCCTCTACGAGATGCTGACCAACCGCTCGGCGTGGTCGACGAACGACATGATCGAGGTGCTCGCCCAGCAGCTACAAGCGTCGCTCGAGCCCATTCGTACTGCTGCCCCGCAGATGGACTACCCCGTGGCGCTCGAGCAGGTCGTCGATCGCGTCTTGTCCAAGGACTCGGCCGTACGGTATGCCAGCGCGTCCGAGTTTCGAGAGGCCCTCTTCGGCAGCGTGGAGGGTATGCGACAGGCGGATATTGCCTGCCACGCCTGCCGGGATGGTCCGGAGTCCACCTGGTCGCCGTACTGTACCCGCTGCGGTTTTCGTCCGGCCTATTCGGGCTCGAGCACGGCGCACACGGGCGTCGATCACAGCTCGCTGGAGGTTTTTGCCGGGCCCCCGTCTGAGGAGCCGCTCCTGCCGGTGATCAACGCGGAGCACAAGGTCGCTCGGGCCCCAGGCGCCTCCACGGCGGTTACCGTGCAGATGCCGGGGTCGGCGGTGGAGGAGTCCTCCAAGACCACCGGACCGAACCACGCCAATCCCTTCCTTGGTCGGGACGAGTCCCTCCGGGAGGTAGACCGGTTCCTGGGGGCGAGCGACACGGTACTGGAGGTGGTGGGGGAGCCGGGCAGCGGAAAGTCGGCTCTGCTGGGACAAATCGTGTGCAGGGTGGTGGGCCGGTCCGTTCGGGTGGAGGCGGATCCGAGCCTGGTGCGGTCCCCTTGGTACCCCATCCGGCAGGCGGTGGCTCAGGTGCTGGATCTCCCGAGCGAGAGTCCCAATATCGATGTCTTACGGCAGCACGTCATTGGGGCGGGGCTGGCGACCGAGGACGTACCGGGGCTGATGGACCTGTTCGGCATGGCTCGCACGGTCGAGGTGGCCTCGTCCAAAGTTCGACTGCGTGAGATCCGAGTGGCCGCCCAGCGCGCGCTGCTCTTTTCCGAGACAGCGCGACAAGGGTACTGCCTGATCTTCGACGACGTGGATCAGTTCGATGGGGCATCCCTGCGCCTCGTACAGTTCCTGGCCGAGGGTGTGGTCCCCGGGGCGGTGAAGGTCGTGATCACCACCTGCCGGCCGGTGCTGCCGGGGGACGGCGCCCACGCGAGCATCTACCTGGGCCCCCTCGGCATTGAGTCCCTCGAACAGATGGTCCTTTGGGCGGCACCGGATCACCGGGATCCCGCCAGCTTGGCCCGGGCCCTGGAGTCGCGTTCAGGCGGCAATCCGCTCCACGCCCAACAGGCACTACTGTTGCTCGCCGAGGGCGGAGGCCTCCTTGATGACGATCTCCCAGGCATCGTACGGGCGCGCCTCAATCTCCTGTCGGAGCCTGGCCTACGGCTGTTGCAGACCCTGTGTATCTCGGGCGATGCTGCCGAGACCCGCCTGCTCATGAAGCTGTTTCCCGACGCGGTGGAGTTTGCCCAAGCCATCGGGGAGCTCATGGCGGCGGATTATGTGAGCAAAGACGGTGGCCGGCTGGAGATGCGCAGTCCGACCCAGGCGTCCATAGTGCGCGAGCTGACCGAGCACCGCACCAAGCAGGTCATCCATCGCGAGCTACACGAGCGGCTCCGCGCCCACGGCGCCGGGATCCTCGAGCGTGGACATCACGCCGTGGGGGCGCAGCTCGGAGAGGAGGGGCTGGAGTTGGTCACCGAGGCCGGAGACCTCACCAGCTTCTGGCTCGACGACGATGGCGCGGCGGCGCACTACCGGCGCGCCCTGGACATCGCCCGGTGGGAGTTGTTCATGGGAGAGGAGGACGAGCGACTGCCTCTCATCTCCTTGAAGCTGGGCGACTCCCTACGCCGTTCGGGCCACTTCCTGGCTGCCGAGATCACCTACAAAGAGGCCTTGACCTCCTGCGCCCGCTATCCCGTTCTGCGAGCCCGACTCCAGGGCGGAATGGCCAAGCTGCTCCTGGAACGCGGCCTCTGGGACGAGGGGCTCGGGGCCATGCGCCAGGCCTTGACCCAGGCCCACGCCGCCGACAGCCCCGAGCTGGTGTCGGAGTTGTACGTGGGCCTGAGCGATCTGCTGCACAAGCTCGGCCACATCGACCTGGCGGCCGAGGAGATTGACGAGGGCATCTTCCTGGTGACCGGTGGCGACGGCGAGCACACCTCCGTCCCTCCCCCTGGATTCTGGAAGCTCCTGTCCCACGCCGCCGAGGTGCACGACGCGCTGGGAGATGGATCCCGGTCGACGGAGTTGGCGTCGTTGGCCCTGGACCACGCCCAGCGGGAGCGGAGCCTTTTGGGTCAGGCCCAATGCAACCTGCTGCTGGCCCGCTTCGGCGACGATGCCACGCCCGACTCCGACTCCGACTCCGACTCCGACCCTTTCGACGACCACTGCGCCGCGGCCATGGCCGCCTTCAAGCGGTTGGGTGACCGACGGAGCGTGGCCGAGTGCCTCCTGCTTCGCGCCTCCCGCCACCCCGACGGTCAACCCGTGCTCGCCGGGCAGGCCCTCGAGCTGGCCCAACAGATCGGCTGGGCAGA
This sequence comes from Deltaproteobacteria bacterium, assembly GCA_029938605.1. GTDB lineage: Bacteria > Myxococcota_A > Polyangia > HGW-17 > JAJRWW01 > JAJRWW01. The sequence goes on along the minus strand of JAOZUO010000021.1, from coordinate 11,821 downwards.
GGGCATCAACGAAGCGAGGAGGTCCTTAGCCAGTCACCAATCGCCTTAGCGTTGAGGTATCAGGTCGGCGAATCGGAACTCGATGTACTCGTTGTCCGACGCTTTCACCCAGGTGTCTCCGGTGCCGCTCTCATAGGCCACGTACATGACGAGGTTGGTGAGGTCGTAGACCACGGAGAAGATGTTGGAGTCGTCGTCGCCCACGACCTGGTTGATGGTCATCGCTTCGGGGACTCCAATGAGCGTTTTACTGCCGCCGTTGTCAGGAACTACCGTCTCTGACTGCCACTCGAAGGACGTCCCTTCGTAGTACGCCGTCAGCAGGTCGTAGTGTGGTCGGTAGCGGTTTCTGTACGCTCCGGCTAGGTGGGCGTACTGATTGTCGCGGTCGCGCTGCGGTCCGTTGGAGGCGAACTGCCAACGTCGCACATGCTTGGCCAAGGCCGTATCGGCGCGGTAGATCGCGCAGGGCAGGGGAACACCGTTGGGGTAGGGTTCTCCGCTCGCGTCGGGCACCAGGAGTCCCGTGGCGTCGTAGACGAAGTCGCCGTTTCCGTCCACCTCGAAGGTCCGCACGATCCCCGTGGCGTCCACCTCGTAGGCGGCGCTCTCGAGGTTGACCATATCCGGATCGTCCACGGCGTTCCAGACGTTGGCGACGCTCCCGTCGAAGGTGAACTCGTAGAGGGTCGCCTGGGGATCACAGCTCGGGGCGGGGCCGTTCCGGAACAGTCCCGCGTGAACCCCGGACAGCTCAATGGTCACCGCCTCACTCCCCGCGCCCGCCCCGGCGGGATCGCCGAAGGCGAGCATCGCGTTGGCGCCGATGGTCGTAGGTCGTTTGATGCCGTCGTCGATGCCGTCGGTGAAGTACGGCAGCGCGTCGTCCAAGCCATCGGCGTACGCCATGATTTCTCGAACTCGGAGCAGCTCCGGCGAGGCGTGGAGACGCATCATGGAGCTTGAGGCTTCCACCATGCTGATGGCGAGCCCGCTCTCACTCATGCCGGCCAGCGCGCCGATGAACCCCACGTACCCGACCGTCATGTACGCCGCTCCATCGTCGGGGACGACAATCGTGACCAGGCTGGCATTCTTCAACCCGATGTCGGCGGACCAGTCCATGGTGCGGGTGGCGATCATGCCGCCGTCGGTGCGGTCGCCCCAGGCGGCGAAGAACGCGCACGCGAAGGGAGGGATCGCCTGTGCGAACTCGTCCATGAAAATGGCCGGGACGAACCGTCCCTCCATGGCCGTGCGGCGTTCCATCTCTTGTGGACCGAGTTGCGCCTCGGCCTGGCCGTAATATTCGAGCAACGGGTTCGTGTAGCCCGTGCTGAAGAAATCGTACATGGCGCCCAGGTCATCACCGATGGCGCCCGCCACCTCACCGAGCTCGAGAATCCAGCGGACGATGTCCTGGACCCGCTGGGGGTCTGGGTGATTCGCCGCCGCGGCGCCATCGAGAACACCTTCGAGCTCGTCCAGGAACTTGGGGGGCATGTTGGTCTCCATGTGAGGCCACCCCAGGTCCAGGAAACCGGTGAAGATGGTGGTCGCGGTCTCGGGGTCCAGCTCGAACTCCTCGCCGAAGTAGGGCATCATCACGTCCTCCCACATGCGGGTGACGTCTTCGGCCAGCAGATAGCCGTACTGGTAGCCCATCTCATAGTAGGACCCTTGTACCCGTAGGACCTTCAGCGTCCCTTGGGGAGCCTCCACCTCAGCGAGCAGACCGTTGTCCACCCAGTTGACCACCGTACCCATGGGGAAGCTCGGAGGTTTGTTTTCCTTGTCGTCGTCGCAGGCCACGAACACAAGCAGCGCGCCCGCAACAAGCCCACTCACTGCCAGCGTGCACACGAGATGGCGAAAACTGAAACCGATCCGACTCCCGACACTCATCATGAATCGCTCCTGGTTATGGTAGCGTGATCGACGTTGAGATTTTGTCATTGCATCAAATATCAAGGTGAGTGGCCAGCGTCAAGGAGGGGCGGAGGGGGAGGGCCGGGGTCGAGGGGGTGGTCATCGAAGTCCGTGTTTGCGGAGCTTGCCTTGTAGGGTTGTTGGCTTGAGCCCGAGCAGGGCGGCGGCGCCTTCTGGGCCGTAGACGCGCCCGCCGGTCTCGTCCAGGGCGCGACGTAGCAGCGACTGTACTGCGTTGTCGAAGGGCTGGATTCTCGGGGCTATCGTGGGCGTCGGCGTCGGGGTCTTACGCTCTAATCCGAGATCCATCACCACCAGCTCGGAGCCCGGGCTGAGGATGAGCGCCCGCTCCAGGGTGTTCTCCAGCTCCCGAACGTTGCCGGGCCAGTGGTAGGCCTCCAGGGCGCGCCAGGTGTCTTCGCCTATGGTGGGGGGCTGCCGGTGCATGCGTAAGGCGTGGCGTTCGAGGAGGTGCTCGGTCAGGGGACGCAGGTCCTGGGGTCGGTCCCGCAGGGGCGGCAGCACCACCGGGAAGATGTTGAGACGGTAGTACAGGTCCGCCCGGAAGGCGCCGTCGTCGGCCATCTGCTCGAGCTGGCGGTTGGTGGCGGCCACGAGACGGATGTCCACGGGGACCGCCCGCTCCCCGCCCACCCGCTGGATCTCTCGCTCCTGGAGCGCGCGCAGAAGCTTGATCTGCACGGACGCGGGCGCGTCTCCCACCTCATCGAGAAAGAGGGTACCTCCCGAGGCCTGCTCGAATCGGCCGATCTTGCGCTTGGTGGCGCCGGTGAAGGCGCCCTTCTCGTGGCCAAACAGCTCGCTCTCGATGAGCGACTCGGGGATGGCTGCCAGGTTCACGGCCACGAAGGGGCCGGAGGCGCGGTCGCTGTGCTGGTGTACCAGGCGGGCGATGCCCTCCTTGCCCGTGCCGGTCTCACCGCGGATCAGCACGGTGGTCTCCGAGGGTGCCACCATGTGAACTTTCTCCAGGACCGCCCGCATGGCGGGTCCGTCGGCCACGTACTTCAGTTGGCCACTGGTCTCCCGGATCTGGTGTTTGAGGCGCGTGTTTTCTCGATCCAGGAGCTGATTGAGGCGGCGGATTTCGCTGACCATGAGGCTGTTGTGCAGGGCGATGGCGATGAGCTTGGAGATGCGGTCCGCGGGCTGAAAGCAGCGGCAGAGCATCTCCTCCTTGGGGAGGTGGGCGATCTCGAAGGTGCCCAGTACCTGGCCCTCGGCGATGAGCGGGAAGCAGGCCAGGGCGCCATAGCCTAAGCGGGCGAGGTCCTCCTCCTCGCGATAGCGACCGGCTCCGAGACCGCCTCCGAGGTCGGTGAGGCCCATGTGGTCGAGGGTCACCGGAGCCCGGGTGCGGATGGCGGCGCCCGTGGCGGTGCCTTCGAGGGAGAACACGGTCCCCGGCGAAGGCGTAGGTTGGCGGCTGTCGTCCACCAGCAGCACCTCGGCCACGTCGGGGTCCTCGGCGCGCCAGCGGTTGATTCCCACGCGGGTACCCCCGAAGTGCTTGCGTAGCAACCGCGCCGTGCGCTCGAGGATCTCGGGGAGATCGAGGGTGGTGAGCAGCTTCTCCACGGCCTCTTCAATGAGGCTTTCGCGGTCTCGAAGACCTGTGCAGTGAATAACCATATTTGGGTATATACCCATATTTCGGTGCATTTGCTACCCAAATATGGTTGTGCATCCAATGTCAGGCGCCATAACCCCCAAGAAACCGGCGCTTTTTTTCTGGCACGCGCTTTGCTAATACTACTGGTCGACTGTACTTTACAGTCGATAGATTAGCAACGAGCCAAGAGCTAACAAGCCAAGAGCCAAAGAGCTCAGGAGAGTGGACATGCCCGTACGGAAGATCATCATCATCGACGAAGAGAAGTGCGACGGCTGTGCTCTTTGCGTGGACGCCTGCCACGAGGGCGCCATCCAGCTCGTCGACGGTGTGGCCAAGCTGGTGAGTGATAGCTACTGCGACGGCTTGGGCGACTGTCTGGGCGAATGCCCCCAGGGTGCCATCACCATAGAGGAGCGCGATGTGGCGGCCTTTGACGAAATGGCCGTGGCGACCCATTTGGAGGATCTGCGCAATCTGAAGAAGACGTCCCTGGGCATGGCGCCCACCGGCCCCGGTTCAGCCCCCGGCCCCGGCCCCGGACTGGCTGCCGCTCCCGCTCCCGCCCACGCCGGCGGCTGCCCCGGGTCGGCCATGCAGCAGATCAAGCCCCTGGGCCAAATGGCGCCCACGGCCGGTCCCGGCTCCTCCCCTGGTGCGCCGGTGGCGGGCGCTACGCTCTCGGCCTTGACCAACTGGCCGGTGCAGCTCCACCTGGCGCCGGTGCAGGCGCCGTTTTTCCACCAGGCCAAGCTGCTCATCGCCGCCGATTGCGTGGCCTTCTCCCTCCCGGATTTCCATCAGGGGATGCTGGCCGGGCGGACCCTGCTGATTGGATGCCCCAAGCTGGATGACACCTCGGCCTACCTCGACAAGCTCACGGCCATCTTCCAGTTCAACGAGATCGTGAGCGTAGAGGTGGCCTTCATGGAGGTCCCCTGCTGCAACGGTCTGGTGCGCCTGGTGGAATCGGCCATCGAGGCCAGCGGAAAGGATCTCCAGCCTTCCTTGACCCGGGTGTCCATCCGCGGTGAGTATCAGGCGGCATAAGGACCCGAACCACAGGCGCCCTTCGGCGCCGGAGCTGCCATCTTTGAGCCTCCTGAGACTACTGCCGGTGCTCCTTGCTTTCGGATTGCTCGGCGCTCACTTTCTACGCATGGGCATCGATGGGGGGCTGGTGGCGGCGGCCTGCGCACCGCTCATCCTGCTCATCCGTCGTCGCTGGGCGGCGCGGGCGGTCCAGGCGCTGCTGGTGGGATCCGCGGTCTTCTGGCTCGTCTCGTTGGCGCGCCTGGCGTCTGTGCGCCAGGAGATGGGCATGGGCTGGGGCCGACTAGCGGCCATCCTGGTGGTGGTGGCCCTGGGTACGGCGGCTGCGGCCCTGTCTCTGGAGAGCCGGTCCCTGCGCGAGCGGTACCGCCGCGGCGGGCAGTCCACCACCGCGTCAGTGGTCGCATTTTTGCTCACCGCCGTGGTGCTGGTCTTTGTCCAGGTGAAGGTGGCGCGTCCCATGATCCTGGCGGAGCGTTTCTGGGTGGGCGGCGGTTGGCCCACGATCCTGGGGCTGTCGGTGTACGCCGCCTGGATCAACGAGTTGCTGTTGGATCCGGCGCGCCAGGCGAAGATCCGGAGCCGCATCTGGCTGGTCTTCTCCATGTTTTTCTTCGCGCAGCTTCTGCTCGGCCTGTCGGGCATAGAGCAGATGCTCATGAGCGGCGACCTTCATCTGCCCGTACCCGCCATGATCGTGGGCGGCCCCCTGTACCGCGGCGGCGGCCTGTTCATGCCGATCCTCTTCGGCGTGACGGTGCTGCTAATGGGGCCCGCCTGGTGCAGCTACTTCTGCTACATCGGCGCCTGGGACAACCAACTCTCGGGGGCCCGCCATCCCACCAACACCTCCGGTCCCTGGCACCGCCGGCTGCGGTGGATCACCCTCGTGGCCGTCGTCGCCCTCGCCCTGGCCCTGCGGCTGCTGGGCGCGCCCACCTGGCTCGCGGCGGTCCTCGGGGGCGGTTTCGGCATCGTAGGCGTGGTGATCATGGTGCTGTGGTCTCGGCGCACGGGCACCATGGCTCACTGCACCTGGTACTGCCCCATCGGTTTGCTGGCCACGGGGCTCGGAAAGCTCTCACCCCACCGGATCCGCCTGAACGACAACTGCACGGCCTGTGGCCTCTGCAGCCGGGCCTGCCGCTACGACGCACTCTCGTCCGAGGACATCGCCCGCCATCGCCCGGGCGCTTCCTGCACCCTGTGCGGCGACTGCGTCGGCGTTTGCAAGCACGACGCCATGGGCTACCGCTTCGGCTCCCTGTCCCCGGCTACTTCCCGCGCGGTGTTTTTTGTGCTGGTGGCGAGCTTCCACGCGGTCTGTCTGGCGGTGGCTCGAATTTGACGCCGTCTTGGTACGGCACCGGCTCTGATTGACAACGTCGGCGTAGTTGGCGAGGGTTTGAACATGGACACGTCGTACCCTTCACTCATCGAGGCCATGGGGCTTATGCCCATCGGCGAGCGGCTTCGGCAAACCCTGGTGGTGCTCCGTGGCGCCGAAGACGTACCGCCCAGTCGCTTCGACGTGACGAGCCTGGCCAACCTGCGTCCGCGCATGGCCATCCCCCTTTGGTGGGGACGTTTCTATCGTGAGCGGACGGTGCTGCTGACGTGTCTTTTCAACCACCGCCAGACCCCCATCGACCAGGGCTGGTCCGTGCGTCGCACCCAGATGGAGGACTTTCGGGGCCGGGAGCTCACCTACGACAGCCACAACGGCACCGACCTGTCAGTCCCGCGAGGCACCCTGGCGGTGGCGCCGGCGGCGGGGGTGGTGGCCCGGGTCTTCGCGGAGTTCAACCGCGGCGGGCTCAAGGTGGTCATCGACCACGGGGACGGCCTGATCACCAGCTCGGCGCATCTGGCGCGCGCTCTGGTGTCCGAGGGCGACGTGCTCGTGACGGGCCAGCCCTACGCCATCACCGGCTACAGCGGCCTCGATGGATTCACGACCTTCCCCTGGGGCGTGCCCCACATTCACTTCAACGTCTGGTTCGATGGTCGGGCGGTGGATCCCTTCGCCCGTGGTGACGACGTCTCCCTATGGCGCGAAGGCTGGCCCACACCGGTGCCCGATTCTCCGCCCGAAGAGCACCCCGTGGCGGCGGACTACGACGAGTCACGGGTGGACGCCATCATCGCGGCCTGCCGCACCGCCGAGGTGCGACACCGCCTATCGGCCATCTCACCTTTGCGCTGTAGGGCCGCCTACCTCATCGCCGAGATGAACTACTACCCCACGCGTTTCCCCGAGCGCGGCGGTGTCTACCGCGTGGCCCCCGTCCGGCGGCCCCGGCTCAACCTGCCTTTCCTCGCCCGCGACATGGACGGCGTGACCTTCGCCGACGAGCTGTAACGCTCCGGCTCGGACACCTGGCACTCTCAGGAATAATGCAGGCTTCTACTTCTCGGACGGTGTTTTTTCTGCAGGTGGAGTGGCTGGTGGCGCATCTTCTGGCGGGCTGTCTGGCGGTGGCTCGGATTTGACGGCGTTGTTTTTTGCGCGGGTCTTGGTCCCCTCTGGGGCGCGCTGTCGGCGTCGGCGGCGTTGTAGTAGCTTCCAGGTGGTGAACCCGGCCACGCCGAGGAAGATCAGCGCGCCGAAGAGGACGCCGACCACCTGGCTCCAGGCCGAGGTGACCATGATTTTGTTCACCAGCAGGTCGTGCTGTTTTGAGGTTTTGGGCAGCTTGCCCGTGGCCTTGGCCACGTGGTGCAGCAGGCTCACTGCCAGGGACGCCGTGGGGAGCTCCCGGTGGCAGGACAGGCAGACCCCCGTGCGACTCATGTGAGCCCGCTCGGTGTTGTTCAGGGGGCGGGAGAGCTTCCAGTGATGGCCCACGGTCTGCAACTGCTTGCCCTTCTCGGTGACGATGCGCGCCCAGTCGTTGGCGAGCCCCGCGATGGGCTCGATCTGCGTCCGGGCGGACTTGGGCAGGATCCGGCGATCCGCGGTCATCAGATCCACCACCTGGCGCTTGTTCCACGCGCGGTTGTTGCGGCCACCGGAGATGCCGTATCCCAGGGCCTTGGGACTCGTGTGGCAGGACTCGCAGGTGCGCGCCTTTCCGGTGGTGTGCGGCTGGGTGGGGCTCATGTCGATGGACAGTTGTCCCTCCTTGCCCGATCCCTCGGTGCCCGGCGTGGTGCGGAAGATGTGGTTCTGGAGGATCATCTTGCCGTCGGGCCCGATGACCGTCGCGCTCACCTGGCAGCCCGGTGCGGCCGGTGAGACCCGCCCCTCGCCGTTGATGACCAGCATGGGGTTGGCCCAGCGCATGTAGGAGCGTTGCTCGGTGACGCGCCCGGCCACCATGGTGGGGTAGCCCTTCTCTGAGCGATCCCCGCGGAACTCGTCCTGGCTGTGGCGCCGTCCAGCGGCGACCCAGTCGAAGGTCCGCTGCTGCTTCGAGTAGTCGATCTTCACGTGACAGCCGTAGCACTGCGGTGTCCACGTCCCGTGGCAGGTGTAGCACTCCACCTTCGACATGTGGCTGGCCACCTGGGACATGGCCACCCGCCCGGCCAGGTTGAGCTTGCGCGCCTGGGTGAGCGTCTTGAGGGTCTGGATGACCAGCGTCTTCCCCGCCGCGGTGTGTACCACCACGCTGTTGCCCCGGCGCACCACGTTGCCATAGGGGTTGCCCCGGGCAGTGAGCAGGTAGCCGTCCTCGGGGGGATAGGTGGTCCCCTGCTTGATACGCCCGGTGAGCGAGGTGGTAACTCCCCGGGCGTCCTTGTGTCGGTTCGCGCCGGCGAACTCCTCGCCCGTGCCCAACGGCAGGTCCCACGGATTTTTCGTGGGGGTGCCGTGGCAGTCGGAGCACTCGATCTCCACCTGGCCCAGGGTGGTGCCCGACAGGAACCCGTCGCCGTGCACGTCCTTGGAGGTGTGACAGTCCATGCAGAGCATGCCGCGGGTAGAGTGGATGTCCTCGTGCATGGCCAGATACCGCTTGGTGTGTAGCTTGAGTTGCCCCTTGCCGTCCGCGGTCCAGGGGGACGTGAAGGCGCTCTCCATGAGCCCCTGGAAGGAGACGCCGATGCGCTTGCCACGATCGTGGCAGGTGGTGCAGGTCTCCACCGGGATCCCGGTGTAGCGCTTGCCGTTGATGGTCACCCGGGAGTTGCGGCTCGACTGGATGGTGTGCACCAGCATGCGCCCACGCTGGTTGCGCGGTAGGGTCTTGTCGGCCCCTTCGTAGAGGCCTTCGTTGCCGTAGGGGATGTGGCAGGCGGAGCAGCCCATGCCCCGGTAGTCCCCGCGGGTCTGGCGGCCCCGTACCCCGAGGTGGCAGCGCTGGCACTCGGTGCGCAGATACGTAAAGGCCGCCAGGTGCGGCTCCTTGTTGATGCGCGACACGTCAGCGGGGAAGTCCGGCAGACCGTGGTGCCGGTCCACGTAGATGTTGGGCTCCATCTTGCGCAGGGCGGCCATGTATCGCCTGTAGGCCAACGTGCCCAGGCGTTGATCCGGGTCGCGGGGGTTCTTGGCGTCGTAGTTGGCCCATAGGTGCTTGTAGCCCGTGAGCGAGCCGAAGGCCCAGGCCGTACCCTGGATCTTGCCCGCCTCGGTCATCATCAAGCTGTTCCACTGGGTGGACGTGTGCTTCGGGTGGCACTGGCCGCAGGTGGTGGCGTTGATCCACGGGCTGCCCGGATCCCGGTAAAAAGCCTTGGGTCCGCCGGCCGCCCCGAGACCTGGAGCGGTACCCCGGTGGCCCGCCGCTTTGTTCGGGGCGCGGGGATCGCCACCATGGCAGATCACGCAACCGTCGGGATCGCCGTGCTTGCGTCCGGCCTTGATCAGGGCCTTGAACATGGGCGTGGACGGCTCCCGGATGGACTCGATGCCCTTGTGGCAACGGGCCCCGGTACAGCCGGACTTACCCGCCGGCACGGGCCGTACGGGCATGGGCACGGGCCGCGCCGGGCCAGGGGTCTGGGCGGGGCTAGGGGTGGGGGCAGGGGACTGCATCGAGGGTTTCCCCGGCGCCGCCAGGACCATCCCGACAAACAATGAAACTGCCACCATGGAAGCTCTCCTCTATGGAAAAGGATATTACACTGTTACCCCATAACAAGAGTAAGAAAAAGCTTGTCGTGGCGGGCTCCCGACACTAGACTAATTTCGCGAAAGGAAATGCGAATCGATCGGAATTTGAGCATTGCCGTATGTCACGGGAACGCAAGCGATTCGCCCCGCTGCTGAATGAAACTCTCCACCCGCGCCAGATATGCCATCCGCGTGCTCCTCGACATCGCCGAGCGAAAGCATGAGGATCGCCCAATTCAGCTCAACGACGTCGCCGGGCGGACCGGGATCTCCCGGCGATACCTCGACCAGATCGTTATGCCCCTCAAGAGTGCCGGCCTCCTCATCGGCACCAAGGGCCGTCACGGAGGCTATCAGCTCTCCAAGGATCCGGTGGATATTCATCTGCTGGATATCGTGGAGGCCACCATCGGCCCGGTCAACCTGGTGGAGTGCGTGCAGTCGCCGCAGACCTGCGAGCGCTCGGGTGAGTGCCCGGCCCGCATGATCTATCGTCTGCTCAGCGCCAGCATGAAGACGGTCCTCACCGACTACACCCTGGCCGATCTCGGCAAGAAAGACGTGCTGGCCGAGATCGGGACGAAGGTGGATATCCTCGAAGCGGCCCTCTGAAGCGGCCCTCTGATCCGCGCTCCTCCTCGCCAGAGATTCATCGCCAGAGATTCATCGCCAGGGATTCATCGCCAGGGGTTCGTAGTTTGGCATGTCATTCTCCGGAGTAAGAATGTCAGCACAGTGGACTATACTGGCAACATTGCCGGAAACTGTTAAAAATTGCCAGAATCAGCATAAAAACTTAGAAACTACTTGAACCTCCTAATAACATACTGAATAAATAAGTGAATGCCTGACGAACGACCCGAAGACGCCGAGCATCACAGTGATTCCGTGCCCGATACCACGGAGCTCTCCCCGGAGCTCTCCCCGGAGCTCTCCACGGAACCTTCCACGGAAACTTCCCAGGAGTTGGGGCGGAGGATGCTGGACTCCATGTACTCCGCGGTGTCGTTGATCGACATCCGGACCCACCGGATCGTGGATGTGAACAGAACCTTCTTGGCCCGCATTGGCAGGGAGCGGAAGGATGTCGTGGGGCGGCTGTGTCATGAGGTCGCCCAGGAGTGCTATGAGCCCTGCCATGGGCCGGGAGGGACCTGTCCGTTGCATGTCACCCTGGTCACGGGGGAGCCGAATCGGGTGGAGCATGTGACGCGCGCTCCTGACGGGAGCGAGGTGTTCACCGAGATATGTGTCTCCCCGGTGTACAACGACGCGGGGGAGGTCGTGCAGGTGGTTCACCTGGTACAGGACGTGACCCAGCACCGGCTCAGCGAGGAGGCCTTGCGGCAGACCAGCGCCGCGGCGGAGGCGGCCTCGGAGGCCAAGTCTATCTTCTTGGCGAATGTCAGTCACGAGCTGCGCACGCCCCTGAACCCCATCGTCGCCATGAGCAAGCTGCTGGAGCTCACGTCCCTGGACGCTGAACAGCAGCGGTACGTGGATCTCATTGAACGCGGAGCGCAGCAGCTCCTGTCCACGGTGAACGATCTGCTGGACTTCTCCAAGGCGGAGGCCGGGCGCCTGGAGTTGGAGCGAGTGGACTTTGATTTGGTGGAGACCCTCGAAAGCTGCCTGGGACTCTGCGCCGCGGAGTGTCTGCGTCGGGGCCTCGAGCTCCAATGGCGCGTGGCGGAAAATGTGCCCTCGCGTCTGCGGGGGGATCCTTTTCGAATGAATCAGATCCTGCACAACCTGATCAGCAACGCCATCAAGTTTACGCCGCATGGAGAGATCCACGTGCGTGTGGATCTGGAAGACTCGGACCCCGACGGGGTCACCCTGCGCTTCGTTGTGGAAGACACGGGTATCGGTATCCCCAAGGAGCGGCAGCGGGAGCTATTCGAATCCTTCACCCAGGCCGACGCCTCCGTGTCGCGCCTTCACGGTGGCACGGGCCTGGGGCTGGCCATCTCCAAACAGATCGTGGAGCTCATGGGCGGAAGGATCGGAGTAGAAAGCATCGAGGGCGAGGGGGCCAGCTTCTGGTTCACCGCGCGGCTCGAGGTGCAGCCTCACCGGGAGCCAGCCGAGGAGCCTCACCGGGAGCCAGCCGAGGAGCCTCACCGGGAGCCAGCCGAGGAGCC
>JAOZUO010000256.1 GCA_029938605.1 Deltaproteobacteria bacterium | reverse complement strand
GGCGCTGCTGGACAAGGTGGGCATGACCGACTTCGCCCATCGCTTCCCCGCCGAGTTCGGCGACGGCATGCGCAAGCGGGTGGCCATCGCCCGTGCCCTCCATCCTGCCCATGACGGCCTCCAAGGTCCTGCACATCCTCACTGTCCGCCCCTCTGAAAACCCACCGCGTTGACAATATGCTCGTTTGGAGTTCCTATGAGCTACAAGGTCAAGATCGAGGCGGCTTGAAGTGAACAGGCGCGAACCTGTAGCGCCTCAACGCTCGTGTCGGAGCCGGGGAAAAATTGGATGAGCGCATTGGATGGGCAGTGGAGACAATTCGCGCGAAAGCTGTCATCGATCGCAACTGCGCACGGTGTGATGAGCGATCCGTTTCTTGACGAGAAGGCGTCTCGGCTTGTCGAAGGTGATTTGCAGATCGATCTGCTCAATATCTGGCACCAGACAGCACAGCTTACGCACCGCGATAGCGACACGCTTGTCCAGACTTGGATCTCTCCCAGTCACCTGGGCCACGTATGTTACTTCGGGCGGGTTGATGTGGTAGAGCGGCACATCGCCACGGGCCTGCCGCTGGACGGCGAGGATTACGGCGGCAATCCAATAGCAGCGGCGGTGGAGGCCTGGGTCGTCACTCCACTCCACGTGCGCTGTGTTGAGCTGCTGTTCGACGCAGGCGCAGCATCGACGATGGAGCAGTTTAACGCGTGGAACGCCGAGAGCGTCGGTAGTCTGGTAGATCTGAATATGCTCATTTTGCTCGTGAAGTACGGGCGACGATCGAGCGACTCCAAGGTGAGGGAGAAGGCGACGTCGAGTGACCTTGATGAGATGAGGAGGCTGTTCGCCTCGTTAAGAGCAGGGCAGGATCGGGAAACGAGCTGAAAGAAATAAGGGCAGCTCAGCGTTAACCAGAGTGGTTTGCTGAGCTGCCCTGGCTCGCCATTCGATCTCTCATACAAACGTGCTCTCTTGAAAAACGCAAAAACATCAACGACTCTCAGGATACGCAACCATAGACGCTTACTCATGTTCTTCGATGCCATTATTCAGGGACATGAGAACGGGCTCCAGGTGTGGTCTGACCGGCGGGGTGGTTTACAGGGCCGTCCAGGGGTGTTTCTCAGAGATCAGCCCTTGGGCGGATGCGGATCGTCGCCGTAGGTGTGCTCGGTCTGAATCTGGCCGTTGGACTTGTGGATGACGATTTGCCCGAGCGGTTGTGCCTTCGCCAGGTCGCGTGCCCGGTCGACCGTATCCGCCTTCGTCTTCGCGACCGCAGAAGCACGCGATACTCCCTCGGCCTTGGCTTGCCACTGCCCGTCTGAGCGCTTCGTCACGTGGTACTTGGTTCTTCTTGCCATGATCTCAACTCCTTGGTCTCAGTTCCGAGTACGTCTCGGAACGATGAGAACCGCATCTTGAATCGGTGCTCCTCGAGCACCTGCTTGTCCTGATCGGCCTCCTCGATGGTCACGAGGCCACCGCGAATGGCGAGCACGAAGAGCCCGGCGGTGTTCAGGACACGCCCCGGGCCGAGCCGCTCATTGGCGAGCCGCAGAAACCTGCGGCGCTCGTCTGACGCGATGGTCCAGCTCTGGATCTCGGCCATGGCCAGGCAAGCTGCCTCACCCTTGCCGATCAGCGAAGAGAGCTCCGCGTAGATCTCGAGCTCGGCAGTTCCCGAGAAAGCCAGTCGCTCGATGTGACCCGCCTCGAAGCCGCGAGCGAGCGCCTCGGCCTGCTCCGCAATACTCACCTCGGCCTCGACCTCCGGGGGGACGACGAATTCGTAGCCCGAGAGCGAGCCGAGCAGGTCGAGCCTTCCCACGTGGATCAGGTTGATGAGCACATTGGCGTCGGTCACGACGACGCGTGTTCGTTCCACGGCAGCCATCGACTACGCTCCGGGGAGGCAAACCTCGGCGCCCCCGTCATCATCGAGGCCCAGGTCCGCAGTGGCTCGAGCCACATCGCTCGCGTCCACATCGACCATGGCCGCGACTTCGACGAGCTTCGCCCGCGAGATCTCCTCCCGCCGGAAGGCCTCGAGGGCCAGCCCCAGGAAGCGGTGGCGGAACTCGTTTCGTCGGGCCTGATGGTCGGGCTCCGAGAGACCCAGGAGCTTTTCGATCTCGCGGCCTCGACCGGCACGGTCCTGCTCGATCAGGGAATCGAGCTCTGCGCTCGTGAGCAGGCGAGCGCTCTTGAAACGGTAGCAGGCTGCCGCCCGACTCATCCCGAAGTGGTGGGCCATTTGGACCACGTCATAGATTTGAATGTCCTGGCTGCCCGGTGCCGATCGCGCCCGCGCAGAGACCGGCGCCCCCTCGTCGAACACCTCGGCCTCCATCCGGCTGGGCTGCCCCTTGCCCAGGGCGCTGATGAACCGACGCACGGCGTCGGCCGGCATGAGGAAGCTCGCAGCAAAGGCGTTGGCACGAATCTCCAGCAGCTCATCGCGGTCTTGTCCACGACTCACGAGTCCGCGTTCGTTACGGTCGACCAGCACGTGGCAGTACTCATGCGCGTAGGAGAAGCGCCTGCGCAAAATGTGATGCTCCAGGTTGGCCACCACGAAGAAGCCGATCTCCGGCTCGATGAGGGTCAGGCCCGAGATGTCCTCGGGCAGGGTCACCTGAGCCGTGCGGATGCCTTGCGCTTCGAGCATCTCGGCCACGTCCTGCAGTGCGGCGAAGCCAAGCCCGAGACGCCTGCGCTCTTCGAGCGCGATGCGCTCTCCCTGCTGGATGGCCTCCCACTTGGTCCGCGGTCTCGGCAGAGGATAGGCGGCAACCGTGGCGAGGCCTCGGTCGACACCCAAAATCCGCTCCAGGTTGGTCAGCTCGCGGCCGAGCGCCAGACACTGCCGCAGGGCTTCGAGCACGTCCTCCTGGCTCGATAGCTCCGGATGGAGACGGAAGAGCGCGACCAGGGCGTCCTCCTGATCGGGAGCCTCGACTGCGACAAAGCTCCGTAGGTCTTTGCCGAACAGATAGGCGAGGCGTGACAACTCGATGCCCGTAACCGCGCGGTTGCCGAGCTCCATCTGCGCCACGGTGGAGCGGGAGACGTCGAGCTGCCGCGCAACATCGTCCTGGGTCATCCCGCAGGCCTCGCGCGCACCTTTCAGCCGCTGTCCGAGTTCTTTCTGTTCGATGGCCATCTTGACCTCCTTCCTCACGCAAGCAGCGGCAATCCCATTGGGGTGGTCGCATCCAAGACGAGGTGGGACGCGTAACCCGCTGCGATCCCACCAACTGCGCCCGATACGAGCCGACATGCCATCTCGGCGAGCCACCAGAGGAACTGCGCAAGCAGGTTCTCGGCACCATCGCGACGTGCGTGGCATTGATTGGCCCACCGCCGAACGTGCTGCTGACCGGCGCGTAGGCGCGGGGCCACCGCACCTCCCGCCACGCCAGTGGGCAGCATGGCGTGTGCGACGCTGCGATGTCCTGGATGAAGCGCGGGCTCGATGATGTCGGGGAGTCTCCCTCTCAAGGTACCCGCGAGCGCACCCCCAAGAGTTTCTACGAGCTGATGGGCCGGCTCTTGGTCACGAGCGAGAAAGCAAGCACTGGCACCACCAGTGGCAGCCCCAACAATCATGTGCATTTTTCGGTTCGCCATGTGACCTCCTGATTAGAAGGTTGGCAATTCGCACGCTAATTGTCAATAGTTGGCTTGTCGTGTTATCGGATACTGTTCTTGCTCGCACCCCGCTGCAAGTTCAAACGCTTCGGGGCTTCAACCAGGATCTTACGAATGGGAGCCCTGATAGCGGGCAGAGGAATGAATTGTCTCTTTATCTTCGGTTGGTTGCGCGGAAAGTGGACTTGCAACAGAAAAGTAGACACGTTGATTCATGCCGCCAGGGCAAGCCCAGCAGCCTCCCTTTCATAGTTGTTCTCGAAGACCGCAGGGCTGAGATAGCCCAGCGTCGAGTGCTTGCACTTTCTATTGTAGAAGACCTCGATGTATTCAACGATGGACTCGCGGACGACCCTCGAGAAGTGGGCCACCAAGTTCCGGCGCGGCCCCTGGCCATGGCGAAGATCGAAGTGCATGGGGAGACCGCCGCTGTCGCAGACGGTCAAGGACCTCATCATCAAACTCAAGACCGAGAATGGCGGCTGGGGCGCTTGCCGCATCAAGGACGAGCTTCGCCGCATGGGCATCAAGGTCAGCGAGCCCACCATCCAGAAGGTGCTCAAAGAGGCCGGCTTCAGCCCGAGAGGCGGCCACCCGTTCAACCTGGAGCGTTTCAGGTCGGTTGCCAAGGATGCCATCTGGGCGCTCGACTACTTCTTCGTCCGCACCGCGAAGGGCACCTGGCTCAACGTGCTGCTCGTGGTGGATCTCTACACCCGCGAGCTCATCGAGCTGCGGGTCCACGACGGTTGGGAGGCCGACTCGATCTGGACCATCCGCACCTTCAACCAGGCGATGAATCGTGAGGACCGAAAGCCCGAGGTCGTGGTCCACGATCACGGCACCTCATTCCTGGGACAGTTCGAGCGCCAGCTCCGGGTCCTGGAGATAGAAAGACGGCGCACCCCGATAGCGCTTCCATTGTGAACGGTATCGCGGAGCGAAACATAAAATCTGTACGGCTAGAGATGCTCAACCATGTCAGGGTCAATGGTGTCGAGGAACTCCAGTGGTACCTCGACGAGTACCAGACCTACTTCAACGAGCACCGCGCGAACCAGGCCATCGGTGGCAGCACGCCCTCCGGCGGGCGACATGATCACCGGGCTGGCCAAGGCCATCTGCTTCGGCGCGGCCATCCCCGTGGTGTCGGGCTACTGCGGCCTCACCACCCGCGGCGGCTCCGAGGGTGTGGGCTCGGCCACCACCCGCGCGGTGATCAACAGCTCCCTGGCGGTCATCGTGCTGGACTTCATCCTCTCAGCACTGGCCTACTTCTTCCTGCAGTCCCGGGGCCTATAAACCCTCAAGGCTAGCCTATGACCATCGAGTTCAAGGACGTACACAAGACCTTCGGCACCAAGAAGGTCTTGTGGGGCGTAACCCTCAAGGTTGAAAAGGGCGAGGTGATGTTCATCATCGGCACCTCCGGGGTGGGCAAGTCCGTTACCATCAAGCACATCATCGGCCTGCTTAAGCCCACCTCCGGAGAGATCCTGCTGGATGGACAGCCTGTGCAGGACCTCAAGGAGAAGGACTACTACCCCATCCGCAAGCGCTGCGCCATGGTCTTCCAGAGCTCCACCCTCTTTGACTCCCTGTCGGTGGTGGAGAACGTCATCCTGCCCCTGCGCAAGCACAAACGCCTCCGGGACGCCGCCGCGCGCGCCGACGCCATGGCGCTGCTGGACAAGGTGGGCATGACCGACTTCGCCCATCGCTTCCCCGCCGAGCTCGGCGACGGCATGCGCAAGCGGGTGGCCATCGCCCGCGCCCTCACCCTGGACCCTGAGTATGTCCTGTTCGACGAGCCCACCACGGGGTTGGACCCCGTCAGCGCCCGCCGCGTGGATCAGCTCATCCGGCGTCTCAGCGACGAGCTCGGCGTCACCTCCATCGTCGTCTCCCACGATCTGCCGTCCATCTTCTCCATCGCCGATCGCATCGCCATGGTCTATCAGGGACAGATCGCCATGGTGGGCACCCAGGACGAGTTCAAGCACTCGGACAACCCGGTCGTCCAACAGTTCATCACCGGCCAGTCCAACGGCCCCATGGAAACCCCGGGGTTCTAAACGTGCCGGGCAGATCGGCAATGCGGATCAGTTTCAGGGGGAGAGGGGAGAGGGGGACGTACTTAAGTTATTCAGTTTCGCTCATAACCCGCCGAATATTCACACAGAACACACACCTCGCATTGTGGACTGCGCATTTTTCGATCGAAGCTTAGATACCGCCGGAACTCACTTGATCAAGCCTGGACCAGCTTTCCTCCAGTATTTTCAAAACGATACAGACGAAACTTAATTACTTAAGTACGTCCCTTCTCTCCTTCTTCTCCTTTGACTTTACGGTCTTTGACGCTGGGCGCCCGGGGTTTCGCTTGTAGCCGCTCATCTTGATCTTCACGTGGCGCTTGTCGTTGCAGCTCGTCTCGCTTTCAGCACGGCGTGCGGACATTGACACCGCGGTAGATGAGATCCGAACAAATCCACAGCGTGCTCGCTGACGTGATCCACCTCCAGTCCCTTTCTCTCCAGCCAGATGCCAAAATGAGCACCGGCTTTTACTCGGCGATCGATCGTAAAGCGTGCGTAGCCCAGTCCGTCGAGGTGATGCATGAATCCTGCGATATGCGATCCCATTAATCCCGCGGTGTCTCCGGGCTCGAATGTCCCCGGTGCGGTGCTCAAATGGTCCTTTGGGCCCTGAGCACAGCGCCCGCCACCGTGGCGAAGATTTTGGATCACCTCCGGCTCCCTTCCACTCCACCACCCGTCGTTCCGGCCCAAGCTCCGGACCAAGCTATTGGCAGAACCCCGCCACGCAGAAGCCACCGTCGCAGGCCCGCCCGGTGCAGTCGGGGTCCGCGCAATCCATCAGCCCGTCCTGATCGTCGTCCAAACCGCTGTTGCACACCTCGTCCGGTCAGGTGGTTCTGGGGGTCGACTGAAGGACCGGGACCATCGCGGTGTGAGGGTTCTGGGGACCCGCTCCAGTGCCGACCGATCGACGGATCCACAGCTCGCCGGCGCGGGACCTGCCTGGTGCATGATCCCCTTGTCTTATGCGGCCATCAAATCAGGGGAACTCCAGTCCACCGAATTCAGGAAACTCCATTGATGCACGACGGGAGGCCCAGGGCGTATGTTACTTCTTTCTGGCGAGGCGGGTCACGTTCTTCAGCAGGCGCAGATGTTCCAGCGCGAACGCCCTGATCCAGATTGTCTTCGTGGACCGGCGGGGAGGGATCTGTAGGGCCGGTTTTCCATCTCCCAGGGTGAGGGTCGGTTGTCCGTCATCCAGCGTGAAGGCGATGAAGCGGCATCCAACCCTGATCTTCCCCACGTCACCCAGCTTGGACCCGTAGAGCTTGGGCACCAGCACCATTCTGCCGGGAACACCCCATATTCGTTTGATCAGCATGACCTTGCGACCCTTGAGCTTCTGTGGGCCGCGAACGACACGTTCCACCTTGATCTGCACCCTGAAGACTGACATGTAGATGATCCGCTTCCCGTAGCACCGCCGGCCATTGTAGTTGTGACTTATTTTCAATACCCGCCCCACTACGATGATTTTCGAGTCCTTGACCAGCTCCGGAAGCGTGAGCCATTTTTTGACACGAATTCCGCCCGCCTCGGCAGCGCCGGGTGCCCAGCCGAGCGCAATCAGCAGGACGGCTACGAAGCCCACAACAGAAAGACGGTTCACAGCCGGAAGATGGTTTCTTCTTACAGTTACAGTCATGATGACAGTGCGCCTCTGTTGAGCCGGTGGAGTGGATACGGTAGCACGGGCAGACGGATTCAGGTAGTGCACGGAGTTTTTGCACATTCTTTTTTGGTGGCCTTCAATTGAGGGGAGCTTTGGGGGGCTCATTCACTTTATGTGGGTAGATTCCGCCGTTCCTTTCCCGTCTTTTCTCAAGAAACAATGGAATTGTTTTCGTAGAGGCGGTGGTGGATCTCATTCAGCGGTAGGCAGGGACCTTTTTGCTCACCCCCTGGCGGTCAGCGACAAGGCACAAAAAGGCGTAGACGGCCAGGTCCTCGGCGGTGAGCACCTCCAACCAGCCGTCGCGCCAAAGACGTGCATCGAGCCAGCCGAAACCGGCCGCCGCACCTAAGAGCTTCCCTACAAATCCGTAGACGGGCGTTTCAGGCGTGATTGCCTGGATAATCGCCCATTCGCTGGTTGCATGACGCAGGCGGGGGTGGGTACCGATCAGCATGTGCAGCCAGTCGGAAACGCTGAATTCTGGCTCGTGAGACGATTTTCGGCGCCGGCGGTTAGCCCGTGCCGGCGCCGCCATGCAAGTTTCGCAGGGAGCGTCACCCGCTCGTCGTGAGATGCGGGCACGAGGGGGGGAGAGGGAGAGGGGGACGTACTTAAGTTATTTAGTTTCGCTCATAACCCGCCGAATATTCACACAGAACACACACCTCGCATTGTGGACTGCGCATTTTTCGATCGAAGCTTAGATACCGCCGGAACTCACTTGATCAAGCCTGGACCAGCTTTCCTCCAGTATTTTCAAAACGATACAGACGAAACTTAATTACTTAAGTACGTCCCTTCCCTGCTCTTTGGCGGTTCCGTGTTAAGCCCTGGGCC
>JAOZUO010000255.1 GCA_029938605.1 Deltaproteobacteria bacterium | reverse complement strand
AGTAAATATCCCCCGGCAAAGCCGGGGGCATTACAATTGTGAGCCGCTCAAAGCGGCTTGGGGAGGCCGGATCAGCTCTCGTGCCTTTCGGGGTGCGCTTACTTCATTGACGGCCCACACGCTCAAGTATCGGAGAGAGAGCGAAGCTCGCGTGGAGGAGTTCACGGCAGCCGCTCTCTCAGCGTCCTGCTGGAGCGGCAGAGTGAAGCTCCTTCGCGCGGGCGAAGCGAACGCATCAACGGCGGAAACGACTCCCGGAAATGTCAAACTGTGAAGGCCTCCCCGGCAAAGCCGGGGGGACTCCTATATTGAGCTAGATTTGTAGCGACCGCCTGTCTTTGCTCGATCGTCGGCCTGGCGGGGAGCTCCGGCTGTGAGACGGAGGAGGCCGGCGGGGGCGATCCTTGCCAGGACGCCGACTGTGATCCCCTGGCGAGCTGCATCGCTGACGGAGCAACCTATACCTGCGAATGTCCGGCGGGCTACGACGACGTGAACGGCGACGGAACCGAATGTGTGGACGGGAATGTGGACGTGAACGAGTGCACAGATGGCACCGACGACTGCGACGACCTGGCCACCTGCACCAACACCGACGGTGGATTCACCTGCCAATGTCCGACGGGCTACGACGACGCCAACGGCGACGGAACCGACTGCGTGGACGTGAACGAGTGCACCGATGGCACCGACGACTGCGACGACCTGGCCACCTGTACCAACACCGACGGTGGATTCACCTGCCAATGCCCCACCGACTACACCGACGTACACGGTGACGGCACGGTGTGCGACCCACCGGCCTGCACCGCCGAGGGCGACTCCCACGTGGTGCCCGGCGCGCTTCCCTGTTGCACGGGCCTGGTAGACGTGGGCTGCGACGCACCCGACAGCGGCGGCACCAGTTGCGTGGACTGTACCGGCGCCTCCTACTGCACCGACTGCGGCGACGGCATCTGCGGCCTCGGCGAAAACGAGTGTCGCTGCCCCTTCGACTGCCTGGTCACAAACTGCACCGCCGAGGGCGACTCCCACGGGATTTACCCAGGGGCACTGCCCTGCTGCGCGGGCCTGGCGAACGTGGGCTGCAATGTGCTCGGCACCAACGGCCAGTGCACAGCCTGTGCCGGCGCCTCCTACTGCACCGACTGCGGCGACGGCGTCTGCGGCCTCGGCGAGAACGAGTGCCGCTGCCCCGCCGACTGTCCCTGACCTGCATCAGCCACACCGCGACCACACGACAACATCATCCCGTCAGCTACCGCGTCAGCTACCGCTGTCAGGCGCACTTTGAAAAGTCCGGCACGAAGCGAGCGTTCCTGTGGTCCATCAACGCTTCCCAACTGCCCTCCTCCCACTCAGCGCGGATGCGTCGCATCTGCCGTGGCGAGATGCCGAGTATGTCGGCGGCATGCATCCATCCATCGGATGTGCCCTCGGATGGCTTTCAAAAGTACGGATTGTCTAGTAATGGCCCGCTATTTTCGGACAGCCTCGCGCGCGAAGTACTTGTTCATACACGCTTTTTGGCCGCCGATGATGGACCGGATGCTTCAAAGTGCCTGTTGCAATACGGTATTTCTTCGTTGCGGTTTACAGGTCGGGAAGCGATACTCTTTTCATAGGTAAGTGGCCAAAGCTTTGACGCGCTGTCCTAAGGCAACCATGACGCGGCGTTGGCATCTTTGTTGGATACTGGGTTTCGCGACACAAATCATGGCCTGTGGTCATGACGACGTCGAGGGCAACCAGAACGCGAACGACAACGTACGTTGCGGCAACGGGCAGTTGGATGACGGCGAGGCTTGCGACGAGGGCGAGGCGAACAGCGATACGCTTCCTGATCGCTGTCGGCGCGACTGCCGCCTGCCGAGTTGTGGCGACGGCGTGGTCGATCCGGAAAACGACGAGCTCTGCGACTGCGGTGATGGCTCGGGCACCCTGCCCGAAGGTTGCTCGGGGCCGAACTCCGATGAGCCGGGAACGGACTGCTCGACCCGTTGCCGCGTGCCCGTCTGCGGGGATGGCGCCGTGGAAGGCGACGAGACCTGCGAGGCGTCGGACCTTCAAGGGGAGACCTGCGAGAGCCTGGGATTCGCGAGCGGTAGCCTCGAGTGCTTCAACTGCCAACTCTGGCTCGTGGGCTGCGTCAACGGCTGTGGCAACCTCGTGATGGAGGGGGACGAGGTGTGCGACGGCCTCGACCTCGGCGGGAAGGCGTGCAGCGACGTCGGGTTCCTTTCGGGCGACCTCGCGTGCCAGGAGACCTGCGAGCTCGACCTCTCTGGCTGCTGGATGGGCTGCGGCAACGGACAGATGGAACCGAGCGAGCAGTGTGACGGCGCCGACCTCGGCCCAGCCACGTGCGCCGACAACGGCTTCGCCGGAGGCACTCTCGCGTGCGGGGACGACTGCACCTACGACTTTGCGGGGTGTCTCGGAGGCTGCGGCAACGGCATCGTCGAGACCGGTGAGGGCTGCGACGACTGCAACCAGCAGCCCTGGGACGGATGCAACACCTGCGCCATCGCTGAATTCCGGGTGAACGCTACCCTGGACGTCGACGCCGACCGGCCCGCGGTAACCATGGCAAGCGACGGTCGCTTCGTCGTCGCTTGGGAAGAGGCCGATGGGAACGGCTCTCGCATCCTCGCCCGGCCGTACCCCGCGACGGGTGCGCCCCCGGGTCCCGAGATCCTCGTGAGCTCGTCCCAGACGGTCGGGCTCGACCAGCCGGCGGTGGCCATGGCGGACGACGGCCGCTTCGTCGTCGTCTGGACGTCCATGGACTTCTCGACTTGGAACAGTTCGGTGTACGGCCGCCTCTACACCGCGGGTGGCTCGGCCCTGGCCGCCGAGTTCCAGGTAAATGCGCCTGCCCTCAGCCTCCAGATAGCCGCCGTGGCCATGGCGGACGACGGCCGCTTCGTGGTCGCCTGGCAAGGTCCCGACACCGACGGCGACGGCATCTCGGCCCAACGCTTCGACTCTACCGGTGCTCCCCAGGGAGCCGCGCTCCAGGTGAATACCTACACGACGAGCCATCAGATCTCACCCTCGGTGGCCATGGGGGCCGACGGCCGGTTCGTGGTCGCCTGGGAGAGCACCGACTCGGTTCCGTCCGGGTACGGCATCTTCGCGCAGCGGTTCGATGCGGTGGGCGTCGCGCAGGGAATCGAGCTGCCGGTTAGCGTCCCCACCGCGGGGCTGAGTCAGTCCGGCCCCTCCGTGGCCCTGGGAGGTGACTACCGCTTCGTCATCGTCTGGACTACTACCCTGAACGACAGCGTCTATGGGGTGGTGGGACGTCGCTTCGACGCCAACGGGGTTGCGCTCTCCTCCGAGTTCGAGGTCGAGGTCGATCCCTCCACGTCGTTCTCGCAGGAGGCGCCAACCGTGGCCCTGGCCAACGACGGCCGCTTCGTGATCTCTTGGCAGAGCCGTTGGTCGAATTTCTTCGAGATGCCACCTTACAACACCGTCGACGTGTTCGGCCGGCGATACGCCCCGGACGGGCAAGCGCTGGGCACCGAGTTTCAGATGAACGTGTTCACCTACAACGCGGGATCCACACAACTAGAGAGGTGGCCCGCGGTGACCATGGCGGGTGACGGCCGCTTCGTCGGGGTGTGGCGGAGCGAGTACCAGGAAGGCGCCGGGGGGCCGAACGTCTACGCCCAACGTTACACCGCCGACGGCACGGCAATAGGATTGCTCCCATGACGCGACGCGCGGTCACCCTGAGCCTCTTCCTGGTGCTGGCTGTGGCCTTCGGGACGCCCTCGCTGGCGCGCAAGCCTTCGGCAAAGGTGCTCGCGGCGGCCAAGGCACACTTCAAGCAGGGGAAGGCCTACTACGAAGCCGGCGCCTATGGCAACGCGGTGAAGGCGTACGAGAAGGCCTACACCTTGGTGTCGCTACCCAAGCTGCTTTTCAACATCGGCCAAGCGTACCGGATGCAGAGAGACAAGCCCAAGGCCGTTACCGCCTACCAGCGGTACCTGGCCGTCGTCTCGGTGGGGACCCTCGCCGATGAGGCGCGGGCGCACATCGCGACCTTGAAGCTAAAGATCCAGGTGGAGGTGGCCGAGGCCGCCAAGCGAAAGGCCCTGCAGGCGGCCGAGGAGGCCCGTAAGCGCGCCGAGGCGGCCCGCAAGCGCGCCGAGATGCTCGAGGAGGCCCGTAAGCGCGCTGCGGCCGAAGCCGCCGCGCGGTTGAAGGCCCAGCGGGAGGATACCGCGCGACTGCACCGGATCGCGGCCCAGGAGGCGGAGCGCCAGCGACGCAAGAGCGAGGCCAATCAGCGCGCGTACGATCGACGGCGGGCGCAGGCCAAGCACCGCGGCCGGGCGCTGCGGGGCGTGGGGACCGCGGCCATCGTGATCGGCGCCATCGTCTTCGGAGGCTCCGCGGGTGCCGGTTTGATGATGAGGAGCAAGGACCAAGATCTCCAGGACTGGGAACGTTCGACGGATCGCTGGTCCCTAGACTGGGAGGACAAGCTCAAGCAGCGGAAGATGTTCAAGACGATGTTCCTGGCCGAGTCGATTTGCGGTGGGGTGGTGCTCATCCTGGGCATCGTGCTCTACCGCGTGGGCGTTTTCCAGAGGAAACGAGCGACCGAGGCCGTGACCGCGCCCGTCACGGTGACGCCGCTCCTCGGCCCCGGCCTGGCCGGCGTGAATATCGGCGGGAGGTTCTGAAATGCGGTGCACCCGTGGACTCGCTGTCGTAACTGCCTACGCCCTCGCCTCGTCCCTGGTCGGTTGCTTCCAGGCCGAGTTCGATCGCGACGGCGCCGGGTGCAGCCAGGAGGGGACCTGCCCGCCCGGCCAGACCTGCTCCGTGGACGGGCAGTGTCTGTTTCCCTGTCCGATCCCGGACTGCTTTGGCGAGACCTGCGGCTGCAAACAGCACGGCGACGTGCAGATTGTGGCGCCTGGCGAGGGGGAGTACGTGTGCTTCGCGGACGGGCTCTGCCACATTACGTGCACGCTCGAGTACTCGAGCTGCAAGGAAGACCTCGTGTGCGGCGCGAACGGGACCTGCCTCCCCCGCTGCGGCGACTCGGACGGCTGTCCGAACGGCGCCACGTGCCAAATGCCCACGACGTCCGAATGGTACTGCCTCGGCGGGGACCTAGACGGTGGCGTGGTCGGCGACGCCGGGATCTGCACCGACTGCCCGGACTTCGGGTGCGTCTTCCTAGACAGCGATCCCGCACACTGCGGTGCCTGCTACAACGACTGTCAGATTGGGGATTGCGTGGGCGGCATGTGCCAACCTCGCGTCCTGGCCTATGGTCCCGGGATTTCCGATGGCGCCGTGATGGCGCTCGCCGGTGACATCGTCTACTGGACCGTGCGCGCGAGCCAGGGGGTCTACGCGTGCCCCCGCACCCATTGTGAGTCGCCGACGCTCGTGTGCGTGGGACCGGCCTGCGGCAGCCCGACAGCGCTCGCCGTGGGCACGAGCGACCTGTTCTGGATCGACGAGCACGGCGGAGACGCCCGGATCCTCTCGTGTCCGCTCGGTGGCTGCACCACGTTGCCAACCGTGGTCGCCGAGGGACTCGGACGGGCCACCGCCCTCGCGTATGACAGCTCCTTGCTCTACTTCTCTTCGTCCGAGGGCCTGCAGCGCTGCCCGGAGGTGGACTGCGGCTATTTCGCCCAGATGATCCACGCCACGGATTTCTCCACCGACACAGTGAGCCTGGCTGTGGGTGAGAGCGACGTGGTATGGACCAGCTTCAACGGCGGCGCCGTGCGGCGGTGTCCCAAGACCGGCTGCCTGTCGGACCCGCTCGTCCTCGTCGAGGACCCCATGTCGTTTCCGGCGTCCGTTATCATGAACACGGAAACCATCTCGTGGGTGATGTACGGGCTCGGCGAGGTGCAGAGGTGCCCCCTGATCGGCTGTAACCCGGCAGGTCCCGAGGCCGTGGGGTCTTTCCGAAGTGGAGAGCCGCCGGGCCACCTCTCTCGCCTCGCCTTTGTGCCTGACGGCGTGGTCGTCGTCGACAATGACCACGCGCTGCGCACCTGCGCCTACGCCGCGGGAGGCGAGAGCTGCACCACGCTCAGCTCGGCGGGAACGTCCGTGTGGGCGACGATTACCAGCAGCTACCAGACCGTGCTCTTCGGCGCCGCGGACGGTCGGATCCTCGAGCTCGCGGCCCCCTGACGCCGCACCAATACTGCCAACGCCGGGGTCAGAAAGGGGAGCCGTCGGCGCGGGTGCCGGGGGAGAACACCGCGCCGGCAGCACCGGTGGCCGTGGTGTGGCCGATGAAGTCGCCGACACGGCATTGGGCAACGGCCTGGCCATGACCGATCCCATCACGTTGTATGACCACGATGGCCAGACGATCCTCGCGACTTTCTCGCACCCCCTGGCCACCTCGGCGCAGTCCGTGGAGCGCGTGGATCCCCTCGAGGCCGATCTGCCCGCCAACTGGGCGCCCTCGCCGTGCCCAGACCAGCACTCCGCCGGACTGCCCAACTGCGCGTCGAGTGGCTCCGGCCTCGTCACGGTGCCCATCCTGGAGATCACCGAGGTGATGGCCAACGCCGTGGACGAGGACTGCGGGGAGTTCGTGGAGATCGTGAACCTTGGCGCCGCGGCGGTGGACCTGGCGGGCTACTTGATCTCAGACGGCGACGCCGCCGATCCCCTGGAGGGATTTGGCGGGGGGCCCACGGTGGTGCCCGCCGGGGGCTACGCCGTGGTGCTGGATCGGAGCTACACGGGCACGCCGTACACGATTCCCGGCGGGGCAGTGCTGCTCACCACCGACGACCTGTCCATCGGCAGCGGGCTGGCAGTGGACGACCCGGTCACGCTGCTCGCGCCGGACGGCGTCACCGTGCTGTCTGCCTACAGCTCTCCCTTCAACCCGGGGAACGGGTTCTCGGTGGAGCGGGTGGACGCCGGCGCCTGGCGGCTGCGCGTGCGAGCCGGGGCCGACGCGGGCATCGACCGGGTCGTGCAGCTCGAAAAGTGGCTCGACCCGGCAGACTGGCAGAGCCTCCAGGTTGTCTGGACCTACGGCTACAAGTCCACGGTAGTGGAGGCCACGTGGGGTTACAGCTATTCGCTGCCCTACAGGCTCACCCTGGCGCATCCCTGCCGAGACTACTGGTACACCCAGCACAGCCAGGTGGTGAACGTGCCGCGGTGTGTGAGCTACGGCCTGTGCACCCCCATGGTGACGGATTGGAACCTGTTCGACACGGCCTTGGCCGCCTGGAGGAACGCCCCCTCCCCCGGGGGCGGATATTGCTTCTGGCACAACACCGTGGAGTATTGTTTCACTCCCGCCGAGGAAGTCTCCGGGGTGGACATCCTCAATAACGCCACCTACACGCAGCTCACCTCCCACTGCTTTACGACCACCTTGGCCAACGTCATATTGTCGGGCCGCCCCTATGCGTCCATCGCGGCCTACGACGCCACCTCCGGTGTGGGCTCCACTTCCCTGTGGGACCTGCTTGTATGCTACGTGCGCTCCGGGGACTGGCCGCCTTCCGCCGCGGGCACCGTGGCCCGGGTGCTTCAGGAGATTCCGGGCAACGAGTACCAGGTGGTTTTTCTTCAGGACAACTGAGCACGCCCGGAGTCGCCCCTGTGCGTCTCCTGCCGGGGGCGTCGCGAGCAACGGTAGGGCTACAGGATCTTTTCCAGGTAGTCGCTCCAATGGCGGTGGAGACACCGCGACCACACTGGGACAAAACTCCGTCAGCCCCATACGTCGTATGGCAGAACGCATAAGAGGACCAAGCGCAGACCAAACAGAGACCGAACTCAGGGGTTGAGCTACCAACCAGCAAGTTGTGTCCCATATAGGGACCGAACTCAGGGGTTGAGCTACCAACCAGCGAGTTGTGTCCCATATAGGGACCGAACTCAGGGGTTGAGCTATCAACCAGCGAGTTGTGTCCCTTTATCTTACCCTGGTGACCTTGAGTCCTAGACAGCTCTGGTACATCCAATCCCAATGTGTACTTGGTCCACCCGATCGGAAAATCCCCTTCAATATGAAACTCCTTGAACTTGATAATGTCTGGCCACTCAAATGGTGCGGATAGCGAGATCTTGGATTATTCTGCCTGCCTGTCAGAGCAAGACAAACAGAGAAACTGACTACTGATCATCAATAACAGAAATAGAATTTCTTGTGATCTGTCAGAAAACACGGCTGCCTCTCCGCTCGAATCACCTATAGCCGGTGTCAGCTACCGGTGTCAGCTACCGGTGTCAGCTACCGGTGTCAGCTACCG
>JAOZUO010000116.1:13061-27097 GCA_029938605.1 Deltaproteobacteria bacterium | reverse complement strand
CCAAACGATTCTGCCTTCAGGTTGGCGGAATGCGCACCCTGCCGGGTATGCGCCCCTCGGGACAGGGACAGGGACAGGGACAGGGACAGGGACAGGGACTGGGCCGGGATGGATGGCTAGCGGGAGACGTCTTGTTGGCGGCGGCGGAGCAGGATGACAAAGAGCAGCAGGAAGATCCCTACCAGCGGTAGGGAGCCTGTGGTGGAGCCTCCGGTGGCCCCGGCGCTGGAGCCGGCGCTGGAGCAGCCGCCGTTGGAGCCGCCGCCGGTGGCGGGGGTGTTGTCCACGGGATCGCAGGCGTCGCCCAGGCCGTCACCGTCCAGGTCTTCCTGGTCCGGGTTGACCTCGATGGGGCAGTTGTCCAGCAGGTCCACCACGCCGTCGCCGTCCAGATCGTCGGTGCAGGCGTCGCCGACGCCGTCATCGTCCAGGTCCGCCTGGTTGACGTTGGCCACCTGGGGACAGTTGTCCGCGGGGTTGTTCACGCCGTCGCCGTCCATATCCTCGTCACACATGTCGCCCATGCCGTCGGCGTCTAAATCATCCTGCCCGGGGTTGGTCTCGCCCACACAGTTGTCCACGCCGTCGGGAATTCCATCGCCATCCATATCCACGTCACAGACGTCGCCGACCCCATCGCCGTCAAAATCCGCCTGGTCCGCGTTGTCCAACACGGGGCAGTTGTCCGTGGCGTCGCCGGTACCGTCGTCGTCATCATCGTCGTCGCAGGCGTCGCCGAGGCCATCGCCGTCGAGGTCCTCCTGCAGGGGATCCGCGTCGTAGAGGCAGATGTCCGAGGCATCCTCAACGCCGTCGCCGTCGAAATCCGGGACGATCTCCATGGTGCCGCCATCGTCTACGAATGAGGAACTCATTCCATCCAGGTTGTCGATAAAACTTACGTTCACCGGGGTGAGGATGAGCGGCTCGTATTTTGGGAACCCGTCGCCATTCAGCAGGCACGGGATGGACACGTTGATCCGAAACCTAATGCCGCCTGTAAGGCTCGGATCGCCCCTACGAAATTCTAGAATGTAGCTGCAGCCGGAAACGGAAGCATCGAGTATCCTGGAGATCTTGAATACTGGTTCCTGGTTTCCTCCACTGGAGAGCTGCTGAGCGATCTCGGTATTGAGTAGTTCCGCATTGGGACCAGCGAACGAAAGCGTGAGTCCCGTCGAGTAGACGCTGGTTTTATAAGCCGGTGCTTCATGAGGGAAGGGCATATATACCTGCGCTAAATAGTAATCAAAATTCGTCGTGACCCCCGTCATATCGAGGACAAAGCTATTGGTGTTGTTGAGGATTGGGTCCAGGACAGACAGGTCGGTTCCGTTCTTGACGGTGATCGTGAACTCCCCCCGGATGCGGGTGGGCAGCTCTTGTGCCTGGGCCTGGGCGGTCCAGCCCAGCAGGACCAGGGTGACGATGATAACGGTGATGACAGCGGTGATGGTGAGCGGTGCCTTCTTCATGGTAGTCCTCCCCCGGGACGGTGCGCCCCAGGGGCTCAGAGAACCATAGCCGGCGGCGGAGTGTCAATTTCGGGGATTTTGGACTCAGGACTGTGCCGGAGTGAACGGCTATCTCAAGGCGCTTTGCCGGCGGCGACGGAGCAGGATGATAAATAGCAGCAGGAAGATCCCTACCAGCGGTAGGGAGCCTGTGGTGGAGCCTCCGGTGGCCCCGGCGCTGGAGCCGGCGCTGGAGCAGCCGCCGTTGGAGCCGCCGCCGGTGGCGGGGGTGTTGTCCACGGGATCGCAGGCGTCGCCCAGGCCGTCACCGTCCAGGTCTTCCTGGTCCGGGTTGACCTCGATGGGGCAGTTGTCCAGCAGGTCCACCACGCCGTCGCCGTCCAGATCGTCGGTGCAGGCGTCGCCGACGCCGTCATCGTCCAGGTCCGCCTGGTTGACGTTGGCCACCTGGGGACAGTTGTCCGCGGGGTTGTTCACGCCGTCGCCGTCCATATCCTCGTCACACATGTCGCCCATGCCGTCGGCGTCTAAATCATCCTGCCCGGGGTTGGTCTCGCCCACACAGTTGTCCACGCCGTCGGGAATGCCATCGCCATCCATATCCACGTCACAGACATCGCCGATTCCATCGCCGTCAAAGTCCGCCTGATCGGCGTTGTCCAACCCGGGACAGTTGTCCGAAGCGTCAACTGTCCCGTCGTCGTCATCATCGTCGTCACAGGCGTCTCCTTCACCATCCCCGTCGAGGTCCTCCTGCAGGGGATCGGCGTCGTAGAGGCAGATGTCCGAGGCATCCTCAACGCCATCGCCGTCGAAATCCGGGACGACCTCCATGGTACTGTCGTAGTCGCGAAATGTGGAATTGGACCCAATCACGCTATCGGTGATGTGGACGGTCGCCGCTGTGACGATGACCGGCTCGTATTTTGGGTACCTGGGACCATCCAACGAGCACGGGCTGGAACCAATAATTGTGAACACAATGGCGCCTGGTTGGCTCGGGTCACCCCTACGAAGCTTTAGAATATACTCACAGCCGGAATTGGAATTTCCTAATACGTTGCTGATTGTGAGTACTGAATCCTGGTTTCCATGGGAGAGCTGCTGGGCGATCTCGGTATTGAGCAGATCCGCATTGGGACCAGCGAATGTAAGCGTGATCCCCGTCGTGCGAACGCTCGTTACGTAAGTCGGATACTCTTGATAACTGGGCACAAAAATATATGAGAGATAGTATGAAGAATCCGTCGTGACCCCCGTCATATCGAGGACGAAGCTATTGGTGTTGTTGAGGATGGGGTCCAAGACATCCTGGGCGGTTCCGTCCTTAACGGTGATCGTGAACTCCCCCCGGATACGGGTGGGAAGCTCTTGCGCCTGGGCCTGAGCGGTCCAGCCCAGCAGGAGCAGGGTGGTGGTGATGACGGTGACGATGGTGAGCGGTGCCTTCTTCATGGTAGTCCTCCCCCGGGACGGTGCGTCCCAGGGGCTCAGAGAACCATGGGCGCTGGTGGGGTGTCAATTCCGGTGGGGATGGCGGTAGGCGCGGCGACGCCCTAGAAGACGTTGTCGAGGGTGCCGTAGTACTCCACTGATGGATCGGAGGTGGAGCGCTGCATGACGCAATAGCTCACGTTGCCCTCGATGGTGGTGATGACCTGCCCGTCTGGAGAGACGTCGGCGACCATGCCGTAGTGTTGGATGGTGAACTTGATGAGGTCCCCGGGCTCGGGACGCCAGCCCACGGGCAAAGAACCGACGTAGTACGCTGGTAGCGACATCGGCGAGGGGAGCGACCAACTGGACTGCTGGTAGACCCAGGCCACGAAGTCGTAGCACCAATAACCGGGCTGGTACTCCATGTAGGGCCGAACGTCCGTGCCCTCGCAATACCCCAGCTCCGCCATGGCGATGGTGACCAGCTCGGCACGGGCGAGCTCTTCGTCGGTGGAGATGGAGGTGCACCCGGCGACGGCATCGCCCTCGTAGCCCACGTTGCAGACGCAGACGCCCTGGTCGCACGAGGCGTTGGCACCACAGACCGTGGTGTCGCAGGGGTCCGGCGGCACGTTCACCACACAGACAAGCCCCTCGGCGTGGTAGCCCGGATCACAGTCGCACGCCGCTCCAGCTCCCACGTCCACGCAGTACCCGAATCCGCAGGCGACCCCATCACAGGTCCCAGCGGTCTGGGCGTCGTCGCCCGGGACCTGCCCATCCACCATGGCGTCGGCGCCCACCGCGCCGTCGACGCCCACCGCGCCGTCGCCTTCCACGTAAATGATCCCTACCCCACACCCACCACCGGCCACGGTGACCAGCCCAACGAGCCCAACCAGCCCAACGAGCCCAACAAATCCAACGCGCCCAACGCGCCCAACAAATCCAACAAGTCGTGTCACTGCGTGTTTCATAGACTCAGTATCACAATCCTCTGGGGCCATCTTTTCTTGCACAAACCTCATCATCCTACGTTTGCAGTCCGGTTTCAAGGGTTGAACCCGCGGCCACACCCTTGGGGCCTCCCTTTGGGCCTCGCTTTGGGGTGGCGCAAATGGGCGGCGCCGGGTATCTTGCCAGATTGCAGGAGACGGGGAGTCTAAGGGCGTTGGCACACTACGGAGCAGCTATGTCGGATCGGTCAGACGAACAACGGAAATCCACCAGGTCGCTGAACCAGCGCCACACCGCCTGGTATCAGCTCGCCTCGGCGGCGGGGTCGCTCCTGGACCGGTTCCACGGCGAGGTAAACGATGAAAATCGAGAGGACCTGTGGGTCCTGCGGGATTGCATAAATCGTGTCATGGAGATCGAAGGCATGACCACGAGATCGGATGATCAAGACTACGACATCGAGGTCACCGAGGGCGACCCCAAACAGGTCCCACGGGCATAGCCTCACTACGGATGTCCCCCCGAATGCCTCGCCCAACGATCTGCTCTACCCGCCATGCCCCAAACAAAATCTCAATCTCCGGCCCACTCCCCAGACCAGACCTTAGGTGATTGGCTCTCCGAGGCACCCTTTCGCCTGGTGCTGTCGTCGGGCTTCTTCGGATTCTATGCCCACTGCGGAGTGTTGATGGCCCTGGAGGAGGCCGGACTCAGGCCCCGGGCGGCCGCGGGATCCAGCGCGGGAGCGTTGGTGGGAGGCGTGTGGGCAGCGGGCCTGGAACCGGCTGCCCTTCGGGAGGAGCTGCTGGCCCTTCGGCGGCGCGACTTCTGGGACCCCGGCCTGGGCGCCGGGCTGCTCCGCGGGGATCTCTTCCGCGAACGGCTCCACCGGCTCCTGCCCGCGACCACTTTCGAACAGTGCCGCGCCGACCTCGTGGTGTCGGTCTTCGACGTGCTCAAGCGGTGCACACAGACCCTGGACTCCGGCCCCCTGGCGCCGGCCATCCACGCCTCCTGCGCCGTGCCGGTGATGTTTCACCCGGTCTGGATCCGAGGCCGCCCCTTCCTCGATGGCGGCGTGGCTGATCGCCCGGGCATAGCGGGCGTAGGCGCCGACGAGCGCGTCCTGCTGCACCACCTGGCGTCGAAATCTCCCTGGCGGCTACAGTCACCGCGGCCTCCCCAACGCCCACACATGGTGACCCTCGAGATCGAGGGCCTGCCTCGGGTCAATCCCTTCCGGCTGGACCGCGGAGCAGCAGCCCTGGACCATGCGCGGGCCAGGACGCACCAGGCTCTTGGCAAGGCCCTCGGCCGAGTCCTCGGCCAACCCCTGGGCCAATCTCAGGACCAACCCCTTCGGGGCACGTTGCTCTCAGTCTGATTCGAGCGGGAGGAGAATCCGGAAGGTCGTACCTTGGCCGGGCTCGCTCTCGCAGAGAATGGTGCCGCCGTGGTTGCCGACGATCTGCTTGACGATGGCCAGGCCGAGGCCGGTTCCCTCCTGCTTGCCGTGGGTCACAAAGGGATCGAAAATGGTGTCGATGAGGTCAGGGCCGATACCAACCCCGGAATCCGTCATGGACAGCGCCACCAGGCCCTCCTCGGCCTCCCGAACCGATACCTGCAGATCACCGCCATTGGGCATGGCCTGTACGGCGTTGTTCAGCAGGTTGGTGAGCACGCGCTCCACACGGGGCGGGTCCAGCAGCACGCTGCCCCGAAATTGCAGATCCATGTCCAGGTGGATCAACAGCTTGCCGAGCTCCCCCACGCGTTGGCCGATCACCGTGCGCACGAGCATCGCCAGGTTGTGGGGCCGCAGGTCGTAGACAACCGATCCCCGGGCGTAGTCCAGCACTGACCGCAACATCCCCATGGACTTATCGGTGGCTTCCCGCATCTCGGACGCCATTTCCCGGATGTCCGCCGACGCCTCCTCATGACCCTCGATGAGCTCAGCGTAGTTCGACAGCACGGTCATGGGTCCCCCCAGATCGTGCAGGATCATGCTGGTCATCTGCCCCACAGTGGCCAAACGCTCTGCCTGAACCACGGTCTGGTTGAGGCGCGCGTTCTCCAAAGTCACGGCCATCTGCTGGCACACCGCCTCGAAGAACCCAAGGTCCACGTCGGTGAACTCCCGGTTGGCCAGCTTGCTGTCTACGTACATCACACCGAGGATCTCATCCCGAACCCGCAGGGGCGCGCACATGACCGTACGCAAAGCCAGGGCGCTGACGCTGGCCCCGAGGTCACTGGGGGCGCCATCGGCGGCGTCGACGATGCACACGGGCTCACCGGTTTCAAACACCTGCCTGGGGATGGAGTGACTGTACGCTTCGGTGGTGGGTAGGTCCCGACGATCCTGGGCGCGGATGACATCCAGCACGAGGGCCCCCTCCTGGAGCAGGAGCAACAGGCCCCGGTCAGCCCCCGTCAGCACCACCACCATGTCCACGAAGCGCCGGCTGACCTCGCCGATGTCCACCGCGGAGTTGGCCGCATTCACCGTGGCCAACAACATGGAGACGTTGCGGTTGTCACGTGCGGCATCTCCGGTCAGCAGCGACCGGGTGTACGTCCGGGCGTCCACATCGAAGACCGTAAAAACGCCAGTGTCGATATCACGAAAGTCGTCCGACAAAGGTCTCTCCAGCTCAGTTCACCGGCACGGGGACCCACTGGTCAGTGGCGGAACCGTCACCGAGTTGATCGCTGCTGTTATCGCCCCAGCACCACGCCTCCCCGGTGGTGGTGACGGCACAGGTGTGACCCTCCACCACCTCGTTCGTGCTGGCGCTGATCTGGGCGGCGTTGGTGAGCCCCACGACCTCCACGGGGAACAGCCGATCCGTGGCGAAGCCGTCACCAATCCGGCCCGTGTCCCCCTCACCCCAGCACCACGCCCGTCCCACGAGGTCCACCGCGCAGGAGTGCTCTCGCCCAGCGGAAAGATCACTCAAACCGGTCAATGAAGCCACCGCCTGCGGGGTATTGAAGGTGGTGGTCGTACCGTTGCCTAGGCGGCCGTCCGAATTGTAGCCCCAGCAATAGGCGTTGCCCAGGTCGCTCAGGGCGCAGGAGTGCCAGCCGCCCGTTGTCACCTGGGTCACAAATTCCGACAGAGCGGTTTTCACCGGTAAGGAGGAGTTGCTCCAGCCGCCGTCGCCCAGTTGCCCATCCCCTCCCTCACCCCAGCAGTAGACCTGTCCAGTCGAACTCACTGCACAGCTGTGCACTTGGCCGGCGGCCACTTGAACCAACCCCAGAAACGACGGAATCAGGGTGGGCACATGTTGGTCCGAGGCGCTGCCGTTGCCCAGGCGGCCGCCTCCCCCTCGACCCCAGCAATACACGGCGGTCGCGCTGCTCACCGCGCACGTGTGCTGCCAGCCGGCGGAGACCACGGTCACCTTGGGGATGCCCAGAATCCGTGTCGGAACATCCAGATCCGTGGTGGAACCATCCCCCAAGCGCCCCTGTCCGTTGTCGCCCCAACACCACAGAGAGCCATCCGCCTTGGTCGCGCAGTTGTGCTCCGTGCCCACCGAGACGGAGACGAAACCGCTGCCCTGAGCCTGTACCGGAATCGTGGACCACGCGGACGAACCGTCACCGAGCTGCCCCGAGCTGTTGGCGCCCCAACACCAGATGCTTCCATCACCCCTGAGCCCGCAGCTATGCTGCCCCCCGGCGCCGATATCGATCCACCCGCAGTCGCTCGGGCAGCTCGCCGCGGTCTCACCCGCTGCTCCTTCGCATATGCCGTTGCCGCAGTCGTAGCAACCGGTGTCGTTAAAATCACACCCCACGTCGCACGCCAACACGCCCCCAGTGTGCCCCAGGCTCGTGCAGCTCGCGCCCCCGAGATCGCTTCCGTCACACACCTCTGCGCCCTCGGCCGCGCCGTCGCTACACAGCGAGCAGTCCGAAAAGTCCACCGTGCACTCGGCCCCGCAAACGAGCTGGCCATCGGGTTTGCCCGTGAGGCTCAGGCAGGTCTCGAAACCAAAGGCCCCGTCGTCGCAGGCCTCGGGTCCCTCAATGATACTGTCGCCGCAGGTGTGGCAGCCCGACACGTCCAAGTCGCACCCCGTGGTGCAACCCAGTGTGCCCTCGGTGCGCCCCACGGCCGTGAGACAGGTCTGTCCACCCAGGTCCGAGCCATCGCAGCTCTCGCCCAGCTCGCGGATCCCGTTTCCGCAACCCACCCCGCAGCCCGAAGTGTCCACGGTGCACGCGGCGGTGCAGACCAGGACGCCAAAGGTCAGGCCGAAGTCGGCGCAGGTCTGGCCGACGAAGTTCGCGCCGTCGCACTCCTCTGCCCCCTCCACCACGCCATCGCCACATTGGCGGCAATCCGACACGTCCAGGTGGCAATCCGAAGTGCAGGCAAGTCCACCCTGGGCTTGTCCCGTGGCGGTCAGGCAGGTCTGGGTGCCAAAGTCGTCACCATCGCAAGACTCCCCGGGCTCCGCCACGCCGTTGCCGCAGCCCACTCCACAGCTAGACGTGTCCACAGTGCAGGCGGTCGTGCAGGTCAGATCCCCCGGAGGATGTCCCAGCTCCGTACAGGTCAGCCCGCCAAAGGCCACGCCGTCGCACTCTTCGGTCCCCTCCCTCGTGCCGTTGCCGCAGCTGCTGCAGGCCGAACCGTCCAAGCGGCAGTCCGGGGTGCAGGTGAGGACCCCATCGGGCAGTCCGCTGGCGGTAAGGCAGGTCTGGTCCCCAAGCTCGGGGCCGTCGCAGGTCTCGCCGAACTCCAGCGTGCCGTTGCCGCACCCTCCGGTGCAGTTGGTGGTGTCGAAGTCGCACTGCTCATCGCAGCTGAGCAGCCCCGCCTCGAAGCCACGGGTGGCGCAGGTCTCGCCGTTTAAAGCCGCGCCGTCACACTGCTCGAGCCCCTCCAGGGCGCCGTTGCCGCAGTCGTTGCAATACGACAGATCGAAGGTGCAGTCGGCGCGACACGAAAGCGTCCCCTCGGCGAGCCCGGTCAGCGCCTCGCAGGTGCGCCCGGCCAGGGTCGAGGCGTCACACTCCTCGCCGGCTTCGATGATACTGTTGCCGCAGTCGGGCGCCCCGAGCTGCAATGACACGGTGACCTCCTTCACCAGGTCGGCCTCTGGGATAGCCACGGAGCTGCCGCTGGCCACGACCTCGCCACCGTCGAGAGTGGCGGCCACGGAGACGAACACCGAGCGGCCGATCCAACGTTTCGGAATCAGGATCACCGCGGTGACCGGACTGGACTCGAGTATCATCCCCGGCTCCGGGGGCAGGATGTCCGTGACGATATCCGTGGCGTCATCTTGCGGATAGGCCACCAGGTGGAGTTGATCGATGTCGTAGCCCGCCGGGTCGAACTGCACAATGAGCAGAAACGCGCTACGCGGTCCGTCGTCGCCCTTGCACCCCGCGCCCAAACCCAGCACGGAAACGAGTACGAGACCGAGACCGAGACCGAAACCGAGCCTGAGGCCCAAACTGAGCAGTAGCGTGTGAATACCAGAACGCATACTACCTCCAGTCCCGCGTGCCCAGATCTGACGGCGGAACGGTCAATCCCTGGGAGTCGGATCGCGTCAGACCACCAGCCAGACCGCCCACCACCGCGGCCACGACCACGCCCACGGCCGTCCAGAACCACCACTGCTTGTACACCGGGCGCGACGCGGGCCGCCCCCCACCCGGATGGGTCCCTCCTCTGCCGCCCAGGGTCGTACCGGGCGCCAACCCGCCTCGGGCTCGCCGCAGGGCCACCGAGTGCTTCTTGCGACACTCGTCGATGAGCCGCCCAATGGCTTTCGTCTCGGGCGTGCCCGGGTTGTCCCGCAGATA
Organism: Deltaproteobacteria bacterium; assembly: GCA_029938605.1. Classification (GTDB taxonomy): domain Bacteria; phylum Myxococcota_A; class Polyangia; order HGW-17; family JAJRWW01; genus JAJRWW01. Next base: position 17,387 of record JAOZUO010000116.1, on the reverse strand, counting down.
CATCTGGTAAAAGTGGATGGCCTTCTTGTATTGAGCGAGCTTGTGGTGGCCTTGACCCAGGGCAAAGAGATAGCCCGGCAGCCCGAGGATCTTGTAGGCCCGCGCGTAGCGATCCACGGCGTCGGCAAAGCGACCCAGCTTGTAGAAGGTCACCCCTTCCTTGAAAAGCTGCTGGGCGCGGCCACGCTGGTGGAGCTCCTGGCGCAGCTTCAGCTCGCAGCTTTTCACCAGCCCCAAAACCACGCGGGTGTTGGGCGAGCCGGGGTTGTCCCTGAGGTACCCCTTGTAGAGAAACACGGCCTTTTTGCAGTTGCCGAGGAACCGCTGACACTGGGCGATGTTGAACAGGAAGCCCGATAGCGGTACCAAATCATAGGCTCGGGTGAAGTAGGAGAGGGCTTTTTTGAACTTGCCCAGGTTAAACTCCTTGCGTCCGATGTCGAAGATCGCCCGGGCCCGGGCCCGATGAGCGCGGTCAGCGGCGGCGGCCGAACCAGAGGTACGGGCCTGGGCCTTGGAGGACGCCCCCAAGACCAGTCCCACGCATGCAACCAAGGCCAAAAACGTTACTCTATTGGACAATTGAAGCGTCATGGGTGCAAACATGCCTACTCAACCGTTTACCCAATGCCAGAGGCACAACCGCAGACATTGATCAGGCTACCAGTTTTTTGTATTTCATAGTACCTGTTTTCTCTAGTATATTTTAGAAAACGTCAGCTAACAGCGAAGGAAAGCGCCAAACCTCCAGATGACCAGACGCTGCCCCCAGTGCGCGACTCGGTGGCCCGACGATCTGCTCGAGTGCCCTCACGACGGTGCTCTTCTCTCCGAGCCCACATCGGATGAGGAGCCAGGCCGTGAGTCGGTGGATCTGGTGGAGGCCTACGGCTGTAAACCCGGGGACGAGCTGGGCCAGTACCGCCTGATGCGCCTCATCGGCCTGGGCGGCATGGCCGCGGTGTTCGAAGGAAAGCACAGCGTCATCAGTCAACCCGTGGCCGTCAAGGTGCTGCACCGGGAGATCCACGACAGCGCCGCGGACGTGCGGAGGTTCTTCCACGAGGCCCGGGCCATCACCCAGTTGAAACATCCGGGCATCGTCGAGTGTCTGGACTTCGCAGACGCCACCGAGGACAACCCGCCCTACCTGGTCATGGAGCTCGTGCGCGGTACGCCCCTGTCCCAAGTCATCAAGGAGCGCGCGCCCCTGCCCGTGACCGAGGCGGCGAGCATCGTTTCCCAAATCTGCGACGCCATGTCCGCGGTGCACGCCCAGGGCATCCTGCACCGGGATCTCAAGCCATCGAACGTCATGATCCTCGAGCCGACTTCCGAGGACGCCCCCCCGCGCGTGAAGCTACTCGACTTCGGAGTGGCCAAGTTCCTGGTCACCGACGAGCACTTCCTGCGCACGGCCACCGGCGCGGTGCTGGGCACACCGGAGTACATGGCCCCCGAGGTGGTTCGTGGAAAGAAGCTCTCGACGGCCACCGACGTCTATGCGCTGGGCGGCGTGTTGTACCAGCTACTGACCGGGCGACTGCCCTTCGTCTGCGACAACCTCGGCCAGCTCATTAAGCACCATCTGCACATCCCCGCCGAGTCCCCCTCCAAGGTGGCGCCTCGGGCCCAGGCCGAAAGGATCTCTTCCTCGCTGGACAAGCTGGTGCTCGGCTGTCTGGCCAAGTCGTCCGAGCACCGCGTGTCGGACATGTCGATGCTGAAGACGCGGCTGCTGCGCATTGTAGAAGGGGAAGAGACGGACGTGGTGGTGAACCTGCCCAGTGTTGAGCCGCTCCCCAAACGCCATCGGCGGCCGGCCCGGTTCGGGCTGGGGGCGCTCGCCGGGGTGGGACTATCCCTGACCTTGGCCTTGGCCCTGGGCCTGTGGTGGATACAGCGCTCCCCTGACCGGCAGCCCCCACGCCCACCGGCGTCTCCCCTCGCGCCCACCACCGGGCAACCGGCCACGACGCCACCGGCTTCCGACGCCTCCGGTTCCCCGCTCGTCCGTGGGAGTCCCGGCGCCGTGCCACGCCACACCCGGCTGGTCTCTCGGCCCACCGGGGCCGCCGTGTTCCAAGCCGACGACGGCCGTTTCCTGGGCCACACCCCACTCAATGTGGTCGTCGGGCCGGCGACCTCATTGCGGCTGATCCTACGCCTCGCCGATCACCAGGATCGACAGCTCGAAGTCCACCACCAGCCGGACACCCCCCTGGTGGCGACGTTGATCCCCCAGAAAAACGCCGTCATGCACCCGCGCCCGAACCCGTCCGCGCGCCCGGCCACCGGACCTCCCCGTCCCGCCATGGCCCAGCCCAAACCCGACGTTGCCTGGGGCACCGTGGATCCCTTCGAGAAGAGCCCATGAGCGCCCCAAACGACACCGGACAACGCCACTCCGCCGTGGGCCAGCTCCTGGGCAATTACGTAATCAAGGCCGTTTTGGGCGAAGGCGGCATGGGCGAGGTGTTCGAGGCCGAGCACCAGCGGCTGGGCCGCCGGGTGGCCCTCAAGCGACTGAAAAAGCGCTTCGCAGAGAACCGCAAGGCCGTAAAACGCTTTGTGGACGAGGCGTGGGCCATCGGTCAAATCCAGCACGCCAACATCGTGAAGGTCACCGACTTCGTGCTCGGTGAACAAGATGTCTACTACATCATGGAGTTGCTCGAGGGGGCCACCCTCGCCGACGAGCTCCGCAGGTCCGGCGTGCTGGCGCCGCAACGAGCCGTGCACATCGCCGTCGAAGTAGCCGCCGCCCTGAGCGCTGTACACGCCAAGGGCTTCGTGCACGGCGACATCAAGCCCTCCAACATCTTCCTGGTGCAAAAAGCCGAGGGTGTCGAGACCGTCAAGCTGCTCGATTTCGGCATCGCCAGGCTGAAGGACAGCGAGCCCGAAGACGCCCAGAACGAACCAGCCGATGCGCAGCTCGTCACCCCGGTCTACATGTCTCCCGAGCAGGCAAATCGACAGCCCACTGACGGCGCCGCCGATCTGTACTCCCTGGGCGTGGTGCTCTACCACATGCTGGCGGGCGCCCCCCCCTTCGACGCGGCGACCTTTGCGGAGTACGTCTACAAGCACACCCAGGAGCCTCCGAAACCCCTAGGTAGTGCCGCGCCCTCAACCCAGCGCCTCTCGGCGGAGCTGCAGCAGGTGGTGCACCGCTGCCTGAAAAAAGAGCCCTCCGCCCGGTTCCCCAGCGCTCAACAGCTTGGCGACGCCCTCGAGGCGTCCCCCCCCCAGCGAACGCCTGGCGCTACCCTCCAGCGGATCCTGCTGGGCAGTGACAAGGCGGGAACCATCACGCGGATATGCATGGCCGCGGGCAGCGTCGCGATGCTGATGGCATTGTTCACCTTGGAGGCGAACCCCGCCGACTCGCCCCCGAAACCGACCCTGGCCATCGCCCCGTCCCCCACCCGCCCGACGACCGATGGCGCCGCAGGGCGAGCTCGGGCGGTAATTTCAGAGTCGGTGACTCTCCGCATCGAAAGCCAACCCTCGCGCGCCTTGGTGAAGCGGCTCTCTCCCCGGCGCCAGATCCTTGGGCTCACCCCCCTGGTGCTCGACCAGGTGCCCTCAGCCGAACGCTGGCAGGTCGAGGTGCGCCTGCCGGGATACAAACCGCAACTTCTTCAGATCTCGCTCACCGGGACTGTGCACCGCCTGGTGCGACTGATCCCCGAGCCCCCCGCCACCGGCCCCCCTTCCGCGGTCATGGCCCGACCGGTCATGGCCCGACGCCGGCGACCGCTTCCCAGGACCGCACCCCCTCCCGTGGATCCTCGTGGGATCATCGATCCCTTTAACGAAGAGATGAAATAATACGGATCGGTGCCCCGTCCAGACCTCCCGCTATTGGATGACCTTCTTGATACAGTCGGCGAAGGGCATACAACCCTTTTGGGCCAGGCAGTCGTTGATGCGGGCCGCATCCGATCCGCGACCCTGCTTCTTGTTGCAGTCCCGCAGGCAGGCCTCATAACCGAGGCGCTGAAACTTCTCGAATACCCCCGCCGCCTTGAGCGCGGCCACCCGCTCGGGCTTCAGCCTCCCGGTGGCCACCACGACTTCGAGGGAACACTTCTTAAAGGACCGGGTACACAGCCGGGTGCAGTCCACCGTTTGGGCTCGCCGAGCCTTCTGCTGCGCCTTCCGCGCGCCGCCACACCCAGGCGCCAGGGCGAGGCCGACCACGGAGGCCAGCGCGAACAGTGTATGGTAGGTGCGAAGCTCCATCAGGAGCCCTGGAATGTACTCCGAATCCCCTCCACAGGCCAGCGGGGGCCTATGGTACGCTGGGGGTATGCTGGG
>JAOZUO010000116.1:0-12961 GCA_029938605.1 Deltaproteobacteria bacterium | reverse complement strand
CACCTACTGCTCCCGAGGAAACGAGATGAACCGGAGATGTGACTCGAGATGGACCGTGATGTTGTTCGTGGGGGTGTGCATGGCGGCGGCCGCCTGTGGTGGTGACCCGAGCGGAGGAGGTGGGGACGCCGGCTCGGGAGACGCCGCGGCGCAACTCGACGCAGTGGTGGTAGACGCGGACACGACCCACCTGTTCACCGACGACGATGGAGACGGGTACTCGGAGGTGCAGGGGGACTGTGATGACACAGACCACCTGATCCACCCCTTGGCAGTGGAGATCTGCAGCGACGGGGTGGACAACAACTGCAACGGCGCCATGGACGGCGCCGAGCCGGACGAAGACGGCGACGGCTTCGGACCCTGTAACGGCGACTGCGACGACGAGGACCCCGACATCAGCCCAGCGGCCGAGGAGATCCCCGACGGGCTGGACAACAACTGTGACGGGATCACCGACGCGGACTATGACTCAGATGGTTTCACAGAGGCGGACGGGGACTGCGACGACGACGATCCCGACCGCCACCCCGACGCCGTCGAACACTGCTTCGACGGTGTGGACAACAACTGCAATGGCCACGTGGACGGCGCAGAGCCGGATGGGGACGGCGACGGAACCGGCCCCTGCGACGGGGACTGCGATGACACGAACAACCAGATCGGTCCACTCATGCCGGAGATCCCCGGGGATGGTATCGACAACAACTGCGACTTCCTGGTGGATCAGGACATCGACTCCGACGGCTGGACAGTGGCCAACGGGGACTGCGACGACAACAATCCTGACATTAATCCGTCTGCCATCGAGCTGTGTGATGACGCCATCGACAACGACTGCGACGGTACCGTGGACCAGCAGTGCTTCGACCCCTGCGCCCCCAACGATGACATGACGGTCATCTTCAACTGCAGCCAGCAGGCGCCCGCCGGCAGCTTCACGCCCGACACCCAGTGGACCTGGGCCGGCAGCGGCGCTGAGATCCACTCCATCGTCACGCCCCTGGTGGCGAACATGAACGACGACAACGCCGACGGGTCCATCGACATGTGCGACATCCCGGACGTCCTGGTAGTGGCCTCCGCCGCGTCTGGCTCCCCCAACAGCTCCGGGCACATTTACCTGCTAGCGGGGGACACGGGCGCAATGCAGCTCATGTTCCCCATGGCGGTGGATTCCACGGTGACGCCCGCCATCGGTGACATCGACTCAGACGGACTGCCCGAGGTGGTTACCGCCCTGGTGGGCGGCGCCATCGTGGCCTTCGACCATGACGGGACGCACAAGTGGACCAGCAGCGTCACCTGGTCGGAGGTGTACTCCGGCGCCATCGCCCTGGCCGACATGGACAACGACGGTGACGTGGAGATCATCGCCGGAAACATGCTCTTTGACCACGGGGGCAACCACATCTTCACCGCACCGCAGCCCGCGGGGAACTGGTCGGCCACCACCGCCGCGGACCTGGACGGCGACGGTGACCTGGAGATGGTCCTGGGCCACGCGGCCTACCACCACACCGGCGCACCGCTCTACGTCAATACGGCGGTGCTACCCGGCTACCCCCAGGTGGCCAACCTCGACAGCGACGCCGAGCCCGAGGTGCTGATCAACAACCAAAACGGCATCACCCTGCTCAACCACGACGGATCGGTGATCTACACCAACCTGCGCCCCACGGGGGCGACCACGGGCTTTACCACCTGGCTGCGCCCGTCCACCATCCACGACTTCGACGGCGATGGCGTGGCCGAGTACGCCGTCAGCTCAGCGAACCAGTACGCCTGCTACGAGGCCGACGCCTCGATCCTGTGGCAGGCCCCGGTAAGTGACCAGTCCGGCATCGCCGCCGGCACGGCCTTCGACTTCCTCGGAGACGGCGTGGCCGAAGCCATGTATGCCGACGAGCAGTTCATGTTCATCTTCGACGGAGCCGGCCAGGTGCTCATGCAGACTCCGCGCACCAGCGGAACCCTCAGCGAGTACCCGGTGGTGGCGGACATCGACAACGACGGATCCGCGGAGATCGTGGTGGTCTCCAACTCCCTGGGAGGCCAGCCCTCCTCGGTCACCGTCCAGGTGATCCGGGACGTGCAAGACCGCTGGATCCAGGCGCGCCGCATCTGGAACCAGCACACCTATCACGTCACCAACGTGCGCGAGGACGGCACCATCCCGCAGTTCGAGACTCCCTCCTGGACGAGCCTGAACACCTTCCGCACCAACGCCCAGATCGAAAACGGCGGCGTCTGCACCCCCAACTGATCGATCCGGAGCTGTCCGGAGCTGTCCGGAGCTGTCACGGGCAACGACGAGCGGATTCGGACTGGAGCTGGCGCGCGATGTTGGCCGCGGTGAGATGCGGCACGCTCTTGAGATAAAGTCGGAGCAATCGTTTGCCCTGCGCACAATCCCCGGCGTGCATGGTGCAGATCGCCCGGTAGTAAAGAAAACGCCTGGCCGTAGCCGGGGCCAGACGATTGAGCTCGGCGACGGCGGCCAAGCAACGTTTCCCCTGCCCCTTTTGCGAAAACGCAAAGACCTGTGTCTGCAGCGTGCTGATCCGCATCAAGATTTTGGCCTTCTTCCGGCCCTCGACGACGCGGGGATCCACTGTACCCCGCATGAACGGAGGGGGTGTCCGGTTGCCAGGCGGTGTCGTGACCCTGGGCCGTTGTGAAACACGCCTGCGCCGCGGTGGAGCGATCCTGCGCTGCGGCAAAACGAGCCCGGAACGCTGTGAAGCGTGCCTGAGCCGCGGTGAAACACGCATCACAGCAGGGGCCATCGGCTCGTTCTCGGGCGGCTCCGCCGGGGTGAGGGCCTCCCGGATGGGTACCGAGTCATTGCCAGCCACCGGAGTGGAAACAGGCTGGGCGGGAGGCCCGCTCTCGGAGCGCCAGGGGGGACGCAAAAACAACCACCCCGCCACCGTCGCGAGCGCCACCACCAGCGCGGCAGCGCTAAACAGGGTGGAGAGCCTGATCCGGGAAGCGGCGCGCGCAGGCGACCCATCGAGACCACGCTCCAACTCACCGAGCAGGGTCGTCATCGAATCGAAGCGATCCACCGGCCCGGGGCGCAACCCGCGCAGGATCGCCACTCGTACAGCTCTGGGCACTCCGGACAGGCCCGCCTCCGAGACCGGGTCCTGATTCACGCTCTCGGTTAGCTCCAGCAAGGTGGCGCCCTGGAAGGGCCGCCGCCCGGACAACGCCTCGTACAGCGACACACAAAACGAAAACTGATCGCTCTGGGCGTCGGCCCGCCGGCCCTCGAGTTGCTCCGGAGACATGTAGGCCGGCGTGCCGAGCAGGGCCCCGGTGCGCGTCAATGCGTCGGCCCCCATGGCCTCCTCAGCCGCGGTGACGCTCTCAGCCGCGGTGACGCCCTCAGCCCCGATGACGCTCTCTTCGGTCTTGGCGGCGAGAATTGCGTCTTTGCGCTCTTCAATCCCAGCGCCCGTCTCCGAGACGGTGGCCAACCCAAAGTCCGTCACCCGCACGCGGCCGTCTTCTCCCAACAGGATGTTACTGGGCTTGACGTCCCGATGCACCAGACCGACGCCATGGGCGGCCTCCAGCCCGCGTCCGGCTTGCACAAACACCTGCAGCACCTCCCGCCAACCTGGAGACTGCTCCCCAATCCAGTCGCTAAGAGTCGCCCCTCGCACAAACTCCATGGCGATGAAGACACCGCCGTCCCAGGAGCCCACGTCGTGCACGGTCATCACGTTCGGATGCGACAGCGCAGCCAGCGCCTGGCCCTCCCGCACCATCCGTTGTCGCGCCTCGGTGCCGTCCGGCGAGTCTCGCAGCTCGGGTCGCAGCAGCTTGAGGGCGACCTTACGCTTGAGGCGGGGGTCGTATGCCAGGCTCACCACGCCCATGCCTCCGGAACCCAAAGACCGCAGCACCTGGTATCGATCGATCTGCCGGCGCGGGGTGGATTCATGCCGAGTGAATTCATCCGCCGAGTCCCCCGACACCAGGTCCGACACCAGGTCCGGGCCCGGAACCGGGGCCGGAACCGCGGCCGTGATCATTTTGTCATCCGGGCGGGCCGCCGCTTCGCCCGTGGACTGGTTCCGCTCGGAGTTGAGCAGGGTGGGCGCCGTTCCCGCCGACTGCCCAATGGTCGGAGCCTCGCTCTCAAGCCGCGCACGGTCCTTGGACATCTCAGGCCTCACCAGCGGGCGCCGCCAGCGCAGGCAGATCCAGTGAAAAGTCGTGCCCAGAGCAATTGTGCTGCGAATGTGAGCTCATCAAACGAAATCCATCATACCCACCGTAAGTCGCTACGATCGGCGCAATCACCATTGATGACCGAAAGTAGTTAGAGTCTAGCACAATGGATTCAAACCCACCGCCGCAGAGGCACCGTGGGCACTTGGACCCGCCAAGTCCCCAGGTATTGACCGTTGCACCCAATAACCCGTCACGGTACAAATTGTAACCAGCATTGACAATTTGTACTGTGGCGGTACACTGACTCCATGGTTATCGAGCGAAACCTCCGATCTTCTTTGGAAAAGCTTGCCTCGCTCTACCCGGTGGTGACTGTAACCGGGCCGCGGCAGTCTGGCAAAACGACCCTGTGTCGGAGTTGTTTTCCGGATCTGGACTACGTGTCCCTCGAGCCCCTGGATCGGAGAGAAGATGCTCAGGAAGATCCGCGCGGGTTTCTCGCGGAGCACAGTCGCGGGGTCATCATAGACGAGGTGCAGCACGTTCCAGAGCTATTGAGCTACATACAAGCCGAGGTGGATGAGCGCAGAGCCCCCGGGCGATTTATCCTCACCGGATCACAGCACCTGGGGTTGCTCGCGAGTGTGACACAAAGCCTCGCCGGCCGGACCGCAGTGCTCCACCTCCTGCCACCGACCCTAGATGAGCTGACGAGCTTCCCCGACGCGCCCAAAACCCTGCTTGACGTGCTATGGACCGGGGCCTATCCGGCGATCCAGGATCAGTCTATTCCGGCGGATCGGTGGTACCGCGACTACGTAACAACCTATGTGCAGCGCGACGTCAGCCAGGTCCTGGAGATCGGGAACCTGCGCACCTTCGGAACCTTCCTTCGCCTGTGTGCGGGTCGCACGGGCCAGGTGCTCAACCTGTCGTCCCTGGGAGCGGACGCCGGAATAAGTCACAACACCGCGAAGAGCTGGTTGTCCGTCCTGGAGACCGGATTCCTCATGCATCGCTTGCCACCCTGGCACCGCAATCTAAAAAAGCGGCTGACCAAGACCCCCAAGCTCCACCTCTTTGACTCGGGCCTGGCGTGCTATCTGCTGAGGATTCGGAGCCCAGATGAGCTGCGCTACCATCCATTGCGCGGCGCGATCTTCGAAAGCTGGGTTGTCTCTGAGGTGCTCAAAGCTCGCTATCATCAAGGTTTGGAGGAAGATACTTTCTTTTTTCGGGACCACAAGGGGCTGGAGGTCGACTTGGTCCTTGAGCGAGGCGACGCCGATGTCCTGGTGGAAGTCAAGTCGGGCGCCACGGTGTCATCTGACGCCTTCAATGGCCTCCACCGGGTCGATGCGCTGATGACGGCCTCCGCGGGTGTCGCGGCGCAAAAAGTACTGGTCTACGGTGGGACTCGCCGTGCGAGACGCCATGATGTGAATGTCTTGCCGTGGTCGCAGGTGCAAGATTTCGACTGGGCGGGTTGACCCGGACGGGTCTGAATTAGTGAGTTACGTGCGCGTTTCGTCTACTAGCTTGGCGATGCGGAGTAGCGCTGTGACGATGCCGGCGGGGTCGGCCTCGGGGTCGTAGGTGAGCCCGGCCTTCCAGGGGCTGTCGTCTACCATGGAGTAGGGGCCCTCGGTGTATTGGAGACGGTCGTCGAGCAGCTCCAGGGTGCCGGGCTTGGCGTAGATCTTCGGCGCGTCGGCGCGAAACTGCAGCATCCGCTTGCGCACCATCTCCGAAAAGGCCCGACGCACGGTGGCCGGGTCGTCCCCCTGGACCATAAACGCCTTGTCCGCCTCCGGATCGTCCATCTGCAGGTCCTGGGGCGCGAAGAGCCGCAGCACCTTGGCCACCTTGCTCGACAGGGTCTCTGAGTAGACCCGCAGGTTGGTGCCCACGGGCTCACTGAAATAGACCGCGATGGTGAGGGACTGCTCCTCCACTGCGACAAAGGAGATGCCCAGTAGATCGTGGCGGATATGGCTCGCGGTCTGGCGGTCCACCCGCACCAGGTGGCCGTCGATGGAGCCGCGGTACTCGTCGCCTCCCTGGGCACGGGAGATGCGCCGGAGCTCGGTGTTCATGTCCCCGACCTCGCCACGGTCCAGGTAAAACCCGGCGCAGTCCTGGCAGTGATCGAGGACCACATCCGCGCTGCCGAGCATCTGTACGGTGATCAGCGGGCCGTCACAGCGCGGGCAGCTCCGCTCGGGCGCGTCGGCGTCGATGACCGTGTGCTTCACGGTACACAGCTCGATGTTTCCCGCCAGTCCCGTGGCCAACGCGTTCAGCTCGCCGGCGTCCAGCCAGGCGCCGCCACAGGCCGCGCATTCGTCGATGGTGATGTCGGGGCTCTTGTTCGGCTGCATGACGCCGCCGCATCCCGGGCACTTTAGCTCACTCACAAAATACCTCCGGTCAGATTGGTTCCCTATCGTAAACCCGAGCCCTGTACTGTCAAGGTTGGTCAGAATCGGAGTCTGGCTTTCGGTCGCCGCTGAGCGTAGGCGAACGCACGAGACAACGGTTGCACTTGAGGCAGTCCAGGTGGCCCTGGGTGGTGACGCCGAGGTCGCAGCGGGCCACGTCCCGGCGGCTCGAGAGCCCCCCGCCCCCGAAGCGTTCGGCCAGACGCACCTTGTTGAACAGGGCCAGAAAGGCACCCGCGGGACAGAGGTACCGGCAGAAGGGGCGAAAGTAGAGCAGCGAAATCCCGCCCAGCACAACGAGCACCAACACGACGTACAGGGGCCGATTCGACGAGAAGGCGCTCGTCATGGGATCCAGGGCCAGGTAGGCGGCGTCGCCGGAGATCCAGAAAAAACAGAGCACCAGGGTGAGCCCAAAGAACTTGAGGTACCGGGCCCGCTGCTCCAGCTCAGGGCTGATGGTGCGTGCGCCTCCGAGGCCGGCCGAGGCGCGGATGCCTCGGGGATGGGCAAGGAGCCACAGCAGCTCCTGGGCCGCGCCAAAGGGGCAGCCATAGCCACACCAGACCTGACCGAAGACCACCGAGATCACGAGCACGCCCAGCACCAGCACCGCCTTGGGGCCGCCGCCTCCGCCGGGCAGAACGCCAAAGCTGAGGCTCGCTACATCTACCGTGGTGAAGGGCACGTTGAGCCAGAGCCCGAGCACCACCACGGAGGTGACCAGCCCCACCAGACGAGCCCGCCAATCGCCCCAGCGCGACAGCGGGATCAGCAACAGCAACAAGCCCAGCACAACCCACGCTTTGGGGCCGTCGAAGAGCCGCGCCCAAAAGGAGGGAACGCGTTTGACTGGGGGGGGGGGCGCCAGGCCGAGCAGGTCGCTGGCGGCCCGGGATCGGGACCGCTCCAGGATCCGCAAAATGGCCTCGGTGGTCACTGTGGCGCCGCTCAGCGCGTCGACGCCGTGCGGGCCGCGGAAGGGCTGTCTAAGACGGTGCCCACCCAGCAGCCCCAACCAGGCCCCGACCCCCCGAATGTAGCTCGGGGTCTCCTGGTGTTGACGCAGAACGACCTGCTCCAGGGTACCCTCAGCGTCGAAGCGCACCCAGAGGTTGATGGCACCACTGTAGCCGTGGATGTCCGCCGCCACATGGCGCGTCTCGAACCCCACGCCCAGTAGCTTGGGCTGGGCGACCTTCAGCGTGTGGGCGGAATCACGCCTGCCTGAGCGCCTGTGCGCGGTCGCGGTCGCGGGGTTCGGGTCAGCGACCCGAGCTTTTTTTTTTCGCCGAGCCCCTCGGAACGAAAAACGGGTCGGTGGGGAAAGGGCTTTCGCACCGTGGCCGGATCCTCGGTGGGTGGACGACAGCGCACCAGGGCCGAGCATGCCGCCACCGCCACCACCACCGATCCCATGATCCAGGAGGCGCGGATCCACGGGAAGGACAGGCGCCGGGTGGGTGAAGGCTCCATGCGCCAACCCCGGCGGGCCAGCAGCCAGTCCAACCCCAGCAGCACGGCGGGCACTACGGCCGCCAGGGCCACCACCTGCGCCGTAGCATGCTGTCCGACGATGGGCACGATGAGGGTCCCGGCCAGCAGCCCGCCCAGGGAGGCGCCCACATGATCCGCGGCGTCCATGACAGCCGCCGTACGTCCCACGTCCTTTTCCTGGGGATCGTAGGTCACCACCGACAGAGGGAAGAGGCAGCCGGTGATCACGCCGGCCAGCAGGGACATGGCGAAGTACACCGCGGCCACATAGCCGTTGCCGTAGGCGCCGAGCCAACCGATGGTCTGGGGCACTGCCAAAGAGAAGACCGCCAGCACAGCCAACGCCAGGGCCAGGATCAACCGTGGCGATCGTACCCGACCGGCCAGAACCCGCCCGCCCAGGGCGCCGCCGGCCAGCCCCATCATGAAGGCCCCCGTGAGCAGCCCCACCTTCTGATACAGGGATCCCAGATGACTCTGAAAGCCCATGAGGATCATGATCTGCAGCGCCATGGCGGCAAAACCCGTAACACCGATGGCGATGGCGGTGTTGGTGCGCTGGGACCGTTGGGGGTTGGGAACCGTCAACCGATAGGCGAGCCGGGCCACGCCCAGTACGAGCAGGAGAATCACGAAAAACCACACACCGGCCCGCTCCAGGGCCGCGAACACCGCCGGCAGCTCCGATCCCGACCGCCTACCCCAGAGCTGGATGGCGTGGAAATAGGTGGTGGGCCGGGAGTCGGTGTTGAGGGCACCGCCCGTGAGGTCGAGCTGCCTACGCAGGGATCGGGAGCGGTCCAGGGATAGGGCGCCCTGAAGTTGGTCGGCCAGCAGCGCTGCGTCGCCCATGGGAATGGCCCGGTGACGGCGGGCCAGCAGCGCCGGGTCCCCAGAGACGCGCCCCTTTGCCGTGGAGGCCGCGAAGAGGTTGCCCCGGTGGGCTACGAGTTGCACCTGGGCAAAGACACTCTGGAGGGTGCGCAGCATCGAACCGGCCGTCTTGAGAGCGGCGTCGCCGGCGTAGGCCCGGGTGTCCACCGTGTGCACGATGACCGCGCCACCGGGCCGAAGCACACGCTTAACGCCCCGGAAAAACTCCTGGGTGAAGTAGCGGTTCATGGAGGCGGTGGTAGGATCCGACGCCCGGGAGATCACCAGATCGTACCGGCGCCCGTGGGCCCGGTGGTTGATGTACAGCCGCCCGTCCTGGGTGAGAATACGCACGCGGGGATCGTCCAGGGCAGCCCGGGCCTTTGGCTTCAGATATCGCTTCACCAATGCCAGGGCCCAGGGGTCGTCCTCCAGGCAGTCGATGCGCTCCACCGGGTAGGCCAGCAGCTGCTGCACCAGCCCTTCGGATCCGCCGCCGAGCACCAGCACCCGCCGAGCCCCCGGATGCTGGGCCATGGCCAGCGCGGCCTCTTGGCGGAAGGTGGGCGCGTCCGGGAAGGTGGTGCGCTGGATGCCGTCGTAGAAGACGCCATACTGACCGCTGGCGTCGCGCCCCACGGCCACATGGCTGTACGGAGTGTGCCGCACGGCCACGAGCTCGTAGCCTCGCTGCAGGGAGCGCCACCGGATCTTTTCGCTGGCTCGATCCAGGGCGGTGCCCACGGGCGTCAGCAGGCTCCCATAGGCCAGGCAACCGATCACCGCCGCCACCAGGGCGCGCCGCTGCCCCGAGCGCACGGCCACCACCGCCACGGTGACGCCCTCAAGCAGCCCCATAGCCGCCAACGTCACCAGAGGGTCGAACCGCGTGGCGAAGAGGTAGGTGAAGGCCACACCACCAACCAAGCTCCCCGCTGACTCCCAGGCGTAGCCCAACGAGATGGGATCCCGCCCGGCGCCCGCCAGCAGCCGCCCGGTGATGGGAAATAGCGCGCCAATAACTGCCCCCGCCGGCGCGGTCAGTAGCATGGACGACAGCAGCAGGGTCTCCAGAGGCAGCAGGGTTTCCGGGGCCACGCCCAGCCCTGAGCGCAACGATCGCAGCGCCACAATCTCCACCAGCACCGCCACGGGCAGGGCCAAATGCAGCAGCAGGTACGCCGACTCGTCCGACAGCCAACGCGCCAACAGCCGCGGCCCCCACCAGGCGCCAAGGGCGATCCACAGGAACCAAGCGCCATAAAAAGCGCCCACACAGATCTCGGTGCCGTGGAACGTAACCAGGAACTCGCGCAGCAGTAGGATCTGTCCCAGGGCCGCGGCGCAGCCGAAGGCGAAGAACCCCAGCAGAACCAACCACCGGGGGATATGTCTACTCTGGTCTTGCGTCACGATCTGAGTCTGAATCCGGGTCTATGTCTAGGTCTACGAACCTAGGGCTAACGATCAGAGCACTATACCGATTTTAGTCCGGAACGCACGCGAAACGCGAGTTTGTGGGCCCAACCACAAAAGATGTACGGAGCGGGGCTCAGTCGGCCTCTGGATCCAACCAGTCGGGCCAGGGGTACTTGCCGACGGGGCGTCTCCCGTAGCACAGGTCGTCTCCCCACAGCGCCAGGCGGCGGGTGAGCCCGTTTCGACGGATGGCCCAACGCACCAGGTCGTGGGCCGGATTGGCCGGGTGAGAGAAGGGACAGACCGCCAGGCACAGGGCGCAGTCCGTGCCCACCGTGCGCCAGTGGCGGTAGCAGGTGTCTCCCCGGCTCTGCCACTTCTGTACGCCGGCGAAGACCTCGCGCGGCCCCTTGGGGATGGCGTTGGCGGGGCAGCCGTCAGCGCACTTGAGGCAGATCTCGCAGAAGGCCGCCGCGCCGAAGCTCACGGGGGGATCCTGGGCCAGGGGGGCGTTGGTGGTCACCACCGTGATCCGTACCCGGGGGCCCAACTCGGGGGTGATGAGCAGCCCCAGACGCCCCAACTCTCCGAGCCCGGCGTCCACCGCGATGGGGACCGCCATCACGCGGTAGTTGCCGTCCACGTGGGCCCGGGCCTCCCAGCCGAGCCGATGCAGGGTGCGCGCCACAAGCACCGCGATCTTGGCCGACTCCAGATACTGCCTCGACGACTCCACGAGCGCCGGTGGGTCGGGGGCCAGACGCACCAGGGAGTGATCCATCTCCACGGCGAAGACCAGGGCGTACCGGTGATCCAACGTCACCGGCGCACCCCACTGGCCGGGCCCCCGAGCGATGTGGCTGTACACATAAGCAGGGTTGAGCCGGGTGCAGCCCACGAGCCGGGCCCCATGGTGCAGGGCCATGCCCTTGAGCCGACGACTGAGCTGCTCGGGCGCCATCTCCACCCGCTCGCTCTCGCCCCGCTCGCTCTCCACCCGCTCGGGGTCCTCGTCCAGGTCGCGGTTCAGCCGCTGCACCACGTCGTCGATGGCGTGGGGAAAAGCCGCCATGCGAGCGTCATAGCCCTTGGAGCCGGGGGAGGCGAGTTTCGGCATGGCCCGCACCCGCTCGTCGAAGGTCCGCTGGTCCGGGTGGTCAGCGTAGTAGGCTTCGTACTCGGGCGTGTCGGGCTCAAGTCGGTAGTAGCGGTGAAAGATCGCATCCCGTTCGTCCACCCGGGTCTGGTCCCCCACCGCCCGCACCGCCCCCGTGGGCCCGAGGGGCAGCGCCAGCACCAGCCCCCCCACCAGCCCCACGCCGAGCACCACCCCGAGCACCGTATCCCGACCGCCAAAGTCCACCAACAGCAGCACGACCAAGGGAGCCACCACCGCGACCCCCAGCCCCAGGGAGACCCCCGCAGCCCGCCACTCCCGCTCCATGGCGCTGGTGAGCGAAAAGCCAATCACCGCCACGGACAACCCCGCCACGACCACCAGACCAGCGATGTACAACCAGACACTCACGTCAGCACTGTACCGGATCCGCCAACCGCTGGCGACCTCGCGCCCTCCCGATAGCAAGGGCTCATTGACGAAGACAAGCTACATCAGGTAGCGTTGAGCTTGAATCCACTGGGGAGACCAAAGATGAGACCCATGCACACCCAGGCAGCGACGCCGCGGACGCTCCTGCCCCCCCTGGCGCTGCTGGTACTGCCGGCGATGCTGATGACCACGGCGGGTTGCGCAACCGGCGGCATTCCCAAGGCCAAGTACAACGCGCTCGCGAAGAAGTACGACCAGCTCAAGCTCGAGAACTCGGGCGAGTGCGCGGGCGCCTGCGGGGAGTGCAACGCCAAGGTACGCCGCCTCGAGGCCGAGCTCGCCGCCGTGGATGGAGCCCGCCCCCGAGACGCCACCGCCCGTACAACGCCGGAGATTCGGCCGACAGAGCCCCCTGTTCGCATAACGCCCGAGCGCCGGCGCACCTCGCCCCGTCGCCCGGCCGAGCCTCCGCCCATGGTGATCCGCCCCATCGAAGAACGCCCCCCGCCCGCCAGGCGCCCACCGCCCCGGGAGCCGCCTCCGTCCGTCGGCGACGACACAACCGTCTCCCATGGTCTGGCGTCCAACCTCAACCAGTGGACCGGCACCATAGGCGCCGGTCTCTCCACGGTGGGTGTGCTCCGAGCGGTATTGGCCGAAAAGGCCCGATTCCGCCTCTGCTACCAAAAAGCCCTGAAGAAGAAGCCCGATCTGACAGCGAAGATCATCCTGGGCTTCATGGTCACCACAACGGGCAAGGTGCGAAGGATCAGGGACGGCAGCCCCCGGATCCGCGACCGCAAGCTCCGCCGGGTGGTGAGCCGCCTGAGCAAATGCGCGCGCCGAGCCATGAAGAAGGTCCACTTCCCTCCCCCCTCGGGCAACAAGAGCGTCCCGGTGGTCTACCCCATCAACTACAAGCTCTGACAGAGCGACTTTTCAAAGAAGAACGTACCCGCCTTCGTAGAGGCCGCGCTCGATGGCTACGCGGTTA
>JAOZUO010000020.1:12955-68229 GCA_029938605.1 Deltaproteobacteria bacterium | reverse complement strand
TGTGACCAATGGTGCCGATGTTGACATGCGGCTTGTCGCGATTGAATTTTTCCTTCGCCATAGTTTTCCTCCAAGGGCAATGCCAGCAGTGGGTACGCGCGTGGCTGCGGGAATGATCCTCTTGTCAAAAAGCCCACGATCGGACTCGAACCGATGACCTCCTCCTTACCAAGGAGGTGCTCTGCCTGCTGAGCTACGTGGGCTCAATTCCTAATATTAAGCGGGAGACGGGCCTCGAACCCGCGACCCTCAGCTTGGAAGGCTGATGCTCTACCAACTGAGCTACTCCCGCGACCATGCCCCGGTGGGGCACGGGTTATGTATGACTGGAGGGGGGAGGAATCGAACCTCCGAAGTCGTACGACGGCAGATTTACAGTCTGCTCCCTTTGGCCACTCGGGAACCCCTCCGAGATATTTTCTGAGCTAGCGATGGGACTTGAACCCGCAACCTGCTGATTACAAATCAGCTGCTCTACCATTTGAGCTACGCCAGCGTACTTGGCCTCCATGCGGATTGATCGCCTGCCTCGCCATCGTGGTTTCGGGTCTGCGGGGACGGGCATTCAAATCAAAAACAAAATCAGTTACTTAACCTGCGTTTACGCGCTCGTTTCACGTAGACTGCCGATTTATAAGGATTTCATCCTGGGTGTCAAGCTATTTTTGTGCCAACTTCCGCGTTGTATTCGAAATCGTACTCATTGCGCTCGCTCCTCCCCGTCTCACCTGATCTTGTTGCCATAACAAACGAAAATGTAACGCCTTAAGGGGTCCGCCGTACGTTCGGATCCATCCTGGTGGGATCCGGCTCTGGAGTCGGGTGCGGATCCCGTAAGAGATCTCTTCGCACCGGAGATCTCTTCACACCGATGGGTGTGATTCTTCTTCTATCCAAAAGGAGCATCGAGGACAGTTTGCTGAGCATTGCCGTTGACGTAGTCCCTGGGAGGTGTTACGAAAATTGAAGTTGTGTGCTTGTAAGGAAATTTGAGATGCATATCCCCGACGGCTGGCTCTCGACCCCCGTGCTCCTCACCTCCAACGTCTTGGCGCTGGGCGCTCTGACCTGGTCCACCATCCAGGCCCGGCGGGAGCTCGACGAGTCGGCCGTTCCGCTCATGGGAGTAATGGGCGCCTTCGTGTTCGCGGCCCAGATGATCAACCTGCCCCTGCCCGGCGGCATCTCCGGCCACCTGATGGGAGGCACCCTGTTGGCCATTACCCTCGGCCCCGCCGTGGCCACCCTGGTGATCGCCTCGGTGCTGCTGCTGCAGGCGCTCCTGTTCGCTGACGGCGGGCTCCTGGCATTTGGCGCCAACTTTCTGAACATGGGCCTGGTGGGAACCCTGGGAGGCTATCTCGTCTATCGCGCGGTCCGTTGGTTCGTTCCTGGCACCTGGGGCCTGTATGCGGGCGCGGGACTGGGCGCCTGGCTGGCCACGATTGCCGGCGCGGCCCTGGCGGCGGTGCATCTGGGAGTCTCGGGTACCGCACCCCTGGGTGCTGTGACCGTGGCCGCGGTGGGCTTCCATGTGTTCATCGGCGCCATTGAGGCCACGGTGACCGTGGCGGTGCTCCACTACCTGGTGCGCGTGCGGCCCCAGCTCCTCGCCCTAAACACGACCAACCACACGACCACTCCGAAGGGAGCCACCGGTACCGCCGTCATGGCCTCCCCCTCCGCGGTCCATTCCGTTGACCCCAAGGTGATCCAGTGACCCGCAGCGCCCTACGCTGGCTGGTGCCCCTGGCGGCCGTGGCCCTCGTGCTGGCCGTGGGCCTCGCGCACCTGGCCTCGAGCAAGCCCGACGGTCTCGAGCACGTCGCCCACCAGCAGGGCTTCGCCCACCAGGAGAAGACCACCGCCGCCGCTCCCATGCCCGACTACGAGGTCTCCGCCCTACGCAGATTCGTGGGCAGACCCGTGGCCCGGACCGTGGCCGGCCTCGCCGGCGTCCTGTTGACCTTCGGCCTCGTGCTGGGCGTCGGCAAGGTCCTGGCCCGCAGACGCCGCACCTCGGACCACCGCGTGGATCCATCGGAGCCAACAGATTCCCCGGTCGCACCTGGCGCCCCCCGCGCACCTGGCGCCCCCCGCGCACCGGAAGCCCCCGGCGCACCGGAAGACCCCCGCGCACCGGAAGACCCCGGCACCCCGGAAGCATGAGCTCAGGGACCACCTACCTCGGTCGCCTGGACGCCCGCCCCAAGCTCCTGGCCACCTTGGGCTACGTACTCGCCCTGGGCCTGATCCCCCAGGGTTCCTCCTCTTGGCCGCGACTCACGGCCTTAGGAGGGCTGCTGGCCGTCGCGCTGATCCCCGACGGCGTGTGGCTGCGACGGACCTTCTGGCTTCGCCTGGTGCCGGTGCTCAGCCTGACCGCCGCCATGGGCCTATTCATAATGTTCACGCGCAAGCCGGACGAAAACGACACCACCTGGCGGCTGTTGACCCTGGGCAGTCTGAAGCTCTCCGTGGGTTCGGCCGGGGTGGAGGCGGCGCTGGAGCTCGGCGTCAGAACTTTGCTGGCCGCCGCGGCCCTGGTGGCCCTCTCCGTGCGCACCTCGGCCCCTGCCCTGTTGAACGCCCTCGCCTTCTTCCGCCTACCACGGATATTTCTGGCCGTCATCGGGGCCGTGGCCCGCACCCTGTGGATCGTCACTGACGAGGCCCAACGCATGAATCGAGCCCGGCTCATGCGCGGCGCCGGTGCCTCCCTCGGAGCCAAGGTCCGGGTGGTGGGCGGGATGATCGGCAGCTTGATGCTGCGCTCCTTCGACCGCGCCGAACGTATCCATCGTGCCATGCTCGCCCGTGGATATGACGGTGGACAGGTCCGGCAGCTCCCCGCGCCTCCACTGGGGCCGATCCAACTCCTAGCCTGTCTGGGCTTCGTGGCGCTGAGCTTCGCTGTGCCCTGGGCCCCGCTCCCTTGAGGCGGCATGGCTGAAGCTTCACCCGACTGCCTGGCCATCGAGATCACGGACCTCACCCACCGGTACCCCGAGGGAGGTCCGGGCGCCAAGGCCCTACGTGGTGTGAGCCTGCAGCTCCAACAGGGAGAGGGGCTGGGCCTGATCGGCCCCAACGGCGCCGGTAAGACCACCCTGCTCGCCTACGCCGCAGGCGCCCTGGTAAGCGACGCAGTGCGGGTTTTTGGGGAACCCGTCACCCGCCGCTCCGTCGCCCGTATCCGCCAGCGGGTGGGCCTGGTTTTCCAGCAGCCCGACGATCAGCTCTTTTTGCCCACCCTGGCCGACGACGTGGCCTTCGGCCCCCTGAACCTCGGCCTGGCCCCCGACGAGGTGCAGATCCGGGTGGACGAGGCCCTGGCGGCCGTGGGGCTGAACGCCTCCTTTCGGCCCCGGCAGCCCCACCGGCTGAGCGGTGGAGAGCGCCGGGCCGCCGCCCTGGCCACGGTGCTCGCCATGCGCCCCGACGTGCTGGCCTTAGACGAGCCCACCAACGACCTGGACCCTCGGGCCCGCCGGGCCCTCATCACGGTGCTCCACAAATTCCCCACCCGGCTGGTGGCCTCCCACGACCTGGAGCTGATTCTGGACCTGTGCCAGCACTGCGTGCTGCTGGACGACGGACAGGTGATCCGAACGGGCGCCACCCGCGATCTGTTGGCCAACAAGGAGCTCATGGAGGCCCACGGCCTGGAGGTCCCCCTGTCCATCCGCCTGGCCAGGTGAGCCAATCCGCCCCGGGATGGACTCACCTTCTATCGTCACTACTACGGGGCCCACCGATAGTTTCAGGCGACTCGATTGGTACACATGGTACAATCTGGTGGTCGCTGGAGGCTTTATGAGATTCCTCGGTAGCAAGCGTAGCGGGTGTCTGGAGACCACGGTGTTGTGCGTGATGGTTTGCGCGGCGGGCTGCCAATTCGACAAGAGTGGCCTCCCGGTCCCAGAGCCCCCGCTCGCCTGTGGTAACGGGATTCTGGACGTCGACGAAGACTGTGACGGCTCAGAGCTGGGGGGCCAGACCTGCGAGGCTCAGGACTACCTCGGCGGCGGCACCCTGGCGTGCACGGATCAGTGCATCTTCGACGTCAGTCTTTGCGAGGAGCCGGAGAGCTGCGGAAACGACCTCCTGGAGAGTCCGGAGGAGTGCGACGGACCGGATCTGGGGGGCCAGACCTGCGAGGGTCTGGGGTTCGACTTCGGGCAGCTGGCCTGCTCCGACGGGTGCACCTTTGACACCCAGGGCTGCTCGGGCAGCTTCTGCGGAGACGGTACGCAAGACTCCGGAGAGGACTGCGACCTGAACGATCTCGGCGGCGAAACCTGCCTCACGCAGCAGCACGATGGAGGCGCGCTTCACTGCAACACAGACTGCACTTTCGACGTCAGCGCTTGCCTGGACGTCGTGCCGGACTGGTACGACGTCGCCTGGCTCTATCGCAAAACCATCACCATCCACGCCAGCCGGGTGGTCGATGACGAGAGCAACTTCGCGGTGGCAATTCTCCAGCCCGCCGACCCCCAGCTCCAGGCGCAGGCCCAGAGCAACGGCGATGACCTCCTGTTCACTGCCGACGACGGCACCACCAAGCTCAGTCACGAGATCGAGGTGTACAACCCCACCACCGGGGCGCTGGTGATCTGGGTGAGCGTACCGCTGCTGTCGTCGTCCACCGACACCCTGCTGTATTTGTACTATGGCAACCCGGCCGCGACGAACCAGCAGAGCCCTCCCGACGTCTGGGATGGCCAGTTCACCGGGGTCTACCACCTGGTGGGGGACGGATCCGCGCCCTTCGGAGACTCCAGCGGGTCCGGAAACCACGCCACCGCGGGGAACTTCTCCGGGGACTTGACCGTAGGCGGGAAGCTGGGGCCGGGCCAGGCCCTCAACGGCACCAACCAATATGTGGAAATCCCCGCCGGGGCCACCAGTGGGCACGATCACTTCACCTACTGCCTCTGGGTGAGCACCAGCGAAAACGGGTCTGATGGCACCTATTGGCAACGCCCGTCCCTGTTCGGTCAGTCCATAGCGGGATACGGCACCGACGACTTCGGGATGACCACCAACAACGGAGTCCTGGGCATGTGGACCGGCCTGGAAAGTGGCGATGACGACAACATCTCCTCGGAAACCATCAACGACCAGGTCTGGCACCGCGTTTGCGCTGTAAACGACGGCAACGACATCAGGCTGCATCTCGACAACCTGGGCTCCGTGCTCTCGGTCCCCTCGGGCGGCAGCGTGAACAGCCAGGCCTTCTGGTTGGGTGGACGGGCCGGCGAGGGCGGGGGAGACTTCCACGAGGGCCACTACGACGAGCTACAGATCAGCTCCACCAATCGAACCAACGGGTGGCTCGAAACCAGCTACCTGAACCAGGCCCAGCCCCTGAGCTTCTACACGGTGGGCAACGAGCAGTACTACCTGCAGTAGAGCGGATTCGACGCGCCGGCCGGTTGCAGTGAGCCGGGTGCCGGGTGCTGAAGGTGGCGATTCTTTGGCGTGGTACACTGGCACTATGACTAGCTCCGCATCGGTGCGTAAAAAGGTGGCAAGGTACGCGGATATCGAGGCGCTTCCGGAGCATCTGGTGGGGGAGATCATTGATGGTGAGTTGGTGGTCTCACCTCGGCCGACCCTGCGCCACGCCCGCTCGGCCTCTCGGCTGGGCATGGACCTGGGCCGGCCCTTTGATCGGGGAATTGATGGTCCCGGAGGATGGATCATCCTGGACGAGCCCGAGCTGCATCTCGAGGCGCATGTGTTGGTGCCCGACCTGGCTGGCTGGCGTAGGGAACGGATGCCGGAGCTACCAGATACCGCGGCCACCTCCCTGGCGCCGGACTGGGTCTGCGAGGTGCTGTCTCCCTCCACCGAGGCCGATGACCGCGCCGGCAAGATGCCCCTGTACGCTCGGTTCGAGGTGGCTCATCTTTGGCTGCTGGATCCACTCCTCGAGACCCTGGAGGTCTTTCGGCTCCAGGAGCAAGGCTGGTTCCTGGTAGCGACTCATCGGGGAGAGCAGAAGGTGTGCGTGGAACCCTTTGACGCGGTGGAGCTGGACCTCAAATCGCTTTGGGAGCGTTGACATAGCCCCGCGAGCAATTTGCGTCATGAGAACCGATCTACTGAGTTGGATACGCTTTGGGGGCCGTGACAGTGACCGTCGCCGTGACCGTCGCCGTGGTCTTTG
Organism: Deltaproteobacteria bacterium; assembly: GCA_029938605.1. GTDB lineage: Bacteria > Myxococcota_A > Polyangia > HGW-17 > JAJRWW01 > JAJRWW01. Next base: position 62,051 of record JAOZUO010000020.1, on the reverse strand, counting down.
CCTCGGCTGCGGATGGTCTCTGGTGCTGACGATTATGCTCGTCACCTCCCCTGCTACCGGATGCGACGAGTCGGTTGACGAGCCTCCCGAGCGCATCGTCTTTTGCCCAGGGGACGAGGACCTGGCCGCCTTCGTGGATCCCATGATCGGCACCAGGGGGTCTGGCAACGTGGTCCCCGGAGCGCTGGTGCCGCACGGCATGGTGAAGCTGAGCCCCGATACCAACGCCGGCGAAAACAGCGTCGACGCCTACGAGCACAGCAACGACAAGATCGAGGGGTTCAGCCATACCCACCTGCAGGGGCCGGGCGGCGCGTCCAACGGGTACAGTCACATTCTGTTCATTCCCACCACCGGTGCTACGCTACTGACCACCGAGGAGGGCTACGCCTCCACCTTCTCTCACGACGAGGAGGAGGCGTCCCCCGGGTACTACTCGGTGAGGCTCCTGGACTATGACGTGGTGGCCGAGCTCACCGCCACGGGACACGCCGGCTACCACCGGTACACCTTCCCCCAGAGCGACACCGCCCGGGTGCTCATCGACCTGGGCCACTCCAGGGGGGAATCCTGGGACGGGGAGGTGAAGATCGAAGGCGACCGGATCATCTCGGGCTTCGGGGAGTACAACGTGCATCCGGTGCTGGGCCTGATAATGGACGAGGACGAAAAGACCACCGGTCAAAGCGTCGTCTATTTCTACGCCCGCTTCAGTAGGCCCTTCGACTCCTTTGGAACGTTTAAGAACAGGAGCACCGACCCCCTTTTGCAGCCCGACGTCCGCACCGTGTCGGGCGCAAGAATCGGCGCCTGGGCGGGGTATGCAACCACCGCCCGAGAGCAGATCGAGGTCCAGGTGGGCATCTCCTTCGTGAGCGTGGACCAGGCCCAAAGGAATCTCGCAAGCGAGATCGGCGAGCGGAGCTTCGACACGGTCCACACCGAGGCCCGGGCCCATTGGAACTGTCTATTGAACCGGATCCACATCGAGGGTGGCAGCGCTGAGGAGAAGACTGTTTTCTACACGGCGCTGTATCACTCGTACTTCGCGCCCGCCGACTACACGGAGGCGGACGGCTACTTCTTCAGCGGCGCCGATGGCGTGGGCGAGACCTTTCATTGGCCACAACGTCGCTTCTACACCGACGACTGGTGCGCCTGGGACACGTTCCGCACCTCTCGACCACTGGCGACCCTCATCGAACCCGAGCTCATCGACGACGTTGTCCGCTCCTACCTGCATCTGTACCGGCAAGGGGGGTGGCTACCCAAATGCACCTGGCACGCCACCGGCTACTCCCGGGTCATGATTGGCAACCATGCGGTTCCCATGATCGCCGACGCCTATGTCAAAGGCTTCCGTGACTACGACCTGAACGACGCCTGGGCGGCGATCCACAAGAGCGCCGTAGAGGAGACCCTCGAGGTGGCCTATCCGACGCTCTGTGGTTATCTCAACCTGGGAACGCCACCGGAATATATCGAGAACGGCTTCGTGTCCCAGGACTGTGACCTGACCCAGTCTGTGTCGATGACCCTTGAGTACGCCTACAACGACTGGTGCATCGCCCAGGTGGCGCAGGGAATGGGCAAGGAGGCAGACTATCAGACGTTCATGACGCGGGCCGGATACTGGGCGAACCACTGGAATCCGGACACGGGGTTCATGCAGCCGCGGGAAGAAGACGGCACCTGGATCGAGCCCTTTGACCCGGCCGATAACAGCGACGGCAATGGCTACTGTGAGGCCAACGCCTGGATCTACACCTGGTTCGTGCCCCACGACATCGATGGGCTCATCGCATCGGTGGGTGGCGACGCGAGCTTCATCGCCAAGCTGGACCAGTTCTTCACCGACGGACACTTCGACTCCTCCAATGAGCCGAGCTTTCACGTTCCGTTCCTGTACAACTACGCGGGCGCCCCCCACCGCGCCCAGGAGGTGGTGCGTCAAACCCTGGCCACCGACTTCACCGCGGAGCCGGGGGGGCTCCCGGGCAACGACGACGCCGGCGCCACCAGCGCGTGGTATCTGTTGGCCGCCATGGGCATCTTCCCCGTCACTCCCGCCGACACCACCTACCAGATCGTCAGCCCCGTGTTTAACCGCGTCACCATTGCGCTCGATCCCCTCTGGTACGACGGGGGTACCTTTGTCATCGATGCCACCGGCAACAGCACCGACAACCGCTACATCCAGTCAGCGACCCTGAACGGAGCGGCCATTCATCGCACGTGGATCACCCACGATGAGATCGTCGCCGGCGGCACGCTCACGCTGACGATGGGCGCTCAGCCCTCGACCTGGGGCTCGGGATCGGGCTCAGACTCGGGAAATTGAGCGGGTTCGTGGTAGAATCCACCCTGTGACCGAATTGGAGCGACCATGACCCGGACAACCCTGTTTCTCGTATGCATCGCCCTGTGCCAGTGGACCAGCGCGGGCTGTGCAACCGGCAGCGACCGCCAGGACAGCAATAACGACGCCGGTATCTCCGACGACGGATCCAACACCAACGACAACAACAACAACAACAACGCCGGCGTGAATGACTCCGACGGCGACGGGGTCCCCGACGAGGCGGACAACTGCCCCGAGCGGCAGAACAACGACCAGGCCGACCTGGACGGTGACGGCATCGGCGACGTGTGCGACGACGACATCGACGGCGACAGCGTCGACAACCAGATGGACAACTGCCCGAGGATCACCAACCCCGACCAGGTGGACTCTGATCAGGACGGCGACGGCGACCCCTGCGACATGGATGACGACGGGGACGGCGTCAATGACGTGGCGGACAACTGCCAGTTCACCGTGAACCCGGATCAAGCGGACGCGGACGGGGATGGCATCGGCGATCTTTGCGAGGACGACACCGACGGCGACGGCGTGGCGGACGGCGCTGACAACTGCCCGGACACGCCGAATCCCAACCAGGAGGACTTCGACGGGGACGCCCAGGGGGACCTGTGCGACGACGACAAGGACAACGACGGCTATCCCTTCGACCAGGATTGCGATGACTTCGACCCGATCATAAACCCCGGCGCGTCGGAGATCTGCAACGGCGCCGACGACAACTGCGACCAGATCATCGACTTCGCCGACGACGCCTTCGAGCCCAATGACGTGCCGGGCGACGCCCACTTCATGGGCAACATTGACGACGACGGCGGCAGCCTCACCGTGACCAACGCCCGGCTCAGCCAGCTCGGGGACGAGGACTGGTTCTACTACCATGACAGCGACACCATATGGGGGCTCATCTACCCCGAGGCCCGGTTCACCAACAACCCCGGGGGCCACAGGATCTGCATCTACTTCGACTGCGACGACGGCTATCCCGAGCCCAGCTCCTCGAGTTGCGACAACGGCACCTGGGTCACGGACGGACCGACCAACGCGCCCTACGGCTGCTGTAGCACGTCCCACGTCAAGCTGGACAACGACTGCAGCGGATCGGACGACAGCTCCGACATCTACATCAAGGTCGTGCGGGACGCCACGAGCTGCGAAAGCTACAGCCTCGAAGGGTACGATGAGTAGCTAGCCTTTGTGGCTGTACCTCTGTGGCTGACCCTCTGCCTCTGCCCCCCCCGTCCTGATCTTCCTTCCATTCGACCATCATTCTGCTCTATGCTGGAGGTATGGTTCAGCCCAAGGTCGCGCTCAGCGTCCTGCTCGGACTCACGCAGAAGTTCACCTCTGACGAGTCCCTGGAGGATATTCTCCAAGCGGTCACCGTAGCGGCCCTGCGGCTGCTACCGGGCAACCACTCCTCTTTGCGGGTGTTTAATGACGCGCGCACGGAGCTGTTGTGTGGAGCCCGATCCGGCGAGGGTACGAGCGCGCGGCCCATGGTCTTCCGTCCCGGTGAGGGGGTGCTGGGTTGGGTGGCGGAAAACGGCTGGGTGGCCTATATCCGCGACACCGCCACGGACCAGCGGTTCAAAACCGGGAGCGGACAGGGCTTTGAGATCCGTTCCATTATTGCGGTGCCGCTCATGTCCGCCGGCAAGGTGGTGGGGGTCCTGTCCATCAGCGCCCCGAAGCCCGACACCTTCGGGGCCGAAGACGAGGCCCTGGCCCTGCTGCTGTCGAACACCACCGTCCCCATCATCGAAAAAGCGCGGCTGGAGCGGCTGGCCCTGGTGGACGAGCTCACGCAGGTCTACAACGATCGCTACCTCCTTCCCCGGTTGCGCGACGAAGTACAGCGGGCCATCCGAACCTCGTCTCCCATGGCCGTTTGTGTGCTCGACGTGGACAACCTCAAGGAGCTGAACCACACGCACTCCTTCAACGCCGGGGATCGGCTGCTGCAACGGCTGGCCGACCGCATGCGTACGCTGCTGCCCAACCCCTTCCGAATCGTCAGGCGAGGCGGCGGCACCTTCGTGGTTCTCATGTCCCAGACCGATGACGCCGCCGCTCTGGACCACGCCGAGCGGATCCGCGCCGACATCGCCGGCGGCCCCATCACCGTGGCCGAGGGCGTCCGCGTCACCCAGACAATCTCCGCGGGCGTGGCCGGCTGGGACAACCATGAACGTGCCATGACGCTACTGCAACGGGCCGACGCCGCCATGAGGGACGCCAAGTCCGCCGGCCGAAACCAGGCAATCCTCGCCCCACCCCCTGAGCCCCTCGAAGATCCCGAGTAGCTCATGGAGCCTTCATGGCCACCGCTGCGGGGAATTTCCATTACAGATTCCAGATGAACTGTCTGAATGAATCGGTGGTTTCGTTCGATTCCCAGTCTAAGGAGTAACGTTCAGCGGGGGATTTGACGCTACAAAATCTGCGTAGGTCGCGAAGTGTCCACCAGTCAGCATGTGAGTGGCAGTCCAACTGTTTGTAATTCGTTTCGTAACACTATATCCCACGTCACCATATACGCCGTAGTTGGGTGGCGCATATCTCTTGTCAGCCCCTACATTGACTACAAATTTCGCGAGATGACGATCATCCACGCCGCTGGAATCAAAGATCACGAGTCGGGTGAACACCTGTGTCAACTGCGCCACGACCTGCTGGCCGACAGTATTTTGAATATTCAAAATACTCTGGGTGGGCCAACCATGATCCCAGAAAGCATAATTCGGGATTGAGAGCCTGTATCCGTTACCAGAAAGTCCTTTTCTTACACTATAGGAGCTGTTTGGCTGACGCACGTTGCTATCGATGGTGGGGCATCCCAGGTCTCCAGGAAAATAGTCGTTTGGGTTTGGATAATTGTACCCATCATTGTCACTGTCTTCAAATGCCAAATACCAGGTCCCATCTGCAAGCAACCACCAATTACGAATCGTTCCGATTTCCACCGCCGTATTGACTGAGGTCCCCATTCCCAGCTCACATCCACCAGAGGTAACCGGAGCTTCTTGAGCGACCACATACCAGGGATTCGTCCATTCGACACTCATGTCTGGGTAGTCTCTGATTTCGGGCGCGTAATACATGCTGTAAGAGGAAACCAGACCATCAGGAACTGCGGGATTGGAAATACTACCAAAGGGAACATTTGTATCGTCCCAGATATCCTGCAATGTCGGTTCGATGACACCAGGAAGCGGAGGCGTATTCTCCACACACGAGAGGGCGTCGGCCACATACCCCGAATCGCAGGCGCACGTAGGGGCCTGATCTACAACCACACAGGTACCGTGTCCAGAGCAGCTCACACCCGCGCAGGGGTCGGGATCAACTTGCTCCACACAGGAGAGGGCATCGGCCACATACCCCGAATCGCAGGCGCACGTAGGGGCCTGGTCTACAACCACACAGTTACCGTGCCCAGAGCAGCCCACGCCCGTGCAGGGGTCGGGGTCATCTTGCTCCACACAGGAGAGGGCGTCGGCCACATACCCCGGATTGCAGTTGCAGGTGGCGACCTCATTCACCAGCTCACAGACTCCATGGCCGGAGCAGTCAACTCCGCTACAGGGATCTTCCTCAGATACGCAATTGAGTCCATCCGCTACATACTCACTCTCACAGAGGCACTGGGCCTGACCCCCATTTTCCACGCAGGTTCCGTGGTTCGAGCAGGTGACGTTTAGGCAGGGGCCCGTGGAGCCGTCCTCGATGCAGGATAGCTGCTCGGCGTGGTAGCCGGCATTACAGGCGCAAAGGAGCTTTCCCCCGCCGGACACCGCACAGATCCCGTGGCCCGAGCAGGTGATGTCTGCGCAAAGACCGGCGTTCCCGGCAGGATTCTGTTGCGCGCACCCCTGCAACCAGGTGACCAGAAAAACCATTGTGACCGTTGCAAATGCAGGTGATCTCATGTGCTGAGTCCTCTCTCTTTCCGTTGGGTGCTCAATGTGCGTCATCGAACATCTACTGCGAATTTCATGCCATTCGAGACTCGGGCCCAAATTTCTGCTATCGAAATACAGCACCCCAGAAAACACCCGGAATCACATGGGGTTACACATCCTCGCGTGTGCAGTCGCTGCGTTCTTGTACAGGTGGAGGAAAACTCCTCACCTGCCATTGCAGACACAACTCCGGTATGGGGGAAATTGCCCCACCCCACTGCCGTGCTACATACTCACAAGCACTTACAGGTGTTCGTTCAAATCGTTGCCATTTTTGCCGCTTGACTCATGTCGTTACTCGCACCTACCATTGAATCCATGGCAACCTGCGACCGCCCAATCCACCGACTTCACGCATCTTCCCAGGTCAAGCAAGGCGGTCTATCTCCGCGCACCTGTGGACTGAATGCGCGCATCGTACCGTTTATGCTCCTGCTCCTGTTGCCTGGATGTCTCATGGAATTGACTCCGGTTGGCTCCGATGCGGCCACCGGAGCAGACACTGGTGTGTCCTGCAACCTGGGGAGCTGCTCGGGATGCTGCGACCTGAGTAATGTTTGCCAGGTGGGTGACCACGATAGCCAATGCGGAAGCGAGGGCCAGACGTGTATTGATTGCACTGACGAGGGACAGAGCTGCCTGAACCACACGTGTCAGGCAAACCCGGCGGAGCTGACGTGGATCTCAATCCCAGGCGGAACGTACCAGATGGGGAGTGAGACTGGTTGGACCGACGAGGTGCCAATACACCCGGTGACGCTATCGGGGTTCCTGATGACCGAGAGCGAGGTGACCGTGGCGCAGTACGGGATATGCGTTACCGAGGGGCCGTGCGCCACACCGAGCACAGGAGGGATTTGCAACTGGGACGCGTCCGGATATGAGGATCACCCGGTGAACTGCGTGGATTGGAATAAGGCCGTGACATTCTGCACGTGGGCGGGAGGGCGCCTGCCGAACGAGGCGGAATGGGAGTATGCGGCGCAGTCGGGGGGCCAAGGCTTTGAGTATCCGTGGGGTGACGGCTCAGCGACCTGCTACTACGCCGTAATGGACGACGGGAGCGGAATCGGATGCGGAGACGAGCGCACCATGGCTGTCTGCAGTAAGCCAGCGGGAAACACGAGCCAGGGTCTGTGCGACATGGCCGGAAACGTTTGCGAATGGGTACAAGACTACTACCACGACACCTACGATGGGGCGCCTGATGACGGAAGCGCATGGGAGCTTCCTGTCACTGACACACGATCCATGCGTGGCGGCTGCTTTGAAGAAGCAGAAGAAAAGCTGTACACTACCTCCCGTAACTGGGAGCCCCCGGAGTACGCCGCCCCTCCAGCCGACCAGCACCCCAACATCGGAATTCGCTGCGCCAGATAAAGATCGCCCGAAGATCAGGTTTTGGGGGACCCCGTCCTGTACGAAAGTAGCACCGAAGCGATCCTCAATAACGCCCGCGCACGGTGAGACCTCCACCACCCGGGATAAACGCAAAAGAGACCGACACACGGGGTTTCTCGGGCTTGTTACGACGCCAGCGGGTAAATACGGCGATGATCGCAGCCGTAATACCGGCGGTCGCGGCGACGCCCACGAGCACGTTGCTAATGAGCTTGTAGCGGTCAAAGTCCTTCTCGATTGCATCGGAGGGGCTTGCGATCCAGTCTTCTCTCAGCTGAAACGTTCGAACGCCGGTGTAGGTCAGGGCTACTCCACCGACTGCGGCTAACACGGCAACTGAGGCGAAGTACGCCCAGTGCAGCCGACGGCTGCTGGAAGACGCCGACGATGCCGAGGAGGCCGAAGACGTTGATGTTCCGCGCGCGGGATGCGTGGAAATCGCACGCCCCGGAAGGCCCGTCCGCCTTGGCTTCGCGTCAATATGGGGATTCCAGACCGCGGTTTGCCCCGCGGCGACCTCGAGCTTTGTGTGCTTCAACACCCGATCTCCGAGCCTGATCTCCACGACCTTGAGCCCCGGTAGTACAACTATCTCCACACGACCCGAGCCTCTAAGTTGTCCATCCACCCAGATGGTAGCCGTGGCGATCCGGACCTGTACCCGGAGCACACCCACCTCCGTAAGCAGCAGCTTCAGAGGGGGTGGCAGAGCCCTTCTCTCGGCAGCAGTGGCCCCGTTCAGGTACCGGCGCAGGTGCGTCGCCGCCGTAACTCGCTCCCCCAGGACCAGATAAGCCAATGCCAGGTTGAACTGGATCACCCGCGCCTTACAGTGACCATAGGCCTGCTTGAAAGCAGCGACCGCCAGCCGCGCCTTCAGCTCCCGAAGATATTGGGTGCCCTGCTTGATCAGCACCTTAGCCTCCGCCTTGCCTTCCTTGGTACAAGGCTGCGCCCGGACATTGGTGTCGGCCAGCAGGCCGAAGAGCACGAATAGCACTGCAATCAAGCCGGCGGCTCTCAGAGTTTTCCGAATGTTCATCGTATCCCCATAACCCAGTCTGCTGTGGCACTCGGCATGGGAGGACGATGCCTCCGATACAGCCGCCGCAGCGTGACAGTTCTCTCGAAATCCGCTGTGGGAGTAAAGAGCACACTCACGGATCGATAGCCAGGCGCACGGATAGTGATCTTCTCAGGCGACCTCTTCCGTGGGACGACCATGCGAAAGGTGTTCCCTCGATAGTGCACGTGCTGGAAGGTCGTCACTACGGAGGCCTTCCGCGGTAGCACGGTCACCTTGACGGTAACCTGGGCAACCATCGCCCCGGGCTTGGACGGTACCAGGGGGACAGGTACTGTAGCATCCCGGGCGAAGCGATCCGCCGGCTTCGTCATGATACTCGGCTGTCCCATAGACGCACCAGCGACTCCGCGCGTCTTCCTGACGCCGGAGGACTGCCCTCTTCCGAGAACCACGAAGCCGAGCATCACCGTAACCACGAGGATCCCAGCTCCTCGAGCGAGCCACGGAACGAGGTGCCGGCGGCGATAGCGTGATTTGACCGCGGAGTTCAAATGCATGACCGTGGTGCTGCTGGAGGTCTGGCAACTCCCCATGGCCACACCTTTTTTCGGAGCGCCCGGTGTCACGCCCTCCAGCGCCGCTCGGATATGCTTGTCCTTGACCTTCCGGAGGTCGTGAAACAGGTGATCCATCAGCCCGGCGAGCTGGGCGCGCCCCATGGGCATTCCCACCGATGAAAGCACCTGCTCCAGCGCCTGCTCAAAGGCGCTGGCGGTCGCGAAGCGATCCGCCGGATCAGACGCCAGCGCCTTCAGTATGATCTGCTCGAGCTCCACCGGCAGGTCTGGGTTGAGGATACGCGGCCTGGGGACCTGCGCCTCGCAGACGCGCTTGACGGACGAGGCGGCACTATTGCCCTTGAAGAGTCGACGCCCCGTAACTGATTCGAAAAGGACAATGCCCAGCGAGAAGATATCCGACTGGTGGGTCACCAGACCATTGGAGACCTGCTCGGGCGACATGTACGCGGCCTTGCCCTTCAGGGTTCCCGTCGTCGTGGTTGTCATTCGCTGCGCCGCCAACGCGATGCCAAAATCTACGACCTTCACCTGACCGCCATAGCTCACCAGGATGTTGCTCGGCGAAACATCGCGGTGGACGACGTGCAAACGGGTTCCGTCGGTGGACTTCAGCTCGTGTGCGGCGTGGAGCCCGGCCGCCGCCTCGGCGATGATGCGCGCTGCAAGTGGCCAGGTGAGAACGCCCTTCAGCCGCGTGCTGCTCCTCAGGATCTCCAGTAGGTTGTGCCCGTGCACATACTCCATGGCGAGATAGTTCGCGCCCTTCTCCTCACCCATATCGAAAACGGAGGCCACGTTCGTGTGGTTGATGAGCGCCGTAATCCGCGCCTCATCCATGAACATATTGATGAACGCCTCTTCCTTGGCGAGGTGATCATGGACCTTCTTGATGACCAGGAGCTTCTCGAACTGCGCCAGTTCCTGCAACCGTGCCAGATAGAGCGTGGCCATCCCTCCCCGAGCCATCTCCATCACCAGCTGATACCGACCGAATGCGAGCTCCTCAGACATCCAATCTTCCACAATTCCAAGCACTGACTCCAGTGCCAAACCACACTCAAACAGTAGTACATGCCCAACATCTAAATAGTACCCCCTCCGCACCATCTCGTCGACACTGAGATTCGTTTTCTCAATGGACAATGTGTTGGCCCCGCTAGGTGAAGACTGCGCGCACGGCCTACAGAAAGGAGGACAGCGTGATGACGCACCGTAAGTTCGCGATCCCGCTTCGGCTAAAGCTTTCGACGCTGCAGAGCTGGACAAACAAGCTCCAACAGTAGGAGGACATCGAACAGCAGCCGCGTGGTTCTCACGCAGGGTGCTTGAACCCCACCACATACCGAGGATCAATCGGGCGGATCCGAACGGGAGCATCCAGAGTGATCCGCAACAACTTGCCGCAAGTGCAGGTGACGAATACGCCCTACTGTGCTTCGCACGCGGAGCGCTTGAAGAACCAGATGGCCAGATCTTCTGTGGCATAGCGGTGCACAGCGCCCCGATTGGCGGGCACCACCAGCACCCGGTCGGCTTGCACGCCCACGAGCTGGACCCGCCACACGGAGCCGGCGGCAGCTTCACTCCCACTCCCACTCCCGGTGGCCCCTGGACACAGGCGGCGCATCAGCACGGACTTGGTGTTGGGACCGAAGAAGTCCAGCAATCCGGACTCCGCATGGATCGACACGGCGTACCCGTAGATGGTTCGCCAACAGCGGCTCTTCTTCGAGACTTCGCGGGTTTCGGTGTGATATTCGTCGTGCTTGCGCCTGACCCGCTGGGTGAAGCTCAGGGGCTCACACCGCTTCTGGCCGCTGCGTCGGACCCAGAGCCGGCGTTTGCGGCGCACGACGCTTTTGAGGAACAAACCGACCATCCGCTTCCCATCTGGCATCACGCGCCAGGTGGGCGAGGGCCGGAGCGTCGGGTTGCGCAGCTTCTTAGGCCGGGCGAGGGGGCGGATCCCTCGAAAGGGCCCGGTCTTGGACCAACGCACAACACCATGGGCCACCACCGGTCCAACGCGAAAGCTGCCAGGTCCTTGGGCTCGATTCACACCCTGGCCTCCGCCGCGTCGAAGCACGATTGCCCCTGGTGGCAAGTGGCCAATGCGCTGCCCTGAGGGGTCCGACAGGCGTGCTCCGCCGCGTCCCACCAGGTTCGGCGGCGGCGGTGTTGGTCTCACCGGTGGTCCGGCGCCACGGAGGCTCCACCGGCCGAAGCGCACGCGGCCTGTAGCCTCGGTGCGGGAGGAGCACGGTCCATCGCCGCGACCCGCATGGATGTCATGATCGGTCCAACCGCGGATTTCGACCCCCTGGTGGAGCTGGGCCAGCCGCACCCACTGACCACGGCGGGCGATGACCCGCACCGGCCCACAGCTCAGGGCCGAGTAGGCGCGACCTTCAGGGGTCAGATGCAGCGTCCGGTAGTGGTCCCGAGCAGGGGTGCTCCACGGGTCCGATGGAGGAAGACGATTCGGTATCCTGACCCCCAGGTCGCTCGCTCGCACCCAGGCCAGCGGAGCGCCGTAGCGGTTGTCGATCTTGACGCGTCTGTTGGCCAGCGTGGTGTTGTTGCGGTAGCCGAGCAAAGCCACCCGCACCCACCGCTTGCCATCTTGGTAGATTGGCAGGAACGCTCCGACGTACGCCACGCCGATGGGGACGCGTCCACGTTGCCACCACAGCTTGGTCCGGCGCAGGACATACCGCCCCAGGGTGGTGTAGTCTGAGCTCCCCAGGTAAGGATGCTTGCCAGGCCGCACAGCGCGGACAAAGCCACCCAGGGGCAGCCGTAGCGTCAAGTTGAGTGACCGCGCCTGGTATCCCGCCCGCAAGAGGTGTCGGGTCTCCACCACCACCGGCCGATCCACCACCACTACCACCCGTCGTAGCGCCGCGTCCTGAAGCCGGCCCTGGCGCAGGATGTATCGCGGAGAGCTCGGTGGCGGCCGCGTCGCCCGCGGGGGCGGATTGGAGACCCGCCTGGGGTGTCGCGTGCCACTCGAAGGCGAGGGACAACCAGGAACCTGTGTGGCCACGATCGACAGACCACCCAATACCAAGCAACTGCCGAATTTTATCATTTGTACACTCCGCACGTCGAGCGTAGCACAGCCAGTCTATTTGGTGACGTAAGTAGAGATGCGCACCTCCCGTGAGAAAGCACCGCACTCAGTCGCAAGCTCCAGTAACGGTACGAGCGAAGTCTCAGATGAGTCCGTGCTTGGCCAGTAGCTCTCGTAGGGATTTGCGATCGATGCCCGAGGCGCGGGAGGCGGCCGAGATGTTTCCGTCGAACTCGGCCCAGAGGCGGGAGAGGTAGGCGGATTCGAGCGCTTGCTTCATTTCGGTGCGGGCCTCACGGAAGGGGGTATTGGCGGGGATCTCCAGGTTGATCTTCAGGGGGCCGCTGGGGTCTCCCACAGGAGCCTGCGTGTCGGGCTCCGACGAGTGTGGCGACTGCGTCAGGCGGAGCTGGAAAGGTGCGGCCTGCTGCCCTTCGGCCTGGGAGCCGAAGGAGGGAGGGGACGGCGGAGACGGCGCGGTGATCCCCGGCGGAACGACCAGGGCGCAGTGAATTACATTTCGCAGCTCTCGGACGTTGCCCGGCCAGTGGTGGTGCAGGAGCTGCTCCACGGCCTCGGGAGGAAGGCGTGAGTCCCGGTTGTCCGAGAGCCGGCCGAGGAAATGCTGGGCCAGGACGGGGATGTCCTCGGGGCGCTCTCGCAGCGGCGGAAGGAGGATCTGCGCCACTACGAGGCGGTAGTAAAGGTCCTGGCGGAAGTTGCCTGCTGCCACCTCGACGGCGAGATCCCGCTGGGATGCGGAGATGACGCGCACGTCCACCTTGCGAAAGTCGTTGGTGCCCAGCCGCCTGACCTGGCCCGACTCCAGTACCCGGAGCAGCTTGGGCTGGAGCGTTACGGGCAGCTCACTGAGCTCATCGAGGAAAATCGTTCCGCCATCAGCCACCTCGAAGGCACCCGCTCGATCCGTCGTGGCACCGGTGAATGCGCCCTTGACGTGTCCGAACAGCTCGCTCTCGATGAGCTCCGAGGTCATGTTGCCGCAGTCGATCACGACCAAGCGTCCCTGCGCCCTCAATCCATGGGCGTGGAGGGCCTGGGCGATGAGCTCCTTGCCGGTCCCCGTCTCTCCCTGAACGAGTACCGGGACATCGCTGGACTCGAGCATCTCCAGCACGGAGAAGATTCGCCGCATGGAAGAGCTGATACCGAGGAGCTCCCCGTAGCTCTCCCGACTGGAGATGGGCACAGCGCCGATATCGGTGGGCGGAAGCAGGTCGATGTCGTGCTTCCCAATGGAGATTCGAGCCCCCACACTCAGCGTCGCGACCTCTATCCGTTTGCCGAGGTACCCGATGCCGTTGGTGCTGCCCAGATCCTGCACGCGGATACCATCGGCGACGATCCGAAGCTCTACATGACGACGCGAGACACCTTTCCCATCCAACACCAGGTCGCACTCCTCGTCCCGACCAATGACACACACGTTGGTGGAGGTCAGTTTCCAGGACTGACGTGGCTCTTGGGAGCTGCCTGAACTGACGCACAGGAGGCACTCCGGGGAGGAGCTGGACCACATACCTGAGTCCGGTCGGTACTCTTGCGTTTCCTCCGAGGATAAGGTCTCTATTCCCGGCATCTTAGGAAGGTCAGAACCCATGGCTCGGGAATATAACACAGGGAGTGAGATGAGCGGCTCCTGAGAATCGGATTGACAGTCTTGCTGATCTTTCCTATCTTTTCTCCATCATTTGTTGGAAACATTGGTTGGACGCATTAAGAGAATGATGAAGAGCGTATGAAGAGTCCGCTGGAGAAGGCCCGGGACGCGCCGGATTCCACCAAGGCCCGTACCTTGAAGGTCGCCCGGCGGATCTTCGGGGAGTACGGCTTCCACGGCACCACCACCCGCATGATCGCCCAAGAGTCCGGCGTGGACATCTCGACCCTGTACTACCACTGGGGGGACAAGGCCGACCTGTACGAGGCGGTGGTCACAGACATCGACGAAGACCTGCGCCTCCAGCTACGCCGCGTGGAGGAGCGGGTGGCCGGTCGCACCCTGGCCGAGCGGCTGGACATTGCCATCGACGAGATGACCGACTACCTGCTGGTCCACCCCGAGGTGTCGAACCTGGTGCTGCTGCGCTACTTCGCCAAAACCCGCGCCGAGCCCATTACGGACCTGCGGGTGCCGAGCTTCGTCTCGAGCATAGCCCGCGCCATGAAGCTGGCCGAAAAGGACGAGCCCGTCTCCCCAGAGGCGCGCATGCAGGTCCTGGCCATCATGAACGCCATCTATAACTTCGTCTCCGGTCAGGAGTTCTTCCAGTCCGTCGTGGGCGTGGATCGCGATCGCTACGTGACCCTGACCAAGGAGACCCTCAAGTTCATCTTCATACCCGCCTTTGCCGGCGAAAAGAGCTTCGTCTCGATGACGAACCGGAAGGAGGCTTAGACGATGGCCCTGGACCTGGATTCCATCGGCAGTCCCATTGGCCCCATGGTCAAGGACTACACCTGGAAGGACGCCGCGCTGTACGCCCTGGGGGTGGGCGCCGGATTCGACGACCTGGACTACGTCTACGAAAAGCAGCTCAAGGTCATCCCGAGCTTCTCCATCGGCGCGGTCTTCGACTTCCTCATGACCGTGGCCACGGACTCGGCGGCCGACCTGCGGGGCATCCTGCACGGGGAGCAGGACATCCTCTTCCACGCGCCCATCCCCGCCCAGGGGCGGCTGACCACCACAGGCGCCATCACGCACATGTACGACAAGGGCGCTGACAAGGGCGCCCTGGTCGTCGCGTCGGCCGACACTTTCCACGACAGCGGGGCGAAGTTGTTCACCAACATCTTTACCCTGTTTTGCCGAAAGGACGGCGGTTATGGCGGGGAGAACGCCCCGGGGGATCGCACCACCTTCCCCGACCGGGATCCGGACTTCACCCAGGAGGACACGCCGAGCGCGGACCAGCCCCTGTTGTATCGGCTCTCAGGAGACGTCTTCGCCCTGCACGTGGACCCGGACTTCGCCAAGGCCTCGGGCTTCGACAAGCCCATCATGCACGGCCTGTGCACCCACGGCTACGCCTGCCGGGCGGTGATCAAGCACCTGATGCCCGGCGAGCCCGAGCGCATGACCCGCTTCCGCACACGCTTTTCCAAGACCCTCTACCCGGGCGTAGCCGTCAAGACCCTCATCTGGAAAGACGGCGAGGGGCGGGCGCTGTTCAAGGTCGTCAACCAGGACAACAATGAGGTGGTCATCGACAACGGTGTGGTCGAGTGGATGACCGACGCCGAGCAGCAGCGCCGCGAGTCCCTGGGCGACATTCATGTGGACGGCAAGGTGGCCGTGGTCACCGGCGCCGGGGCCGGGCTGGGCCGCGCCTACGCCATCGAGCTTGCAAGGCGGGGCGCCAAGGTGGTGGTCAACGACCTCGGCGGAGCCCGCGACGGCTCTGGCGACGGGTCCAGCAGCGCCGCGGACGAGGTGGTGGCCGAGATCAAAAAAGCCGGCGGCGAGGCGGTGGCCAACTACGACTCCGTCTCCACCGCCAGCGGCGGCGAGGCCATCATCAACACCGCCATCGACACCTTTGATCGCGTGGACATTCTCATCAACAACGCCGGCATCCTACGTGACCGATCCCTGGTCAAGATGTCGGACCAGCAGTGGCAGCAGGTGCTGGCAGTGCACCTGGACGGCGCCTACAACGTCACCCGCCCCGCCCTTCGACACATGCGGGGCCAGGGCTACGGACGCATCGTGCTCACCACCAGCGCCGCGGGGCTCCACGGCAATTTCGGGCAGACCAACTACTCCGCCGCCAAGCTGGCCCTGGTGGGCTTTATGAACACCCTCAAGCTCGAGGGAAAAAAGTACGACATCAAGGTCAACACCATCGCCCCCATCGCCACCACCCGGCTCACCGACGACATCCTGCCGCCGGACATGAAGGACAAGCTCAAGCCCGAGCTCGTGGTGCCCCTTATGCTCTACCTCGCCGCTCAGCAGTGCCCGGACACCGGCGGCATCTACAACGCCGGCATGGGCTTTTTCTCCAAGGCGGCCGTGGTCACCGGACCCGGCGCCACCGTGGGCGATGGTCAGACGCCGCCCACTGCCGAAGAGCTGGCTGCCAAAATCCAGTCCATCCGCTCCCTCAAGGGAGCCAAGGAGTATGGCGACCTCAACGCCGCGCTGATGCCCATCCTCGACGCCTTTGATCCGAAAGATCCGATCCGATGAAGTCGCAACTGATCGAAAAGCTCTTCAAGTTAAAGAGCATCCCTACAAAATACGTCTCGCGGTTGCATCGCGTGCAGCACACCATCTTCTCGCGCCCTCAATCGGCCCGTAGCACCGCTACGCGCCTCTTTCGGTCACGCGAATCTGGCGCACTGCACACGCGCACCCTGGCGGACTATATTTGTAGGGAAGCTCTTAAGGAGAACCGATGATGATCGGCATCACTTCCTTTGGTGGCTACATCCCTCGGCTGCGGCTCAACCGCATGTCCATCTATGAAAACATGGGGTGGTTCGCCCCGGCCATCGTGATGGTGGCCCAGGGCGAGCGCGCCTTCGGCAACTGGGACGAAGACACCGTGACCATGGCGGTGGCCGCCGCCCGGGACTGCCTCACGGGCGTCGACCGCGATCGCATCGACGCGGTGTACCTGGGCTCCACCACCCTGCCCTTCGCGGACCGGCAGTGCGCCGGCATCGTCAAGGGTGCGCTCAACCTGCCGGACGACATCGTCACCGCGGACTTCACCACGTCGTTGCGCGCGGGTACCACGGCCCTGATCACGGCCCTGGCGGCCGTGCGCGGCGGGGACCATAAGAACGTGCTCGTCACCGCCTCGGACATGCGGCAGACCAAGGCCGCCACCTTCTACGAGATGTGGTTTGGCGACGGCGCGGCCTCGGTCCAGGTGGGCAGCGAGGACGTGGTGGCCGAGTACCTGGGATCCTACACGGTGTCGGTGGACTTCGTGGATCACTACAGGGGCGCGGACCGCTCCACGGACTACACCTGGGAGGAGCGGTGGGTACGGGACGAGGGGTACTCGAAGATCATCCCCCAGGCGATCAACGGACTGCTCGACAAGCTCTCCCTCACCATGGACGACGTGGACACCCTGGTATACCCGTGCTTCTTCAAAGCGGAGCACAAGAAGATCGCCAAGCGGCTCGGGGCACCTATCGAAAAAGTGGCCGGCAATCTGCACGACGAGTGCGGCGAGACCGGCGCGGCCCACCCCCTGGTGATGCTGGTGCGGGCCCTGGAGACCGCCAAACCCGGCGACCGCATCCTGGTCTGTGGCTTTGGCCAGGGTTGCGATGCCCTGTACTTCCGCGTCACCGACGCCATCGATGCGCTGCCCGCACGCACGGGCATCACGGGCTCCCTCGCGGCCAAGGTGACCACCGAGAGCTACGCCAAATTCCTCGTGTTCAGAAACCTCATCGACACGGGAATGGGCATCCGGGCCGAGGCGCCCACCCAGACCGCCATGACGGTGCACTGGCGCAAGCGGGGCCTGCTCACGAGCCTGGTGGGAGGATGCTGCACCGAGTGTGACACACCGCAGCTGCCCAAAACCGACATCTGCGTCAATCCCGCCTGCCGGGCCGTGGGGAAACAGCAGGACTACGCCTTCGCCGACCAGCCGGCCTTCGTCAAGACCTTCACCGGCGACATGCTGGCGGTGTCGGTGGACCCGCCGGGCATCTACGGCATGGTGCAGTTCGAAAACGGCGGCCGGTTCATGGCCGACTTCACGGACTGCACCCTGGACGACATGCAGGTGGGCCAGCCGGTGAAGCTGGTCTTCCGGCGCCGGCTGGTGGACAAGGGGCGCGGTTTCTCCGTGTACTTCTGGAAGGCGGTGCCGCTGCCCACGGATGAAGATCCCGACGCCATCGGCTTCCATGGCCAGGTGGCCATCATCACCGGAGCGGGCGCGGGACTCGGCCGCGCCTACGCCTTGGACCTGGCCCGGCGGGGCGCGCGCATCGTGGTCAATGACCTCGGCGGCGCCGCGGACGGCTCGGGAGACGGCGCCAACACCCCCGCGGACGACGTCGTGGCCGAAATAAAAATGGCCGGCGGCGAGGCCGTGCCAAGCTACGACTCCGTCTCCAGCAGCTCGGGCGGCTCGGCCATCATCCAGACCGCCATCGACGCCTTCGGCCGGGTGGACATCGTCATCAACAACGCCGGCATCCTGCGCGACAAGTCCCTGGCCAAGCTGGAGCCCGGGGACTGGGCCGCCGTACGCAAGGTACACCTGGACGGCGCCTTCTATGTGACCCGGGCCGCCATGCCGCACCTGCGGGAGCGGGGTTACGGCCGGGTGATCTTCACCACCAGCGCGGCCGGGCTCTACGGCAACTTCGGCCAGACCAACTACTCCGCGGCCAAAATGGGCCTGGTGGGGCTGATGAACACCCTCAAGCTCGAGGGCAAAAAATACGACATCAAGGTCAACACCGTCGCCCCCATCGCCACCACCCGGCTCACCGATGAGCTTCTGCCGCCGGACCTCGCCGAGAAGCTGCGCCCAGAGTTCGTGGTGCCCATGGTGACCTACCTGGCGTCCGAACGCTGCGCGGTCACCGGTGAGATCTTCAACGCCGGCATGGGCTACTTCAACCGGGCCGCCATCGTGGACGGTCCGGGAACGGTCATCGGCGATGGCCAGCGCATTCCCACAGTGGAGGAGCTACACCAGGTCTGGGATGAGGTGATCTCCATGGAGGGCGCCTCGGAGTACAACGACGCCATGGCGGCGCTGGGCCCCATGCTCGATGCGTTCAAGCCCAAGCCCGCCGCGAAATCCGGCGGCAACGACGACAAGCTCACCGTCGCCAAGATCTTCGAACAGATGCCCAGCGCCTTCCAGGCCGACGCGGCCAAGGGCGTAGACGTGATCTTCCAGTACGACATCAAGGGCGACGGCGGAGGCTCCTGGATCGTGACCATCGCCGAAGCCACCTGCACGGTGACCGAGGGCAGCCACGACGCGCCCACCACCACCCTCAAAATGGGCGCGCCGGACTTCCTGGATCTCATCACCGGGAAGCTGGGCGCCATGAAGGCTTTCACCACGGGCAAGCTCAAGATCGGCGGGGACGTCATGAAGTCCCAGCTCATCGAGAAGCTCTTCAAGTTCTAGGAGTGCACAATGGCCACGGGAATCAAAGACAAGGTGGCGATCATCGGCATGGGCTGCTCCAAGTTCGGGGAGCGGTGGGACATGGGCGCCGAGGAGCTCATGGTGGAGGCCTACATCGAATGCATCGCCGACGCCGGGCTTGAGACCAAGGACATCGAGGCGGCCTGGCTGTCGACCTGCCTCGAGGAGGTCAGCGTGGGCAAGTCCGCCCTGGCCCTGCCGGCGGCCCTGCGCCTGGAGTTCATCCCCGTCACCCGCACGGAGAACTTCTGCGCCAGCGGCACCGAGGCCTTCCGGGGCGCGGTGTACGCCGTGGCGTCGGGAGCCTATGATATCGCCCTCGCCATGGGCGTCGAAAAGCTCAAGGACGTGGGCTACGGCGGCCTGCCCAACCCGGGCTCGGACTGGGGCTCCCTCAACTGGCTGTACTGGCCCAACCTCACTGCCCCGGGGGCCTTCGCCCAGCTCGCCTCCGCCTACAGCGCCCGCTACGGCGTCAGGATGTCCGACATCAAGCGCGCCCTGGCGCACATCTCGGTCAAGAGCCACAAAAACGGTACGCTCAATCCCAAGGCGCACCTGCAAAAAGCCGTCACCGAGGACCAGGTCATGGGCTCCCCCATGATCGCCCACCCCCTCGGCCTCTTCGACTGCTGCGGCGTGTCCGACGGCGCCGCCTGCGCCATCGTCACCACGGTCGAAAACGCCAAACGCCTGGGCTACAAGGACTTCGTCACCGTCAAGTCTCTGCAACTCAGCCTCTCCAACGGCGAGGAGATGGCTTTCAACGACTGGGACGGCAGCTACTTCATGACCACCACCAAGGCCTCCAAAAAGGCCTACGCCGAGGCCGGCATCACCAACCCCCGCGAGGAGCTCTCCATGATGGAGGTGCACGACTGCTTCTCCATCACCGAAATGTGCACCTACGAGGACCTGCACATCTCCCCCCGCGGCAAAGGCATCAAAGACATCATGGACGGCTTCTACGACCTGGACGGCGGCGGCGTGCCCTGCCAGGTGGACGGTGGACTCAAGTGCTTCGGCCACCCCATCGGCGCCTCGGGCATCCGCATGATCTACGAAATGTACCTCCAGCTCCACGGCCGCGCCGAAAAACGCCAGCTCGAAAACCCCCGCTACGGCCTCACCCACAACCTCGGCGGCCTCCCCTTCCAAAACGTCTGCTCCATCGCCATCGTCGGCAAGCTCGACAAATAACCCTCCGCCCCCCTCCCAGATTCTAGACGCATTGCCCAGAGCCGGCTGATCCCCGGTTCAGTGTGTTGGTGACGTCGCTGGTCTGGAGTGCGTCGGTCAGGAGTGATGTCTCCGGCGAATCCTCACGCCCCAGAACAGTGCCAACAGGATCCACATCACAAGTGCACCGTAAGAGGGTGCGTCCGGGGCGGAGCCGCGGGTTGCGCAGCCGCCGCTGTCGCCATCACTCGAAACACCCCATTCGTGATGCCCCAGGTCCCAGGCTCCGCCTTTTTGGGGATTGTCCACCTCGAACAGCTCGATCAGCCGCAGCAGGGACTCTGGTAGCTCAGCACCCGAATCCAGGGACAACAGGCTCTCGGCGGTGATCTGGAAGTCGGGCCGGGAGCCGTCGAACATGTCGTGGTCCTCTACGTCGTAGTCGGCAAACAGGGGATCCCCGGTCTGACCGTGAGCTTCCCAGGACGATTCGCTCTGGATGTCTGCCAACGAGTCGAAGTACAGCGTCGTATCGTTGACCCCGTCCACCGCCATGGTGCCCGAGTTCCAGAGCCCGCCATCCTCATGGGAGCGCCATCCGTTGTTGTGGTAGAGGTTGTAGTCAAAAAGGATCTGGGCGTGGTCTCCGTCGTCATCTCCTAGAAAGATCCCTCTGCCCTCGTTGTTCACGATGATGTTGTTGACGACCTGGGTGTTGATGGCGTCCACTTCATAGTTGGTGTTTCGGCTCATTTGAAAACCATAAACGCTGTTGGCCGCCACGTTGTTGTAGTAGACCATGTCCCCCAATCGCCAGAACCCATACATGGAGTACGCGATGTACGCGTTGTTGTACGCGATGTTTCGGTAGGCGTGTATGCCGCTGGCGTAGTCCGTATATAATCCAAAGCCGCCCATGCCTTTGCGGTCGCTGTTTTCGCCAGCCCAACGCAGTCCGCGCTTTTCCGATATGTGGGTCCACCCGTAGGTGTCGCGGAAGATGTTCCCCATGATCAGGAAATCGCGGAACACATGCTTGTAGGGGGGAGACCCCCCGATCTTCAAGGCTCCACAATCGGCACAGAGCTGGCACGCCTTCTCGAAGATGTTGTCTTTGACCAGGATGGTACCGGTGCGAATTTCGTCCGGCTCGTAGCCGTACTCTTTGGTGCTCACATCCACCGAGGCCCAGAAGTTCACCCCGCTGTGTGCGACATGGTGCACGTGGTTACGCTCGAAGCGCAGGTCGTCGGCGTAGCTGAAGTTGAGCCCCACCGGAAAACCGGCCGCCTCCCGATCAGCCATAAACGCCAGGTGGTGAAACTCATTGTCCAGGATCCGGGTGTCCGAAAGTCCGGGGCGTGTAAACTCGTCTACGTCGAATCCGGGGCCCCACCAGTAGTTGTAGCTCAACCCCTTGGTGTCCATATGCTCGATGTGTGAGTTTTGAAGCAAAAACCCATGGATCTCGAACAGGTCCAAACCCAGCACGGACTGGTTCAGGTAAACCCCAGTGTTTCCGTATCGAAGATGGAGGCCGTCCAAGGTGATGGCGCTGGCTTTTTCGTTCTCTCCGTTGGAAAGCGAGACAATGTCGCCGTCGAAAAATTCGAACGTGATCCCCTCCATGAGGATGTGAGAGCGATTGGACAGATCCACCGCTACAGAGCGGTGGGAGATCTCCATGGACAGATTCGCCGGATTGTCCGACTCCAGAGGCCACACATACAGCAACCCCGTCTGAGAATCGAACCACCACTCTCCCCGTTGATCCAGCAGAGATGGCAGGTTCTCTACGTAGTACTTTGTTCCCCAACCCAACCCGATGTGCCACAGCAGCATGGCGGGCTCGTCCACGGTGACCTGCCCCGCCACCACATCGTGCCCGACGATCTGCCGGCGGAACATGCTGTGGGCCTGAACC
This sequence comes from Deltaproteobacteria bacterium, assembly GCA_029938605.1. Taxonomy (GTDB): domain Bacteria; phylum Myxococcota_A; class Polyangia; order HGW-17; family JAJRWW01; genus JAJRWW01. The sequence continues at coordinate 39,367 of JAOZUO010000020.1, read as the reverse complement.
GTGTCCATGGCCACCAGGGTGGCCCCCGTGAGATCCCCCAGGGAGGTGAGATTCCCCGGCTCGATATCGGAAGGTTCCGCATCGTCGGTCACGTCGGTGAGCTGGGTGGGCGACCGGTTGGTTTCGTCACAAGCGCTGTCGTCTCCGGGCGCAGGTACACATGGCGCCACGCCGCTCCCGCCGTCTGCCGCCCACCAGTACTCATGGTACTTCCACTCGGTCTCCAACCTGAAATCGGGCTCACGGGCCAGGTGGAGTCTCTCCACTGTCTGACCGGATCCGTCCAGCGCCATCACAAAACGTGGCGATTGAGATATCCCCATGGCGGTGGCATCGGTCACGTAGATCTGGGAGGGGTCGACGTGAGAGGGTATCCCGATGGAGTGATCCTGCAGAGGGGTCCATTCAAAATCGCTGCTGGAGAGGGATCCGCGGACGATGACCGTATCGGGCCCCTCCTCGGCTTTGATCACCAGCGGATACTCCAATTGACCGCTGGTCGCCGGCCGGAGGGTCTCGCGGTAGATCCCGGGTTGAATGTGCACCGTGGAGCCAGGGGACGCCACATTCAACCCGCGCTGAACGGTGCGCACCGGCTCGTGGGCACTGAGCCCGCTATGGGCATCATCTCCGACCGTGCCATCCACCCAGACGTCCTTTCGAAACGGCACCTCGACTACCACGGCGTCGAACAGAAACGAACCGGTGGGATGAGCCTCGGCACCGACGGTGATCTGGCCCACGAAGAGATTGTGGGAAGCGGTGTGCGCATGGTCCACTTCCGACACCACCCGTACCTCTTCGCCGTTGAGTTCCACCGAAATCCACGAATCCAGCTTGTACCCCAGCGTGATCTCCTGCCAATCGTTGGCCAGATCAAATTCGCCTGATTCATAGTCGTACTGCGAGCCTTCAGGGGAGTGCCACTGCACATAACCGCGGTAGTCGCCGGTCTCCGTCTGCCGCACGTAGAGCGCGGCGAGGGTGTTCCAGGGGTCCACGCCCTGAAATCGAACGATCTCCACCGACTGACCGGGCAACCAGGTCACGCTCGCGTCGTAGAGCGTCGCGGAGTTGGGATGAAACCAAAAAGAGAAAAACGCATGCTCCAGACGGGCGCTGTCTGCGTTGCGGATATAGGAGGGCGCATCCGTCAGTGAAACGCGGAGGGCGCCGGAGCTATCCGGACCGGCCGACTCCTCCAGCTGAACATTGGCCTCTCCCTCTACAGACCACAGGTGCAGGTGTCCCAGGTCAAAGGACTCCTCAAAGACCGAGATTCGATCCGGCAGCATCTCCGGCGTGGTGTCCTTGGAGCAACCACTGACACACAGGCTCCCCAGAACCAGACATGCCGCTACGTAGGAGTCTCTCCAGCAGGCCATCACATCTCCCCTTTCGCAAAAACATCATGCTGGAAATCGGCCGAGGGAACAAGCACTGGCTCTAAGGAGGTCTCCAATGGGGGCTTCGTTGACCTGCTTTTCACTAGCGCAATTTCTACTGGCGCATCTGTGGACTGGGTTTCTTCTTTCCTACGCACTTTTGTTGCGGCTATAATGGCCACATGTGTATCGGAAAAACTGTTTTGGGTGTTGGCACCACCTCCCCGTCCACCATCAACCTGCAGCAAGGTGTTGGCCTCTGGTAGCCAGGCCTGACCTGGCCTGGCCTGGCATGGCCTGACCACACTTAATCTTCCTCCAGCCCGGGGGTTCTTCCAGACATGACCTGCCCGATGACCATTGGATGGCTTCCATGAACGAGTGGGAGCTCTTGGAAAGTACGCCCGTACCTGACACTGGCGGGTTCATGCGTTTGATGCGGCGGGGGGACGAGCTGGTGATCCGGGTGGATGGACGGGAGCTCATGAGCACCCGCGTGCATGGCTCCGAGGATGCGCTGGCTGACCTGGCTTGCGACCAACTACAGCGGCGCGGCGGCAAGCAGCCCGACGCTCGCATCTTGATCGGTGGCATGGGCATCGGGTTCACGCTGGCCGCGGCGCTTGCGCGGGTGGGTCCGGAGGCACGGGTTGTGGTGGCCGAGCTGGTGCCGGCGGTCATCGCCTGGAACCGCGGGATCCTGGGCGAAACCGCGGGTCACCCCATCCACGACCCGCGAACCTCGGTTCACGAAGGGGACGTGGCGGATCTGATCCGCAATCCACCGGAGCCCTGGGATGCCATCTTGCTCGACGTGGACAACGGCCCCATCGGCCTGACTCGGCCTAGCAACAGCTGGCTGTACAGCTGGAAAGGGCTGAACGCCACCTTTGCGGCCCTGCGACCCCAGGGCGTCCTGGGAGTCTGGTCAGCTGCGCCCGATGATGGTTTCACCCGCCGGGTCAAGCGGGCGGGATTCGAGGTTCACCCCATCGAGGTCCGATCCCGCGGCGCCAAGGGGGGACGACGACACGTCGTGTGGATCTGTACCCGCATGGCAGAGCAACCCTGGGCACGGTAATCTCCAATTGGACAGGGTCGGGCCAATCTGTGTATGATGTTCGAAAAGGAGCTATAAAGCCATGACACAGAAACGAACAATCACGTTGCTGGCCGCCGGGATTTCGGTCGTCGTGATGCTGGCGGCGCCCACGCTGGTCAGCGCCCGGGGCGGAACCAAGGGCAAGACAGAACACCGCACCATCACCGCCAAGACAGCGCACGATTACTGGCAATTCCACCAGCTCACAAAGTTCAAACAGATGGGGATCATCGATCTCCGAACCCCCAAACGGTTCGCCCGCGGTCGTATCCCCGGCGCAGTAAACGTAGAAGCCAACAAATCTGTCCGCCGGAAGCTGAGTCGGCTCAGCAAGAAAAAAGCCTACATGATCTACTCCCGCAATGGAAAAGAGGGAAAACGGATCATGGCGCTGATGAAGAAGCTCCGCTTCCGCAAGGTCTACAACATCCACGACGGCATCATCGCCTGGAAGCGCCTCAAGTACCCGCTCAAGCGCGGAACTGACAACGACTGACGGCGGCGACAACTTGTAAAACCTCCCGGGCATAGCCCACGACCTTCTATTTTGGCCTCGTGTTCCTCGCCATCGCTGCCCTTGCCTATCTGCCGCTCCACTCCCCTCTGGGGCGGGTGGCCCCCTTCTATGGGTCGTGATAGGCTCCCCCGACAGTGCGAGAGAGGACAGCATGAAACAAACGGCGAACCTGATCCTACGCCTCGGCCTTGGCCTCGGGCTTAGCCTCGGCCTTGGCCTCGGGCTTAGCCTCGGCCTAGGATTGACGGCGACAGCCACCGGCTGTCGACCCGAGCAGACCACAGAGAAGAAGCAGAGAAGCGCCCGGTCATCGTCCGGCGGTCAGCCACATACAAGCTCCACCCCAGAGCCCGCCATGGCCCGGGTCGCCGCCATGGACTTCTCGCTGCCTCCCAGCGATGACGACACCGGCAAAGACAACCACCAAATCCACAGAAAAACCGACTCGCCCGCCGAGCTGAAGGCCGCCCTCGACACCCTGGATCGGGTCGGGGCCCGGCAGAAGGACGTGCTGAAGCTGTGGCAGGCCATCCATAGCGTGGCCGACGCCCAGAAGCACAGACAGGCCCTCCTCAAGGGAGTACTGGATGTCCTTGCGCTGACCCTCACTTCCATGGAAAAGGCGGTGACTCTCTCCAAGGCCGGGCTCGCGAAGTACCTGGAAAAGCAAGAGGCCCAGCGCGTACACACGAGAAAGATGAACAAGACCATCAAAGCCCAACAAAACCAGCTTACGGCCCTGCCCGGCGGTAAGGCCTTTTTCGAGGGACTCAAGGCGTCGGCGACCGTGGAGGTACGCAAGCTCAGCCAGACGCTCATGATCCTGGGCCGGAAGCTGCTCAAGCGCAAAGAGGAGCTGAAACGCTAGATGGGCACGGGCATTCAATGCGTATGTGAGACCTGTGGCAAGACCTTCGACGGAGACGAAGAGGTCTGCCCGGACGATCAGACGCTCCTGTCAACAGTGGACGACGAGCTCATCGGTCACACCGTCGACCACTACGTGCTCGTCAAGAGGCTCGGCAAAGGCGCCATGGGCACGATCTATCTGGGCGTACAGCCGGTGATCCGTAGCCACGTGGCCGTGAAGGTACTCCAGGGATCTGGCGAAGATGGCCAAAACAGCTTCTCGCGGTTCGTTCTGGAGGCGCGAGCAGTCAACGAAATCAAGCACCCGAACATCGTACGCATCATGAACCTGGATGCGCTGCCCGATGGACGGCCCTTCATTATCATGGAGTACCTCGAGGGGTTGAATCTGCGGGAACGTATGGTTCGCGGTCCTCTGCTGGAGCCTCCCGAGGCCCACGAGATCGTCACCCAGATCCTCTCCGCTCTGCAGGCCGCCCACGAGGCGGGATTTGTCCACCGGGATCTCAAGCCGGACAACATCTTCATCACCAACGACGGCGAGGTGAAGCTCCTGGACTTCGGCATCGCCAAGCTGCTCGATGACACGGCCAAGACCTTCGCAACCCAGGACGGATCCATCGTGGGCACCCCCATGTACCTCTCGCCGGAACAGGCCCTGGGGGAGCACGACACCGTCGGCCCATGGACCGACCTGTACTCCATGGGGGTGATTCTGTACGAGATGTACACGGGCAAGTCCCCCTTCGATGCCAAGGGAGTGAGTCAGATCCTGCTCGCCCACATTAACGACCCCCCTGTCCCGCCTTCCGAGCGGGAGGTGGAGATCTCGGCGGAGCTCGAGCAGACCATCCTGTGGTGCTTGGAAAAAAGCCCGGGCGACCGTCCCCAGAACGCCATGGCGCTGAGCGCGGCCTATGAACTGGCAAGCGACGAGTACGCCGAGGGGTTGGCCATGACCCTGCCGGAGGGAACCCTGCCGAAGCTCTCGACCTCTCGCGCCGGTCCCCTGGCATCGGCCCAAAGCCCTGGTCGCAGCCCGGGTTTCAGCCCAGGGGCTGGCCCTGTCGCGGCCACCCGACGGGGATCCGGCGGTGGCGCCGGATCCTACGTGCGAACCAGCGCCGGGGCGCCAGGATCCGTCCTGCCAAGACGCATCGTCGCCGTTGTCGGGGTGCTCCTGGTGTTGGTGTCCGCGATCCTGTTGGTGCTGTGGACCCGCGGTGGGGACGACTCCAAAACGTCTAAGACGTCTAAGACGTCCCCGACGCCCAAGACACGAGCCTTACCCAGGGGCAGGTTGGTGGTCATGCAGCGCTCCCGAGCCCACCACCTGACTCCGCTCCGGGTCACCACCGGTGAAGGGATAGACATCCTCAGGCAGACCCACGAGCCTCTGATGAGGTACGAGAATCTGGGCGGACGATTTCACCCCTGCCTCGCCACGAAAATGCGGCACGATGCCAAGAAATACTACTTCCGGATCCGACGCAAGGTGCGGTTCCACGACAACACCCTGCTCACCCCCCAAAGGGTCGTCGCGTCCCTGAATCGCAGCCTGCGCTCCAAGCTCGGCAAAAGCTACCTCGCCGACGTGAAGGAAGTGAAGGTTGCTCCGTCCGGAGAGGTGCTCATCGAGCTCACGCGGCCCAGCAGTACATTTCTGCACCGGCTGTCGCTCTATCCAGCCTACATCACCGGAGATGCACCGAAAGAAGACGGTGGCCACGGGAAAAAGGCTCCTCTGGGCACAGGCCCCTACAGGGTCACCGACTGGAACCAGCAGGTGGGGGCAGTGACCTTGGGCCCACACCCCGGTTACTGGGGCAAGCCCGCTCGTTTGAAGGAGATCGTGTTCCGGGCAGAACCCGACGCCAAGACCCGGGCCAACCTCCTCAAACAGGGCCGAGCCCACGTTGCTTCGTTCCTACCCTCCCTCAGGGTCAAGAAGCTGGACAAGCGACGCGAGATGGATCGGTTCCGCTCAACGAGCAACTACGTGTCCTATCTCGTGTTCAACACGAAAAAGAAGTACCTCCAGTCGGCCAAGGTCCGCCAGGCCCTGTCGCTGGCCGTGGACCGGGACCGCCTGGTCCGAGAGCTCTACGGGGGAAGCGCCGACAAGGCAGACAAGGGCTCGGTGCCACCGAGCCTTATCCACAACCTGACCCACGCGCCCCCAGTGGAATACAACCCCAAGCGCGCCAAGGAGCTGCTCTCCGCCGAGCCCGTAGCTCGGCGCAAGCTCATTGTGTACGTCTACTCCAACGCCCGCCCGTACCTGCCGCAGCCCAAGCTCGCGGCCCAAATCCTCAAGGAGGGGTTCGCCGCCGCCGGGATCCAAATAGAGGTCAGAAGAGTTCCCTTAACCGCCGCCAAGAAGGCCTACGCCGCGAACCAGCACGACCTGGCCTTCTTCGGCTGGGGGCTGGACTACCCCGACGCCGAGAACATCTACTACCTCCTCTCAGATAAGGGGACGATCTCGGGCTACAACTTCGCTCGCTTCAACGATCCCCAATACAATCGCCTGTTCGCAGAGGCGGAGGGGGCCCTGATCGTCGCCGATCGGCAGAAGCTCTTCCGACAATTGGAGCAGATCATCGAGCAGAAGAGACCGTGGCTACCCCTGGCCTACATCGCCTCAATCCGGGTGTGGCGCACCGAGGTCAAGGGCATGGTCTTCCAGTCCGCGGGCACCAATGACATCGACCTCACCAAAGCCTACCTGAGCCGGCGGCGGCGCCGCTAAGGAGCCGCGTATGGCCAAGTCGGTCGATGCAACAAGTTAAGTCCCCCTTCCCCCACCCTACAGGAGAGGGCTCATGACGCTGTTTCTACAGTTGCTTCTGCTTATCGGGATAATTCTCATGGGATTGGGGGTCATCGCGGCACCCATAATTCTGGTTATTTTATTGCAAAACAGTCAGAGGAGAAAAATGACGCGCATGATTGCTGCGAAATTTGATCTCACGGCAGATCTTGACGAGATGAGAAAAATAACCCGCGCGAAACCTTCTGCCGCTGGGGTCATTGATGACTTTGAATTGAAAATCGAAGCATCTGAGAGTTCGAATATCCTATACAATGCGAGCGTGGGGACTCGTTCAAGAATGGACATGGGCAAAATCACCGTTGGTACCTCCGCCCGAAAAAGCGGCGTTCTCATCAGAACCTCTGGAGGCGTACGCAGAGATGAAAATGATTTTGCCATCGCATTTTCAGCCGTCTCGGAAGATGGGTCCCCCCAGATCCCATGGCTGACAGATCCAATTAAGATGCGCCTGGTGAAGCACAGGACCGATTTTTCCAAGATTTTCGCCATAAAGCTGGATCCGTACGGCGACCTGACATCGCTGACCCATCCCATGTTTAGCCGTAAGGTCAGAAAAATATCAGAAGATCGGGCATTGTTGATGCTGGAGATTGCAAAGAGCATTGAATCGTGTCGAAAATGACCACTACGTAGAAGACAGATGGATCCGGGGCCGAGCAGGACAATCATGAAGAGACGTAAGAACGAACCAACCAATCCCCGTAAATTACTGCTCTCTGCTTGTGTCTTCGGCGGTCACAAAAGAAGGATCCAAGAGCTCCTAGCCCAATACACATACACTCCCGAGGATCTTTCGGCCGCCATCGATGTTCTAAACAAAAGTGCCACCTCCGCAGGTGAGGTTGATGATGCCAGAATACACGCAGATTACTTACGCAGAATCATGGTGGGAATGAAGCTTGCGAGCCGACTCTCAACCTCCCCAAATCGAAGATAGAGGTCCGCGGGAACGTCCATCCGGCTGTTCCCTATTCACCGATGACCCTAGGAAATGGGTAGGAAATAGGGACGTGGTTAACTTGTTAACTTGTTGCCAACAATAACCCTCGATCCCCCCCATTATCTCAACTGGTTACATCCCCGCCCGGAGACCATATCCCGATTCATAATCACTGAACAAGTTGAAATCATTGGTTGTTCGCCGGCTGTACACATCCCCAAAAGTTAACAAGTTAACTACGTCCCCCTTCCCCCCCTACCTGAGCCGGCGACGACGCTAAGGACCCCCTTCCACATAACGGGGTCGCATCCGACGGCGGAATGCCTTACTGTGCCCGAATGTCTGCGCACAGCAATCGGGCGGTCGTGGGGAGCGCCCCACCCTCGGGACAGTCCACCGTCACCTGGCCACCACGGCCCGAGCGGGTCGCCCTGATGCGCACCCTGATGGGGGACGCCGACCCGTCAGTGCGACCTTTGACGGTGGGACTCCAGGCGCTCACTCACCGTAGCTACGACCGCTGGGTGATGCCGTTGATCCGAACGCACTGGCCCGCGCTGGTATCCGAGCCTTTTGGGCTCAAGCTCCGGCTCGCCTCGTGTAATCTCTATGGATCGGCACCCTACACGGTGTTGCTCTGCGCGCCGGACCGGCCCCTGTTCTTCCAGGTGGTATCCAGGATTGGAAACGCCTTGCCCCTGCCGCTGCCGGGGCTGGCCCGACTTGGTCAGGGCGCCTTGGAAATGGTCGGCCGGTTGCCTGGATACGACCCGATTCATCGACGCATCATCCTGGTGGCGGCGTTCATCGCCACCATCGACCACTGCTTCGACCACCTCATGGAGGAGCCGCCCGCGGAGCGCGGCCGCCGGGTCTCCCAGCTCATCGACGGCCATTGGCAGCCCACCACTGAGCCCTTGCGTCTGGCCCGAGCGCTCCGGGACGAAATGGGCCGAGACCTCGGAGTCCACGAACGTCAACCCTTCGCCGACGCCATGAACACCCTGCACATCTGGGTGGACTCGGAAGTGGCGGCGCTCGAGGGAACGGAGGATCCCACCGGCCTCGGCCACCGCCTGGCGGGCATAGAGGGCGCCATCGACGGCCTCCTGGTGGCGGTTCGTCGCTACACCGGCGACGAGGCCCGGGCCTGGATGGTCGACGTCTCACTGTTTGTGCAGATGCTGGACGACTGGATTGACCTGGAGGGGGACCTGGAGTCGGGGCTGCGCACCCCCGTGGCGCAGGGGTTGTGGACCTACGAAGACATCGCCGAGGCCTGGCGCCGCACGGTGCGTGGCCTCGAAGCTCTCGTCCGGTCCGCCGGACTGATGTCCCCGCACTACGTGGACCTTCTGCGCGAGACGTACATCCTGATGCTGCGGGAGGTGGTGGAGGGCATGGCCGACCGCTCCGCCGACTGAGCCCCCGCCCCGCCCACTGCCCACCGACACCCATGAACCGGCCACCGCTCACCCACGACTCCCACCAGACTCTGCACGTACGCCCCCTGGCGCCGGCGGTCTTCGTCACGGGCAAGGGCGGCGTGGGCAAGACCACCGTGGCCGCGGGCCTGGCGGTGGCCGCCGCCGAACAGGGGATGGGATCGATCTTCGTGGAGTTCGGCGACAGCGACGCCGGAGAGATCGCCCTGGCCGGAGCGCACGACAACGTTCGATACGAGCGTATCCGACCCGCCGAGGCCCTGGTGCAGGGCGCCACCCCCATGTTCCGTTCGGCCTGGGTGGCCCGCGGGGTGCTGGGAAACTTCGCCATGCGTCCTCTGCTTAGGGCCGCCCCCGCCGTGCGCGAGGTGGCCATGCTCGAGGCCGTTCGTCGCCTCATGGAGAAGAACCCGGGTCACCGCGTCGTGGTGGACATGCCCGCCACCGGACACAGCCTCTCCTGGTTCGCCGTGGCGGGCCAGGGCCGGGACCTGCTGGTGCGCGGGCCCCTGTACGATCTCTGTGACCGTCTCGTACGGGAGCTCATCCACCCGGGGGCCATGTCCATCGTGGTGGTGACCCTTCCCGAGCCACTGGTGCTCCGGGAGACCCGGGAGCTGTGCATGGCCCTTTTGTCCCAACACCAGCTCCCCGTGGACCGGCTCATCGTCAACAGCGTTCCCCCGGCGCTTCCCCCCGCGGCCCTACGCGAGGCCCGGGCGCTCGCCGAAGGGGAAGGCGACCTGGCCGCTGCGGCGCAAGCCCTGGTGGACGTACTCACCGTGCGAGGCCAGACCCGAGACGCCGTGCTCGACATCATCTCGTCCAGCCTGGGATCCAAGGCGCCACCGCAGGTGCTCCTGCCCCGAGCACCCGAAGATCCGGACGCGACCACCGTGGCCGGGTGGCTTACCAAGGCTGAGCCCCGATGAAGCCGGGGAGCCCCCATAAAGCCTCGCGCCCCGAGATCATCGTCTGTGTAGGCGGCGGCGGTGTGGGAAAGACCACCACCTCCGCGGCCCTGGCCCTGAGCCTGGCCCGGTCGGGCCGTCGCACGCTGGTGGTGACCATCGATCCGGCCCGCCGCCTGGCCGACGCCCTGGACACCAGCGTGGGTAGCCAGGTCCAACCCGTGAACCTCCCCGGCGTCGAGGGGAGACTCTTCGCGCTCATGCCCGAGCCCCGGGAGGCCATGCGGCTGTTCACCGAGTACCTCTGCGCCAACGAACCAGAGGCACTACAGCGACTATTAGGGAATCGGATCTACCGGGTGCTGGAGGAGGCCGTACCCGGCATTCACGAGCTCGTGTGCATGACCTTCGTCACGCGCGCCGCCGAGGAGCTCGACCTGGACACCATCGTCATCGACACCGCGCCCTCCCGCTACGCCATCGACTTTGTGACCTACCCCCGACGACTGGGTAAGCTGCTGGGCAACCGCGCCATCGGCTGGCTGAGCGGGCTCGCCGGGCCCGATGACGCACCCCGCTCGCGCTCCAGCCGCTGGTTCGCCTGGGGCCGCCGTCGCGCGGAGCAGGCTCTGGCCGGCGTAATCGGCCCCGGCGCCGTCACCGACGTGGCGGAGCTCTTCGCCGCCATGGCCCTGGTGCGAGAACGTTTCGTGGATCTGTCCGAGCGCGCCTCGGACCTGCTGCTGGTCAAGCAGACCCGCTACCTGCTGGTCACCGCCCCCACGGGCGCCGCCAGTGACAACGTACGGTACCTACTCACCCGGCTCCGCAAGCTCAAGCTTCATCCGGTGGCCCTCATCGTGAACCAGGGACTCGACGCAACCGCCGCCTGGCGACCGCTGCTCGAACCTCCCGAACCCCTGGCGCCGGATCTAGCCAAGGTCCTATCCCAGCTCGAGGCCGAGCGCGCCGCCCGACTCCGGGCCGCGGACCGTGTCCAGGCCACCTTCGCCCGTACCCACCGACGCCTGCCCCAGATCCCCCTGCCCTACGTGGAGGCCGCGCAGCCCCGGGAGGTGGTCCTCACCCTCGCCACAGCCTTGGATGAGCACCTCGCCACCGTGTCCGCACACGCAAGCCAAGGGTCTGGCGACCCAATCGAACCATGACATTCCTGGCACCTGTGTATTTACAGCGCCACGGGAGACCGCGTATTCTGCGGCCATGTGCTTAGCCATCCCCATGCAGCTCACTGCCATCGACGGGCCCCAGGGTGTTGTGGACACGGGCGGCGTGTCCTGTGACATCCGGCTCGATCTGGTGGAGACGCCCCGGGTGGGGGACTATGTGCTCGTACACGCGGGCTACGCCATCACGGTGCTCGACGAAGCCGAGGCGGTCGAAACCCTCGCGCTGCTCACCGAGTTGGGCGTCATGGACCCAGAGTCTCCCGAATGAGCGACGTTCTCGAGCCCTTCCGGGATCCCGGGCGACTGCGGGGTTTGACCCATCGGCTGTGCAACCTCACGCCGTCGAAGCCCATAGCCTTCATGCACGTATGCGGTACCCACGAAAACGCCATCGGCCGATTCGGCATCCGCAGCCTGGTGCCCCGGTGGTTGCGGGTCATCGCCGGTCCGGGCTGCCCGGTCTGCGTCTGCCCGCCCGCTGAGATCGACGCCGCCGCCCGCCTCTCGCTGGACCACGGTGTGATCCTCGCCACCTTCGGCGACATGGTGCGGGTGCCGGGCCGCATCTCCCTGGCCGAAGCGCGCGCACGGGGCGCGGACGTACGAGTGGTCCGGGGAGTACACGACGCGGTGCGCCTCGCCGAGCGCCATCCCGACCGGCAGGTGGTAATGTTCGCCGTGGGCTTCGAGACCACCGCATGCACCACTGCCGCGGCGGTGGCGGCCCGGCCGCCTGACAACTTCACCCTGCTGCTGGCCCACCGGCTCATCCCGCCGGCGCTGCACGCGCTGATGGAGCTTCCCGACCTGCGTCTGGACGGGTTCCTGCTGCCCGGCCACGCCACCACCGTCACCGGCACGGCGGACTACGAAGCCTTCGCCGCCGCCACCAACCTCCCCGCCGCCGTGGCGGGCTTCGAGCCCGTGGATATCCTGCTGGGCCTCGAGCGGCTGGCCACGCTGGCGGTACACGGCCGGGTGGAGGTGACCAACGCCTACGCCCGGGCCGTGCGGCCGGCGGGCAATCCGCGCGCCATCGGGATCACCGACAAAGTGTTCGAGCCCACGGACGCTCCCTGGCGAGGGCTGGGCGTCATCCCCGGGTCGGGCCTGTCCCTACGGGAGCCCTACCGACAGCTCGATGCCCTGGACCGGTTCGGCGTGACCCTGGACCCGGACCTGCCCGAGTCCTTCCCGGGCTGTGAATGCGGCCGCGTCATGGTGGGGCTGGTCGAACCCGAAGACTGTCCGCTCTTCGACAACGCCTGCACGCCCTCCTCTCCCCGGGGGGGCTGCATGGTCTCGTTGGAGGGCACCTGCCACAGCCGCTTCGTCTACCGCGAGGTGCGCAATGACTGACACATGACTGACAACGTAATCACCCTGGGACATGGCAGCGGCGGACTGCTCACCCACGAGCTCGTACGGGACCTGTTCGTCCGGGCCTTTTCCAATCCCCTGTTGGACCCGCTGGATGACGGGGCGATCCTGCCGTCCCCGGGCGGTCCCCTGGCCCTGACCACCGACGCCTTCGTGGTCTCGCCGCTGGAGTTTTTGGGCGGCGACATCGGCAGCCTGGCCATCAACGGTACCGTCAACGACCTGGCCGTGAGCGGCGCTCGGCCCCAGCACATCGCCCTGGCGGCGATCCTGGAGGAGGGACTGGACCGGGCGCTCCTCGAGCGCGTTGTCCTCTCCGCCGCCGAAGCCGCCCGCGGGGCGGGGGTCTTAGTGGTGACCGGTGACACCAAGGTGGTGGAGCGCGGCAAGGGAGACGGAGTGTACCTGACCACCACGGGCGTGGGGGCCATGCGGCCCGGCTTTCCGCGGTCGGATCGGGGCCCGGGGCCCGGCGATGTGGTGCTGGTGAGCGGACCCGTGGGCGACCACGGCGCGGTGATCCTCGCGGCGCGGTCGGGGGTGGAGCTGCAAACCACCCTGGCCTCGGACTGCGGCCCGGTGACCGACCTGGTGGAGGCGCTCTTCGAGGCCGACGCGGTACCGCTGTTTCTCCGGGATCCCACCCGGGGGGGGCTGGCCACGCTGCTGTGCGATCTGGCCGAGGCCGGCGGCTGTGAGGTGGCCGTCAGCGAGGCCGACCTGCCCCTGCGGACCGAGACCTCCGCCATCTGCGACATCGTGGGCGTGGACCCCTTGCACCTGGCCTGCGAGGGGTGCGTGGTGGCCGTGGTGGAGGCGGACCGGGCGAACCAGGCCCTCGACGCCTGGCGGGTGTTGGAGTCGGGCGCCGGCGCCCAGGCCATCGGAGAGCTGCGATCCGCCGGCAGGGGCCGCGTGGTGCTTCACACGCGCTACGGCGGCGCGCGCACCCTGCTGCGACCCACGGCCGAGCTGCTGCCCCGGATCTGCTGATGGACAAGGGCTCTGGCAACGTTGCGGTGCGGATCACCGTGCTGGGCACCGTCTGGGGGGTGGGATTCCGCCCCTTCGTGTATCGCCTGGCCCACTCGCTCGGACTGCGGGGGCGGACCTACAACGCACCCGCGGGCCTTGTGGTCGAGGTGGCCGGAGGTCCCGAGGCCATCGCCGGGCTCGGAGATCGTCTCCGCGCCGAAGCACCACTGCAGGCCGTGGTGCTTGACGTGGAGGTCCAGACCATCCCCGTCGGCGACTGGCCCGACTTCCGGATCGTGGCCTCGGAGGGCGACGGTCAGATCCAGGGGCTGGTCCCGCCGGACATCGCGACCTGCGACCGCTGCCTGGCCGAGACGGCCGATCCCACGGATCGGCGATACGGGTACCCTTTTACCAACTGCACCGACTGCGGCCCGCGGTACACCATCGTGCAGCGGCTGCCCTACGACCGCGCCGCTACGACCATGGCGGGCTTTGCCCTGTGCGAACCCTGCGCCGCTGAGTACACAGACCCCCTGAACCGCCGCTTCCACGCCCAGCCCAACGCCTGCCCCCGCTGCGGCCCGCGGGTGTGGCTGACGGATCCGGACTCCACTCCCTTGGAGGTGGACGATCCCCTGAACAAGGCACGCAAGCTCCTCGCCGACGGACGCATGGGCGCGCTACAATCCCTGGGCGGCTTCCACCTGGCCTGTGACGCCACCCGGGGCGACGCCGTGCAGCGGCTGCGCGAGGGTAAGAACCGACCTCACAAGCCCTTCGCCGTCATGGCCCGGGACTTGGAGGTGATCCGACGCCTGGCCGAGGTAACCGACGCCGAGGCGGCGCTCCTGCAAGGCTGGCGCAAGCCCATCGTCCTGCTGACGCCGCGCCCGGGCGTCCTGGCCGAGGGCGTCACCGGCGCGAGCGGGTGGCTGGGCGTGATGTTGCCCTACACCCCCCTGCACCAGCTGCTCTTAGCAGGCCCCTGCGACGTACTGGTGATGACCAGCGGCAACCCCCCGGACGCGCCCATTGCACACACCCACGCAGAGGGGCTCGCCGGGCTTGGGGAGGTGGTGGACTTCTTTTTGCTGCACGATCGCCCCATCCATCGGCGCGCGGACGACTCGGTGGCGCGGTGCACAGACCACGGGCCGGTGCTCCTTCGCCGCAGCCGGGGTTGGGCGGGCGCGCCCGTGATCCTGCCCCGCGCCGGCCCAGACCAGCTCGCCCTGGGGGGCGATCTGAAGGCGACCTGCGCCGTGACCCGTCGAGACCAGGCCGTGGTCAGCCAACACGTGGGCGACCTCGCCCATCCCGAAACCCTCGCCCTGCTGGAGGCCACCGCCAAAGATCTGTGGACGCTCCTGTCGGCACGCCCAGTGCGGGTGATCCACGACGCGCATCCGGACTACCACTCCACCCGCCTGGCCGCGCGGCTGGCCACGACCCTGGACTGCCCGAGGCTCGCCGTGCAGCACCACCACGCCCACGCCCTGGCTTGCCTGGCGGACAATGGCTGGGAAGATCCCGCCCTGGCCATCATCTTGGACGGCGCGGGGTACGGTCCCGATCAAACGGTGTGGGGAGGAGAAGTCCTCGCCGTGGACGGGCTGAATTGGCAACGTCTTGCGCACCTGTCTCCTCTGCCCCTGGCCGGCGGGGACCGCGCCGCCTCCGAGCCCTGGCGCATGGCCGCGGCGGTGTTGCACCGGCAAGATCCCGACGCCGCGGCCGAGGGGCTGCGCCGCCTCGTCCCCGAATCCCTGGTACCCCCCGAGGTGCTCCACGGTGTGCTCGCACTGTGTGACGGCGATCTCGTGCCCCGGACCTCGGGCGCCGGCCGACTCTTCGACGCCGCGGCATCGCTACTGGGCCTGTGCCACCTGACCACCTTCGAGGGCCAGGCCGCCATGGGGCTGGAGCACGCCGCCGGCCAGAGCCACACCCGGGAGATTTCGCGCTACCGCCTGGACCGCACCGACGACGACGCGCCCTGGCGCCTGGACCTGGTGCCCACCCTAGCCACGCTTATAGCGGAAGGTGATCGGGCTCGAGGTGCGCGTATTTTCCACAACACCCTGGTGGAGGCCTTCTGTGAGGCGGTGGATCGAGCCCGGGATCGCACGGGCCTTGACACCGTGGCCCTGTCCGGTGGCGTGCTCCAGAACCGCCTCATACACGACGGCCTGACGACGCAGCTCACCGCGCGGGGCCTGCGGGTTCTGGTACACCACCAGGTCCCGCCCAACGACGGCGGCCTCAGCCTTGGCCAGGCCTGGGCGGGCGTGCTTGCCGACACTGAAGGAGTCTAGCAACGCAGGCCTGCGCTACCAGAACACCACCTGGGTGACCGTATGGCTCGCGCGGATGGACCGCCCGATGGCGCGCTGCTCCGCCGGGTCTGCCACGGGGTCCACCTCCGAAGCCCGACGCCCCTTTCCGTCGGTGGCACTGTGCCAGTCCACCACATACCCGGGCACCACGGCGTAGCGCATGCCCGTGGTGCCGCAGCAGGCCGTGTCCACCAGGGCCGTGCCCAGCAGCACCAGGACGTCCCGACCGTCGTGAGACAGGCGCACCTCCCGATCGAGCTCGAAGTGCCCGGCGATGGCCTGGGCCGCGTGTCGATCGTGGGAATACAAACGGGTCACCCGCGCGTCTCCTTTCTGAAATATAATAGCGCACTCAACCGCTCCCCAGGAGACAACCCATGCGAACCCTGCTCACGCTGATCGTCCTTTTCTCCCTGGCCACCGGCTGCATACCCCCGCCACTGGAATACACCAAGGGCCAGGTGCGCTTTGCCAAGAGTCGTGACGCTTTCTACGACGCCGATTGGCAGAAGTCCGTCCCGGCCAACCAGTCCAAGATCTGCGCCGGATTCGTACACAACAAGCTGTTCGGCCACTACCTCAAGTACGGCGCCTTCCGGCTGGTCATGGCCCTGCAGGTGTTCAAGGGCGGTACCCCCGTGGTGGCGGGCAGCAAGGTCACCGACTGGCGGGACGGAACGCTCCTGCGAACCCTCAAGCGCAAGATCAAGGTAGGCGAACGAAACAACAGCTACGTCTGGTGCGGTCGCCTGCAAAAGGGAGGCACCTGGAAGGTGGGGGCCATGCGCTTTGTCTTCGTGCTCCAGGGCTCCGAGCGCGCGGTGAGCGAGAAGATGGCCACCGGTGTGCTCCGCATCAACCCATGACACTGCGAGCTGTCGCCCCGATGACACCGAGGCCAGTCACCCCGATGACACCGCGAGCGGTCACCCCGTTGACACCGCGAGCGGTCACCCCATGAAGGCGCTCTTTTTCGAAGACCCGTTCTGGCTCTATGGCCTCCTCGTCATGGTCGAGGGGGTAGGCCTGGTGATCTGGCGTCGGCAACGCACCCGCAAAAGCGCCCTCCGTCTGGAACCTACGCTGGATCAAACGCGGCAAGCAGTGGCGGATCCTCGAGTCCACCCAGCCACGCATGGGCACGTCCTATTGACTGGGGACCAAACGACCACAGTCGACAAATTTGACTGTCATATTGATTGCTGATAATAGCGGTTCTGTACCAGCACCGACAAGCAGCCAAGCCAAGTGGAGGATGGAATGACGACCCCGAAGTTCAACGATTTGGTAGACATGCAGCAACAATCGGTCGCGGCATTCGGCAATCGGACCCTCTTCTCCACCAAGGAAGCCGGCGTCTGGCAACCTACGACGTACGCCGAGTTCGGACGGCGGGTGAACGACTTCCGCGGCGGGCTCGCGGCCCAGGGTGTGGGCGTTGGAGACGCGGTGGCCATCATCTCGGCCAACCGCGTGGAGTGGGCGGTGGCGGCCTATGCCACCTACGGCCTCGGCGCCACCTTCGTACCCATGTACGAGCACCAGCTCGAGGCCGACTGGGAGTACATCCTCAACGACTCGGGCGCCAAGTACCTCGTGGTTTCCACACGCTCCATCTACGACACGCTGAGCGGCTGGACCGACAAAATCGACGCTCTGGAGGGGGTATGCTGCATGGCCCTGCCCCGGGAAGATGACGCCAGCTTCGGGGCGCTAGAGGCCGAAGGCCGGGAGACCCCCGTGCCTGTAAAGGACGACATCGACCCCGAGAGCCTCTGCGGCTTCATCTACACCTCGGGCACCACGGGCAAACCCAAAGGTGTGCTGCTGTCCCACGGAAACTTCACGTCAAACGTCAACGCCATGCACCAGGTCTTCCCGCTGACGACCGAGGACAGCTCCGTGTCCTTTTTGCCCTGGGCGCACTCCTTTGGCCAGACCGTGGAGCTGCACGCCATGATCTCCATGGGCTGCACCGTGGCCTTCGCCGAGTCCATCGAGAAGCTCGTGGACAACATCGCCGAGGTCAAGCCCACCCTCCTGGTGTCGGTGCCCCGGATCTTTAACAAGATCTACGACGGCCTGAACAAAAAAATGAACGAGGCCGGCGGCCTCAAAAAGAAGCTCTTCTGGGCCGGAATGGAGAACGAAGGCGAGCGCCGCAAGCTGGCCCTTGGAGGCCGCAGCTCGCTGATGCTCAACCTCAAGGGCGCCTTCTACGACAAGCTCGTCTTCTCCAAGGTCCGGGAGCGATTCGGCGGGCGGCTCAGGTACGCCTTCTCCGGCGGCGCGGCCATCTCCACCGAGGTGGCGGAGTTCATCGACCGCGTGGGGATCATGATCTACGAGGGCTACGGCCTCACCGAGACCAGCCCCGTCGCCACGGCCAACTGCCGGGGCCACCGGAAGATCGGCTCCGTGGGTCGCGCCCTCCCCGGGGTTCGCATCGAGATCGACTCCACGGCCATCGAGAACGCCGGCGACGAGGGCGAGATCATCGTCCACGGTCCCAACGTCATGAAGGGCTACCACAATCTGGACGAGGAGACCGCCAAGGTCATGACCGACGACGGCGGCTTCCGCACGGGCGACCGTGGCCGTCTCGACAGTGACGGCTACCTCTACATCACCGGCCGCATAAAGGAGCAGTACAAGCTAGAGAACGGCAAGTACGTAGTGCCCGCACCCCTGGAGGAACAGCTACAGCTCTCCCCATACATCGTGCAGGTGTACGTGGACGGCGCCAACCGCCCCTACAACGCCGCGCTGATAGTGGCGGACCTACCGGCCCTCGAGAAGTGGGCCGCCGGCCAGGGATTCGGCGGCTCCACCGAGGACCTCCTCGCGCGCGAAGACACCAAAAGGCTCATCGCCGACGAGCTCGCCAAGTTCGCCGCCGACTTCAAGGGCTACGAACGCATCCGGGAGTTCGCCCTCCTCTCCGAGGAGTTCACCCCCGCCAACGGACTGCTCACCCCTTCCCTCAAGCTCAAGCGCCGCAAGGTCATCGAAAAATACGAGGACCTGCTCAACACCCTCTGGAAGTAGATCCTGAATCAGCGCCTTCGCCCTTGACAGCTTCTCCCCATATGCTGGACGTGCTCACCTACAATATATGGGTGCGGTCCTGGTTTCTTTTCGACGGCCGGGCCCAGCGGCTCAGGTGGCTACAGCACCATTTGCGCGGCTACGACGTGGTGGTGCTCAACGAGGCCTTCGCCACCTCGCTGTGCCGGCGCCTCTTCGACGGGCTGGCCGACGAGTATCCCTACCAGACCGAGGTCCTCGGTGGTCCCTCACTCCCGCGCCCCCTGGGCCGGGGGCTGAAGCTTTGGAACGGAGGCGTGGTGATCCTCAGCCGGTGGCCCGTCGAGCGCGTCCAGACCCGCTCCTTCATCCACCGCCTGGGCCCCGTGGACAACGGGTCGGACAAGGGCGTGGTCTACGCTCGGATCGACAAGTCCGGTCAGCCCTATCATATCTTCGGAGCCCACACCCAGGCCTCACCGGAGACCTTCGTCCGTTGGGCCTACCAAGCCCTGGGTCGGGACGTGGACGCGGTGTTTAGGAGCTATCGGCTAGCCAACTTCGACGTGATCCGCACCCTGGTGGAGGACCTGCGGATCCCGGCGCACGAACCGGTGATCATCGCCGGGGACATGAACACCGATCGCCTCGGCGCGCCCGAGTCCTTCGAACAGATGCTCACCTACCTGAACGTGGGGTTTCCCCGGGACCAGGGCGGACACCACGCCACCATAGATCCGGCGGCCAATCCCCTGGCCACCGGCAAACACGCCGAGTGGCTCGACTACGTGCTCTGGTCGCGGTCCCACCTCCAACCCAGTCAGAGCCGCATCGAGGCGCGGGTGATGCTGGCGGACCAACCCTATCGCCGACACCCCTTGGACCGCGCCCAACGGGATCTCTCCGACCACTACGCCGTCTTCGCCCACCTGGAATTCCCCCACGCCCATAAGCCGCCGGCTCAACAGACCGAAAGAACAATGCTACTTCCATAGGAGAGAGAGATCTTTGCCGCTCTGGGTGAGCTGCATGGACGTAATGCTGACCATGGGCGTATAGCGGGGGAGCTTAACGACGAGGGGTGCGACCATCTTCCAGCGGAAGAGCTCGGGCCAGCATTGGGCCAGGGAGACCAGGTGCATGAACATGCCGCCCTCCACGTAGTCTTTTTGGGCCCGGCCTCTCGAGAGCGCGAAGAGGCCCCGCGCTTTGCGGCTGGTCACGGCCGCGGCCAGACCAGCGACAAACTTCTGCCAGTGGCCTCCCTCCAGGAGGTTGACGTTCTTCAGACGCGTGAGCAGGGGGCCGAAGAGAGATTTCCCCGCGGCGTTCATCTGCCAGCGGAAGCTGCCCTGCGCCCCGGAAGCATTGATCTTGAGAGCCGCCCCGAAGGACAGAAAATATCCGGGGACCTGGCTCTGCAGATTCACGGGATTCTTCGACACCTTGAACCCCATATCTATGAGCATCGCCCGTTCCGCCGGTGACGCGTCTCCCAGGCTGTCGAGCATCTGGGAGACGCCGATGACCTGACCCATGAAGCCCGCGTTTTTCGCGACCACCGTCAGACTCAGGTCCGCCTTGACGCCGAGGGCGCGCACGAACCACGTAGCCAAGCTCGTGGGCTCGGGGCTGCTCCAGGTCTTGTACGCCAGGCGCAGCAAGCCCGCATCCGACACCGGGCGTCGAACGGGGAACAGCAGCTCCACGAGCGCCTTGTCCTTGTGTATCCAGACACCCATGACAAGGGCTGCGGATTCGGCCAGCCAGACCACCTTTGGCCGCAGCTTGGCCACAGGGCCGATCAGTCCCGCTTCTACAAGGGTCTGACCCGAACCCGGACCCGGATCCGATCCCGGACCCGATCCCGATCCGGCAATGTAAATTCGCGCTCCGCGCATCCTGAACAGCGGACTGCCCAGGAGAGCCTTGAGGAACCTGCCTTGATCAACCAGCGGAAGCACCACCCTCATGGAAAACCCCGACAGGGTGACGTGCTTGGCAAAGGCGTCAGCATTGGTGTGTGCCGACGCAGCTTTCACGATCCGGCCCACCTGCCCCATGCTCTTTTCCAGCGGTTTTCTGGCACCATACAATAGCGCAGTAGCCGAACCCCGAGCGTCGAGTCCATACCCCTTCAGCGCCGCCTTAAGGCTCAGATCCAAGCCCAGCGTATCTTTCAGAGATCCCGCCATTTTGGCCAGCACCTGGGACAACATCGGATGGTTCGCATAAGCCAGCTTCGCCCGTGCCAACACATCCACGCGCAATCGCAAACCCACGGCGGTGCTGGCGGGGAGGTGACTGAAGCGCCGCGCCACACCCTTGTCGATGACAGTGGGCTCAACGGGTTTGGCGGGTTTGGCGCCCATGGTGCCCATGGTGCCCATGGCGCCCGCCAACGCCGCCTTCGTGTGCATGGCTTTGTTGCACCCCAGGGGCAACAGCAAACACAGTGACAGGGTCGAAAGGTCCGTCCCGACACGCCTTGGTCGCATGGGGTATCTCCTCGGAAATATTGTCCGAGCAGTGTACCCGATCCCGGCGACACCGGCGAACCCAACTCTAGGAGTATATCGAGGAATCTCTCGTAAGGGGAACCGGGGTGTGTAGCCAGCGGGGTCAGCGGGGTCAGCGGGAATGGCCGGGTCAGCGGGAATGGCGGAGGCGGAGGCGGAGGCGGGAGGCGGCCTCCATGACGGAGCGCTCGTAGTCGGCGCTATCGAACCGCTCCTTGAGGCGCTTGGACACGGGCAGGGCCATGGGCACCGACTTCCAGTGCACCGGCTCGCCGGTCTGCTCCTCCACCAGACCGCCGGCGTGGATCAGGCCGGTGGCCCGGGCGAGATCCATCTGGGTGACAGCGGCGTTGATGGCCGCGTACCGCGCCTCGTCCACGGGATCGAGGAAGTTGAGCAGGCCGTGGGCCTGGGCAGCCACATGGTAGTGGGCCGGCGAAAAAAGCAACCCATCGAGCTCGAGCTGCTCGCACATCATCACCAGGGTCATCACCAACTCAGCGAGGATCCCCAGGCCGGGATGCTGCTGCCCCGGCAGCAGGGGACGATCCGCATGGGGTTGGAGCCGGGGATTTTGCAGCAGGAGCCACTCGATGGAGAGGCAGCGGTAGGGATCCACGTCCGACGACACCCGAACCACCAGCTCCACCAACAGGTCCTTCCGGAGGTCTTTGCTGCGTATACGAAGCCGCTCCCCGGTGGCGTGCCGCGTGTCCAGCTCGAGCTCCAGACGGGGATATCCCGCCGCGCGGATCTTGGACAGGACCGCGAACCGTTCCAGGATGAGCTCCACGCCGTACAGCGAGTAGTGGCCCAGGAGCTTGGTGGTTTGACTGGGGCCCACCAGGTCCATCATCAGATCCTCAGGGGTGAGGATGAGGTCCTCCTCCGATGCCCCCGAGAGCTCGGCCCGGGTGAACTGCTGGGAGATACGGCGGAAGTAGCGCAGCTCGCGCTCGAGCGCCGACAGGATCGGTGCATCCAGGTCAGCCAGGAGCCAGGCCAGGGACCGCGCCGTGTACCGCCACGCCTCGTCGCCGTACCCTCCCGCCAGAGTCCACACCATGGAGCGCTCCCCGAGATGTTCGAGCACGAGCTGATCCCGGGCGACCATGCCCTCGGCGGTGATCCGCCAGGACCCCATCTTGTCCTCCAGGCCGACGTCCACGCCGCCCACGTAAAAGACCAGGTCCGGCGAAGCGTCGGCAAAGACGCGCGGTAGGTTCTCGCGCAGGGCATCGAGGTAGACTCGATCCCCCACGCTGCTGCCCAAAGACACGTCCAGACAGGCCACGGCGGGGGAATCGTCCCAGTCCGCCGAATGCACTGAGAAAGTGTAGACCGATTCATCGGCGGCGAAAATGGCCCGGGTGCCGTCCCCGTGGTGCAAGTCCAGGTCCACCACGAGGATGCGACCGGCATACCCCTCAGACCGAAGCTGCCCGATGGCCACCGCCAGGTCATTGAAGATGCAGAAACCCGCGCCCCCATCGGCCCGGGCGTGATGCAGCCCGCCGCCCAGGTTCACCACGGGCCGTCCCCGCCGCCAGGGCTTGACCGCCAGCCGGGCAGCGAGCACCGTGCCGGCCACCTGTCGGCGCTGCACGTTGACCACCCGCTCGAGCTCCTGGGCCTGCACCGGGATCCCGAAGATTCGGTCCAGGGTTTCGGCGTGGCCCACCTGTTCGAGGTACCGGTAGTCGTGCACCCGGGCGAGCTGCTCGAAGGAGACGGCGTCCGGACGCCGTAGCTGCCGGGACGTAACGCATCCCTCGCGCACGAGATAGTTGATAATCTTCTCCGCCCGCTTCGGATCCACCAGCGGGTTGAGAGGCATCTCGTAGTCCAGGTGGTACACCAGGGTCGCCCGGGACTCGGCCAGGTGCGTCATCACCCGCCTCCCGGTCCGACGGACCATCTCCAGGGGACGCCACTTCATCCAGTCCAGACCAGCCACGCTCACTCCTCCATGTACCCGTTTACCCGTGGATTGCGCGCCGGTCCAGGGCCAGCGCGGCCTCCTTGATGGCCTCAGAAAGCGTCGGGTGGGCATGGACGGCGTCGGCCAGATCCGACGCCAGAGCACCCATGCCCAGGGCCACCACCGCCTCACCGATGAGCTCCGAAGCGTGGGGCCCCACCACGTGAACCCCCAGCAGCCTCCCCGTGGAGGGGTCGGCCACTATCTTGACCATGCCGTCGGTCTCTCCCAGGGTCCGCGCCCGTCCGTTGGCCTGGTAGTAGAACCGTGCCGCCTTCGCCTCCAAACCCTCGTTGTCAGCCTCTTCGGCGGAGAGCCCCACGGTGGCCAGCTCCGGCGACGTGTACACAACATTGGGTATGAGCTCCGAACGCAGTCTGGAGTTGTGACCCGCCTGACCCGCCAAAATCTCGGCCACGGCCACGCCTTCCTCGGAGGCCTTGTGCGCGAGCATGGGGCCGGCCACCAGGTCTCCGATGGCGTAGACGCCCGGCACCGACGTCTCCCACCGCGCGCTCACCTGCACCCGGCCACGCTTGTCGGTGGTCACTCCCGCCTCACCGAGGCCCAGCCCTTCGGTGTTGGGCTCCCGCCCCACCGCCACCAGTAGCCGGTCGGCCTCCAGCACCTCGACACGTTTCCGGTAGTCCTGCACGGTGATCCGGAGCTCCTCCCCCACCCGCTCAACCCCGGTGACCCTGGTACGCAGGCGGAATCTCAGCCCCTGCTTCTTGAGGGACCGCGCAAGCATCTTGGTCACCTGGATGTCGGCCTGGGGCACGATCTGATTCAGGAGCTCCACCACGGTGACCTCGGCGCCCAGCCGCTGCCACACGCTCCCCAACTCCAGGCCAATGGCCCCAGCCCCCACCACCACCAGCCGCCGCGGTACCTCGGTAAAGTTGAGAGCGCCCGTGGAGTCCACCACGCGCTCGCCATCGACGGGCAACGGTCTCAAGGCGATGGGGCGACTGCCCGTGGCGAGAATCACCGCCGGCGCCAGCAGCTCCGAATCACCGGACTCGCCCGACACCAGGACCCGCCCCGCCCCCACCAGGCGGCCCGTACCACGGTGCACCTGGATCTTGTGCTTCTTCATCAGCAGGCCGATCCCACCGGTGAGCTCCTCCACGATGCGCTCCTTACGGGCCTGCAGGACCGACAGGTCCAACCGCAGCTCACCGGTGTGGATGCCGTGATCCGCGAAGCGGTGCCGGGCCTGGGCGTAAAGCTCGCTGGAGTGGAGCAGGGCCTTGGTGGGAATACACCCCACGCGAAGGCAGGTCCCCCCCAGCCGCACAGAAGCATCCACAAGGGCCACCTGCAGGCCCAACTGGGCCGCGCGAATAGCGGCTACGTAGCCACCTGGGCCGGCGCCGACGACGATCAAATCCGGGATACTCATGTTTTCCTCCGATGCAGAAAGCTACGGCACCGGAGGCTCCTTGGCAATAAATTCCCTGGCAATTCCCCGGCCTCTCCCTGGCAATTCCCCGGCCTCTCCATTGGGTCACACCACACCATTTACCTGGGCCTTGCGATGTGGGCCGTTTGACATTACCGTGAGGGGGCATCGACAAAACCGGCATGAGTAACGAAAAGACGCAGATCTCCATGGCCAAGGCCATGGACACCATAGTGGTCAAGCGACGCTCTCTGCTGCGTATCGTCCGAGGAATCGGCACCGGGCAGGTGATCACCCTGGACGACCGTCCAGTGAGCGCCGGGCGATCTGACAACGCCGATCTGATCCTCGACGACCCCGCCGCCTCTCGCAAACACTTCGTGGTCAAGGCCGGCCAGGGGGGGTACGTGCTGCACGACATGGGCTCCACCAACGGCACGCAGGTCAACCGCACGCCGGTCCTCGAGTGCCGCCTGACCAACGGGGACATCGTCAGCGTGGGCGAGACCGATGTGGCCTTCTGTGAGGAGACCGACGTCGAGGTCCCGGAAAAGTGAGGTGAGCCAATGCGTGTGAAGTTCTGGGGTACCCGTGGGTCGGTGCCGACCCCGGGCCGCGCGACGGAGAAGTTCGGCGGCAACACGGCCTGCGTGGAGATCATCGCCCAGGACCACCGGCTGATCCTGGACGCCGGCACGGGTATCCGGGAGCTGGGGCTCGTGCTCGCCGAGGAGGGCCCCTCGAAATCCACCCTGGTCTTTTCGCATTTGCACTGGGACCATATCCAGGGGCTGCCCTTCTTTTCGCCGCTGTTCCTCAAGGGGTTCGAGATCACCATCTTCGCGCCGCCACAGCTCAAGAGCCCGCTCCAAATGGTGCTCAACAAGCAGATGGCGACTGACGTGTTCCCGGTGGACTTCGCCGACCTGTCGGCGGACATCCGGTTCAAAACCCTCAGCCAGGGGGGCATCACCACGGGCCCCTTCCGGATCACCGCCCTGCCCCAGAGTCACCCCGGCGGCAGTTGGGCCTACCGCGTGGAGGCGGACGGACGCACCCTGTATTACTCCACGGACAACGAGACGGATCCCGACGCCGTCGACGAGGACCGCACCCGACAGATCACCGCCTACCGCGGGGCCAACCTGCTCGTGGTGGACGGGCAGTACACCCTGCACGAATATCCCGCACGCCGGGGATGGGGCCACGGCGTATTGGAGCACGTCGTGAAGCTGGCGACAGAGGCCGAGGTGGACCGGGTGGCCATCACCCACCACGACCCCATGCGGGACGACGAGGAGCTCAACGCCCTCGAGCGTCGGATCCGTAAATTGGCGCCGGACCTGCGGCTGTTCTTCGCGCGGGACGGCCTCGCCGTCGTGGT
Source organism: Deltaproteobacteria bacterium (assembly GCA_029938605.1). Classification (GTDB taxonomy): domain Bacteria; phylum Myxococcota_A; class Polyangia; order HGW-17; family JAJRWW01; genus JAJRWW01. Next base: position 13,161 of record JAOZUO010000020.1, on the reverse strand, counting down.
ATAGATTCGCCCCGCTCGCGCCCCGCCCATGCACCGGACTCTCCTGCACGTACTGTCGCAGCGCCCTTCCCAGACCGGGAGCGGCGTCACCCTAGACGCGCTCCTCCAACAGGCCGCCACCACCTGGCGACAGCACGTCGTGGTGGGCGTTCCCGCCGAGGAACCCGCCGAGGAACCCGCCGAGGAACCCGCCGAGGAACCCGCCG
>JAOZUO010000020.1:0-12855 GCA_029938605.1 Deltaproteobacteria bacterium | reverse complement strand
CCCGCCGAGGAACCCGCCGAGGAACCCGCCGAGGAACCCGCCGAGGAACCCGCCGGGGAGCTGGAGATGCATCCCCTCGCCTTCGGAGAGGCGCCCCTGAACTTCCCCGTGCCGGGCATGAGCGATGTAATGCCCTACCGGAGCACCGTCTTCTCCCAAATGACCGACTCCCAGCTCGCAGCCTACCGGGACGGCTGGCGGCGCCACCTGGGGCGGGTGTTGGACCAGGTCCAGCCCGACGTGATCCACGCGCACCACCTCTGGATCCTCGGCTCGTTGATCAAGGACCTCGCCGGTGACACTCCCCTGGTGCTGCACTGCCACGCCACGGGACTCCGCCAGGCGATCCTCTGCCCCCACCTGGCGAGGGAGGTACGGCGGGGCTGCGCGCGAGCGGACCGCTTCGTGGTGCTACACGCCGGCCACGCCGCCGAGGTAGCCGACGCCCTCGGGGTGGCCCCCGCGCGGATCCATGTGGTGGGCGCCGGCTACCGGCAGGACCTGTTCCATCCCCAGGGACGCGACAACGACGGCGGGGCGAACCTGGTGTACATCGGCAAATATAGCCACGCCAAGGGGTTGCCGTGGTTGCTGGACGGACTGGAGTCGTTGGTAAAGCTTCACCCGTCGGTGACCCTGCACGTGGCCGGCGGCGGCGCGGGACCGGAGGCAGACGCCCTCCGCCGACGCATGGAGGACCTCGGCCCCCACGTGGTACTACACGGCCAACTTTCACAAAGCCGGCTTGCCGACCTGCTCCGCCGCTGCCGCGTGTGCGTGCTGCCCTCCCTGTATGAGGGCGTCCCCCTGGTACTGGCCGAAGCCCTGGCCTGCGGTTGCCGCCTGGTGTCCACCCGGCTGCCCGGCGTGGTGAGCCAGCTCGCGCCCCGCCTGGGCCCCTGGATGGAGCTGGTGGACCTGCCCCCAATGCGCACCGTGGACACCCCGGAGCCCAACCACACCCCGGCCTTCACAAGGCGTCTCACCGAGGGACTGGACACCGCCCTCGGCAAACCACCCGCGCGCCCCCCAAAAGGCGCCCTGGCGCCCTTCACCTGGAAAGCGGTCTACGACCGGGTGGAGGCAGTATGGAGTGACCTGATGTAAGGGCCCGTTCCAAAATAATGGCATTGTCCCCCAACATGATTATTGTGATACACACTTACCCGCTGGTTCATTAAGAGCTCGCCACCTGACCGACGATGATCATGAAGTCTCCAGACGAAACGATCCTGATTGTGGACGACGAAGACGTGGTGCGCCGCGCGGTGATCCGACTGCTCTCCCGCTTCGGCTACGAGGTTCTGCAGGCGTCGGACGGCGCCGAGGCGGTGGCCACCTTTGAAGCGAACCGCGAGCGCATCGCCATTACGGTGCTGGATATGGTGATGCCCCGAGAGTCCGGCGACGTGGCCTTCCACCGCATTCGCCACCTGGCCCCCGACGCCCGCATCCTGCTGGCCTCGGGCCACGCCGCCAATGAGACCGTCGAGGGGCTGATCCTCGAAGGTGCCGTGGGCTTCGTGCAAAAGCCCTACCGGATCGCCCACCTCAACAAGCTGATTCGCCAAGCTCTGGACGGGTCCTAAAAAAAATGCCCCGCCCCCGAGTTGGCTGTGGGGCGAGGCGGTTTTTACCCGGGGGAGGGCAACGGAGGGATCTTGGGTCAGAAGACCGCGAGGATTTTTACGACACCGCCCTTGTAGTCCTTGCGGAACACGTAGCTCACCGAGCGCCGCAGGTGGTAGACGGCCTTGAGGGTGTTGGATATCTCCGCCGGCTTCTGGGTGCCCCGGCGGATGCCTTCGTCTTTCCAGTACTCCTCCTCCTCGCTCCCGGACATGGACAAGACCTTGGACTGAAAGGCCTTGCGCAGCTGAGATCCCGAGGGGGCGTTCAGGGGGATGACCCGCCCTCCACCCTTCCAGGAGGTGCGCTTCTTGAGGAAATATGATTTCAGCTCCGCCCGGGAGGCCGACGAGGCGGGGGCTGATTTGTTGGCGATGATCAGCAGATCGTAGTCACCGGCCCGGGCCTCGGTAGCACCGAGGAAAAGGACCAGGGCCGCGACAACCATCGACGTTGCGAATGCTCTATACATAGCTCCGAACTCCCTTTCCCGCCCCTAAAAGGCAACCGCCATCTGGAGGGTCATCTTGTGAACATCGCCCAGGACATCTGAGTACAACCCCTCCCACTGGCCCTTGAAGACCAGCGCGGGCAGGGGCCGGAAGTTCAACCCGGCGCGCCAGATGGTGGTGGCCGGCTCCACGTCCCGGGCCTGGTGATACTCATACCCGACAAAGGGGGTGAGCCGCCTGACGGCTCCCCACAATCGCAACGGCACGGTGTAGGACAGCATCAGGTACCCGCCGTGGGTGTAGTAGTTGACCGGCAAGCCGTCTCCGCTCGTCCCGGTGGCCAGGTTCGCCACGTCGTCTCCGAAGGGGACCGAGGGGCTCCGATACCGCGTGTAGCGATAGGCATACTCGCCCTGGAGCCGAAATCGGTACGCCTCCACGAGCAGATCCACCGAATAGATGAACTCGTCCTTTTCCTCGATGGTGTCGAAGCTCGACAGCGCCTCTCCCGTCATCATATCCACCACGAGGTTGCCCTTTTGGTCCTTGAGACGCCCGTAGTACCCGTAGGCCCCGGCGGCGATCTTGAACTTGCGGGATTCGTACAAGAGCCGCAACCGCAGCCCGTAGGCGAAGTGATCGTCCACGTCCTGCACCGCGTCCATGGGCCCCCGACCGTTGGTCAGCGTGACCCCGTAATCCAGGCGCAGTTGATCGGTCAAAAAGTACCGGCCGCTGATCAGAATACCGGTCTGTGAGGACGGTACGATCTGGCTCCGTTGCAGATAGGGGGTCGTGGCCGACAGGACCACCGGCGAGCCGTGATCGATGTTCCAGATACCATAGGGCGTGAGGAACCGCCCCACGGTGAACTTGAGCCAGTCAGCCACCTGGTAGTCGAAGTGAAGCCGCTCGATGACTACACCGGCCTCGGTGGCGGACTGCCCCGACACCTTGGAGGTGAACGTCCGGTCAACCCGGTTGAAGGTCGGCCCGTCAATCACCGTGATGTTGTCGCCGTTTTTCAGGTGCACCTCGAAGCCGTCCGCGTCGCCGTGGGGCTGGTAGGTGAAGCGAAGCTCCATCATCGTGCTCAGGCGCCGGGTGATCTGGCTCACGGCGTAGAGGTTAGCCGAGAGCATGTAGAAGGAGGCCGCATCCGACAGGATGAGCCGGCCGAACTGGTCGTCCTTCATAGGGAAGCGCTTGATGAAGTTGAAGTCGGCGAATCCAAACAAGCGGAAGCTGGGCTTGAACCGCTTGGAGGTGCCGGCCTGGAGCTTCTGAAGCTTGGCGAGCTCATCGGCCTCGCGGGCCTCGGCCAGGTGCTTGACCTGCTTGTCGACCTTCCGGGCCCGGTTCTCGCGATCGGCCTGGTTCTTGACCAGGGCATCGAGCCGCTTACGTTGCGCGTCGAGCTCCTTGCGCTGGGCCGCGACTTTTCGCTGGAGCGCTTCATTGTCAGCGGCCACGGGCGTCGACGCCGGGGTCGCGGGGGCGGGCCGGGGGGGGGTCTGCGCCTGAGCCGATACCGGCCGGGCAGTAGCCAACCCTCCCAGGAGTATAATCGTGATGAGTGCTCTCATGGGTTTCACTCTCTCCTTTGATTCCCTAGGACGCGGGCGGACAAACGCATAGGGTCGGCATCATGGTGGACTGATCATCTACGCAGAGCACCGGCCAATCGATGCCCGTGCAGTCACAACACATCCACCCCGTGGGACAGGTCCCCTCGGAGCAGCCCGTGGGAGTGCAGTAGCCCGTTTCGGTGTGGGAGGAGTAGGCGCAGAAGTCTACATCCCCGGTGCACTCCTCGCTGACCTCGCAGCTGTCCCCGATGACCGAATCATCGGTAGTGCTGGCGTCCGCGGTCACCTCGGCGTCCATGGACGCAGCGTCAATTTCCACCCCGCCGTCCTCGTCCAAGACGCAAACAAGGCCCTCGGGGTCGTAGTGATACCCGTCGAGACACCTGTCGTCGTCCTTGATGTCGTAGCAGCCCTGGACCAGCAGCCCCGCCAATCCCAGGATCAGCAAAACCTGATAAAATTTTTGCACCTGACTCCACACAATGAGACTCCTTTCCTGCGGCCCCGGGAAACGCCGAGGTACGCTTGGGAACAGTGGGTGCCGATGGCCATTGCAACGCACATGCCAGCGCGGCAACAGGGTGGGCTCGTGTCCTGGCTCACAAAAAAGCCCGCCTACCAATACCCGACGTCCCCAAAGCACTGCTGCATTATCCGATACGAAAGAAAATGCGACAGAACACCAAACACGCCCCCCAATGTCACAATCCGAACACTTGAGAATCTCTGAGCTTTGGGGCTGAGATCCTCATCGGATCGGAGTACCCAGACAGCGATCTGGCACGGTTTTGTTCCCTCAGCTATCGAAATTTCCGACAATTTTTATAAGTTCGAAATCGGCGGGTCAGGCAGCATCGGAGGAGGCAGTATCGGAGGAGGCAGCATCGAAGGAGGAGGGTTCCTTGACGGTGTCAGGAGTCTTCCAGTGATCCACCAGCTGCTTGAGCTCTTCCACGGCGCTGGTCAGGTGGATGGTCTCGTCGTTGATGTTGCGGCTGATGTCCTGGTTCTCCAAGGCGGTGGTGCTGATCTGATCCACCGCCGTGGCGATCTGGGTCAAGCCGATGGACTGCTGCTTGATGGATGAGGCGATTACGTTGGCCAGGTCTGAGTTCTCCGCGATGGCCTCGCTGAGATCGTTGACGATGGCCCCCGCGTTGGCGATGACCTTCACGCCCTCCTCCGTGCGCTCGGCCCCCTCCTGGGACGTGGCGACCATGGCCTCGATGGCCTTGCGAACCGTACCCAAAATCGAGTTGATCTGCACCGTGGCCTCCTTGGACTGCAGGGCGAGATCCTTGACCTCCTGGGCCACCACGGCAAAGCCGGCCCCGTACTCCCCGGCCTTGGCCGCCTCGATGGAGGCGTTTACCGCCAGGATCTTGGACTGCTCCGCGATGTCGTTCACCGAGGAGATGGTCTTGCTCACCTCTTCTATGGTGCTCAGCAGCTCCCGGCTTTTGGAAGAGATCGTCTGGGAGTCATTTTGGATGCGAACAATGAGCGCGCTCGTGCGCTCCACCGCCTGCCGCCCCCGGACGGAGCCCTCGGTGGTCTTCTCCGAGGACTCGGTGATCTGAATGGCGTTGTTGGCGGCGCTCTGGCCGGCCTTCTCCATCTCCTCCACGGTGGAGGCGGTCTCGGTTACCGCCGCCGCCTGCTGCACGGCGGAGGAGGCCAGGTGCGCCATGGCGCCGGCCACCTCCCGCGACACGGTGGAGACATTGGACGTGAGCTGCTTGATGCTGCTCACCTGGCCCTGGAGGGCCTCGGCCATGGATCGGATGGAGTCGGCCAGTCGCCGGGTCTCCAAGGATCCCGCCACCGGAATGTCGATGTGCTGGAGATCCCCTTCCGCGATCTTCTGGGCCGCCACCACCAGGCGGTTGATGGGGGCCGCTGTGCGGTGGCCGATGAAAAACACCCCGAGCAGAACGATCAGAAACAGCCCGACGGTCACCCCGTAAACAATGGTCACCAACCGCTTCACCTTGGCCCGGTAGGTCGCCAGGGACTCGGTGTAGACCACATAGCCGACGACCTTCTTCTCTCCGTCGGTGTGGATGGGCCAGACAGCCACCATCAAATCCCCCGCAAGCGAGGCACCCCCCATCTTCTTCAGCTCCGGGTGATCGTCTAAAAGCCCGACCGCATCCACCTCCTTGCCCGAGGTCACAAAGGACCTACCGGTCACGGTGACCACCGCCAGGGACTGAGTCTCGGCGTTGGCCTTTCGGAACTTCGTCAGCTTGGCCCGGGCGCCTTTCTTCTCCTTGGTGGCCATCTCAAAGGCCACCGAGCCCCCCACAGTCTTGACGTTGGCCGCGGCCCGGTCCTTGAGGGCCCCCACCAGCTCCCGGTCGAGGTCGCTCACCAGGGAGTCGGTTACGTAGAGCAGCACCATGGCCACGGGCATAAGGAGCAACGCCACACCCAGGGTGAGCCTGCCCTTCATGCTCGAAAAAAACGTCGAACCAAATTTGAACTGGACTTGCATCGTCTGCCTTAACCCTTTCACGCGCTACTCAACCGAGCGCAGCAGTTCGGGTACCTGCACCATTCAAGAAAGGTGCCAAGAGCCGATCCGGCGCCGTCGCGAGATCGTGGCACTGATGTTGCACGGATCCTCCCTTGAGAAGAAACCGCGCTAGACCCTGGCTTGACGTTTTTGGAGGAGACATGACCCACACAGTCCTGGTGGTAGACGACACCCAGACGGTCCGCCACTTCGAACAGAAGCTGCTCCAGGGAGCCGGATACCGGGTCATGCTCGCCGTGGACGGCCAAGAGGGCCTGGAGAAGGCCACCAAAGAGCTTCCCGACCTGGTGCTGCTCGACATCAATATGCCCATCATGGATGGAGTGGAGTGCTGTCGCCGGCTCAAGGGGAACGACCCAACAAAGCGCATCAAGATCATCATGGTCACCAGCTCCGACGATTTGGTGCAGGTACGCAGTGCCTTCGACGCAGGATGCGACGCCTATGTCACCAAGCCCATCGACGGGGAGGTGCTGCTGGGCAAGGTGTCCCAGCTCATGCGTTTCGCCCAGGCCAGGGCCCAACTACGAAAGCTGATCGATTGAGAGGAGACACCGCGTTGAGCGACGCCCAAGATCCGTCCGAGGCCCCCCAGAGCCACCGCGCCGACCCGGACGCAGGTTCCTGGAAGGAAACGCTGCGACAGATGGACGAGATCCGTCAGCTCGAACAGCGCATCGCCGGGCTGAAGCGAAACCTGGTCACCGGAGCCCAGGTGGCGGGGCAACGACAGAGGTCGCAATCCACGTCCCTGCTGCTGGTGCGCCTGGGCGAGCGGCTCGTGGCGCTCCCCATGGACCGGGTGGAGGAGGTGGTGCGCATGGTGACGCTCACGCCCACCGACTCGGCGGTGACGGCGGTGCTCGGCCTGGCGGACTACCACGGAAACCCGGTGGCGGTGCTCGATGCGCGGGGGCTGTTGGGGGAGCCGGTGGAGCCCATCCGAGCGTCCCAGGCGGTCGTGTTCTGCCGGCTTCCGCCACTGAAGGTGGGGTTGCGGGTAGACGAAGTGGTGGACGTAACGCAGGTCGAGCCGGCTGACTTCTCCCCCACCGAGGAGGTCCTACCCGGTGGCCTACGCTGCGCGGGCGTGGCCCGCACCGTCGAGGGAACGGCCCTGGTGCTCGAGCCCCTCTTCGTGGCTGTGGCCGCTGAGCTGGTGAGCCTCCCCGACCCGGGGGAAGGGAGCACGTGATCGCCATGAGCCCTGAAGGACCCTTCCCAGGCCGCCGCCCAAAGCAGCTGCGCAGCGACGAGTACATGCAGCTACAGCGCCTGGTGAAAGGCCACGCAGGGCTCCACCTCTCCTCGAAAAAACGCCAGGAGGTGGAGCTGAAGCTCGCACAGTGGCTGCGCCCCGGTCTCAACGGCGCCGGGCTCCTGGCCGACCTGGCACGCTCGCCGGAGCGACTGCAGGAACTGGCCGAAGAGCTCACCGTGGGAGAGACCTACTTCTACCGCAACCGGCCACACTTCAAGGCCCTGCGGACACATGTGATTCCGACATTGATACGCGACGCCGGGGCTCATCGGAAGCTCTCCTTCTGGTCAGCAGGTTGCGCCACCGGGGAGGAGCCGTACTCCCTGGCCATGTTGCTGGACCAGCACTTTCCGATGCTGGACCGCTGGTCCATCCACATCCGTGGCTCGGACCTGAACCGCCAGTTCCTGGAGCGGGCTCGACAAGCCGTCTACTCACGCTGGTCCCTGCGGAGCCTGGAGCCCGAGCTCGTGGAACGCTACTTCACCCGCACCAATAGCTACGACCCCAGTAGCGACTACAGCCATCAGCTGGTGGCGAAGCTGAAGCGGCGTGTCACCGTGGCCGAGCACAACCTCACCGTAGACCTGGATCCGCCCAACCTGCCACCGGGGGGATTCGACCTGGTCCTGTGCCGCAATGTACTCATCTACTTTGATCGCCCCGACAGTGATCGGGTGATCACCAGGCTCATCGGGGCGCTGCGACCGGGAGGCTACCTCTTTGTGGGCCACGTGGACTCCTATCCCGCCCTCGGCGCGTTGGATGCCGAATACAAGTGCGGCACCTTCTACTATCGCAAGCCCACCTGTCCCAAGCCGCACCGGACTTCGGAGACACAACTGATCCCGGGGCTGGCCGTGCGATCCGTACCACCCGGCGCCACCACAACCGGTGGTGCGGTGGCGCCACCGAAGAAACGCTCTACCCAAAGACACCTGACACCAAAACGCACCACAACACCGCCGGCAGAGGAGCAGACCGAGGATGCGCTCAATCGCGCCCGGGTCCAGGCAAACACCGGACAGGCGGCCGCCGCCCTCACCAGCTTGCAGCGTCTGGCCGAGAGGTCGGGGAGGCTGGATCACCGTGTGCATTTTCTGCGCGCCCTGGTAGCCGATCAGGCCGGCTTGCGCGCCCAGGCACAACAGTCCTTGCGGCAGGCGCTGTTTTTGAAGCGCGACTTCGTGGTGGCCCATTACTTCAAGGGCGTCGTGGCTGAACGGAGCCAGGACTGGTCCGTGGCCCAGCGGTGCTTCCAAAACGCCCATGAGCTGCTCCAGGCACGGTTCCCGGACGAAGTACTCGAGGAGACCGGAGGACTCACCGCGGGGCGCCTACACGAGATCCTCGACCAGCGGCTCCGCTTCCTTCGCACCGAGATGGAGACGAGGTAGTCATGGCAATGACCCCATCCGAACAGACCGTGCTGGACCGGCGAGCCCAGGGACTGGCCCGGCCCCGCCGTCGCACCAAGAGTCGCCATAACTGGCGTCGGGTCCTCGTGTTCACGTTGCTCGGAAAGCCCTACGGCGTAGATCTGGACCGGCTGGAGGCCATCATCCGCATCGGTGACATCTACCCCGTACCGATGACCCCACCGCACCTACAGGGCATCATCCGCCGGCAAGGTCAATCCATCACGCTGGTGAGCCTGCGTCACTTCTTCGACCGAGGTGCCGAGGGGGTCTACGATGCGGACTACGCGCTGATCGTCGGGGCCGGCTCCAAGCGATTCGCAATTCAGGCAGAGGACGTGGACGGAGTCCTCCGCCTGGACCCCGAGGCAGTGCGCCCGCCCCCGGACAACATGGATCCCAGCCAACGCCCCTACGTGTCCGGTGTCACCGCCGACGGCGTGGTCATCCTGTCGATGGAGAGTCTGGTGGCCGCTGATCACTTCGCCGCCGGGCAACCCGGCAGGCAGCGGGCAGATCCCCGCACCCAGGAGCGACCGTGAGCTTCAACGACGATCTCGACCCTGACCAGCTCGTGGAGTTGGAGCAGATCTTCCGCGCCGAAGGGCTCGAACACGTCAAACGGTTGGCGGAGATCCTGTTCGAAATCGAGGAGAAGGGCGCCGACGAGGAGCTGCTCATCGAAGCCTTCCGGCAGGCCCATAACCTCAAGGGCTCGGCGGCCCTGCTCGGTTTCGAGAGGGTGGCCCGGCTCACCCATCGAATCGAGGACGTCATCGGCGTGATCAAGCGGGGGGACCAGACCCTCACACCGGCCACCATGGACCTGCTGCTCGGTGGGCTCGACGTCATCCGGGAGGGGGTCAACCTGTCCAAGCCCGGAGACGACACCCTGACCATCGAGGAGCAAGCCACCCTGACGACCCTCGAGCAGTGGCTCGCCGCCTGCGACACTTCACCCACTCCCCGTCCGCCCACCGAGCCTCGGTCTCAGGTCGACAAGGTGGTGGTGCAAGCCCCTGAAACCTCCCCCCCGAGGACAATGCCGGAGCCCAGCCGATCCGCCCCCGAGGGTCAGGACGCCTTCATCCGGGTAGCGGTCGACGCCCTGAACAGCCTGACCGCTCAAGTGGACGACCTGTTCGAAGCCCAGGTGCAAGCCGAGACCATGGGTCAGGAGCTCAGTCGGCTACGTCATGGATTGGATCAGCTCCTGACCGGCGTCCAGACGCTGCGCAGTGAGTCCACCTCCTCGGTGGCCGACGACACCGAGGATCTGGCGAACCTGATGAACGTACGACTGGAAGCGGCCACTGAGCACTTCCATCGCGACATGCAGGGGCTGTCGCGGAGGATCCGGAAGGCTCAGGAGGAGGTCGGCCGCATGGGCCTGGCCACCCTCGACTCGCTACACGTCAAGCTGCGGCGCCAGGTGCGCGAGGTTTCGCGGACCACGAATAAGCCCGTGGAGCTACGATTCCAAGGGGGGGAGTACGCCGTGGATCGACGGGTGCTCGACGCCTTGACTGAGCCGCTGGTGCATCTCATACGCAACGCAGTAGATCACGGCATCGAATCAGAAGACCAGCGGCAGGCCGCGGGGAAACCTCCCACCGGACTGGTGGAGGTGCGAGCGCGACACCTGGGGGACTCGGTGGAGCTCTCCATACGGGATGACGGTCGAGGAATCGATCTCGTCGCCGTCCGCCAGACCCTGGTGGAGGCGGGACGCCCCCCCAAGGAGGTGGACGAGCTCACCGATGATCAGCTGACTGACCGACTCTTCGACTCCGGCTTCTCCACCCAGCGCCAGGTCTCCGAGGTCTCAGGTCGCGGCGTAGGTCTGGACGTGGTGAAGCACACCATGGATCGCGTCGGCGGAGAGGTTCGCTTGGAGACCTCCGCCGGGCAGGGCACCACCATCTCCCTGCGACTCCCCCTCTCCATGTCCACGGTGCGCTGCCTGCTGGTGTCGTTGGGTAACCGTCCCCTGGCGATTCCGGCGGCGAACGTGCAGAAGGTGCTGATCCTGCAGCCGGCGGACCTGCTGGATCTGGGCCACGGAGAGGTCGTGGAATTCGGCGGCGGCCATGTGCCCGTGACCCCCCTCCAGGACCTGATCGGTATGGCATCACCGACCTGGGCGCCCCAGAGCACACGCACGGCGGTGGTGTTACAATTCGGTGACCGCCGCTGGGCCCTGACCGTGGACGACGTGCTCGAGTATACGCAGATCATCGTCAAGCCACTGGGCGATCTCCTGGAGCGTGTACCCGCCGTATCCGGCATCGCGCTGCTGGGTGACGGGGACCTGGCGCTGGTCCTCAACCCCGGGGACCTGGTGCGTGCAGCCGGGAGCCGCGCCCAGGCCGTGGGGGCGGGTTCAACCACGCCCGACACGTCTTCGGGGTTGGCTGAGCGGGTGATCCTGGTGGTGGACGACTCCATCGCCACCCGCTCCTTGGAGCGCTCCCTGCTGGAGTCAGCCGGCTACAAGGTACTGACCGCCACCGACGGCTTCGACGCCCTGGATGTCCTTGGGAGGAGCCGCTGCGATCTGGTGATCACCGATGCCCAGATGCCCCACATGAATGGCTTCGAGCTGACCCGCACCCTGAAGTCCCACGCGACCCTGGCGCACCTGCCGGTGATCATGATCACCTCCCTGGGCTCCCCCGAAGACATAGAGCAGGGAATGGCGAGCGGGGCCGATGCCTATGTTGTAAAAAAGAACCTGACCCAGCATGAGCTGGTGTCCACCATCAACCAGTTATTGTGACGGCCATGCCACGATGATCCGTATCCTCATTGTTGAAGACTCCCCCGTGGTGCAGCGGACGCTCACCATGCTCCTGGCCAACGAGCCGGGCCTGGAGGTGGTGGGGGTGGCCGGCGACGGCGCCAGCGCGGTGGACCAGTGCTGCGCCCTGCGGCCTGACCTGGTGACCATGGACGTCTTCATGCCGGGCATGGACGGCGTGGAGGCCACCCGGCAGATCATGGCCCGGTGTCCCACGCGCATCGTGATCATCAGCTCCCTGGTCAATGATCGGGACCTGAACACCTCCTTCGAGGCCATGCGCGCCGGCGCCGTGGAGATCATCGAGAAGCCCCGGGGGATCATGGGCGGCGATGGCTATGCCGAGGTCAAGCGCGCCCTGATCCGGGTGTTGACCCGCATCGCAAGCCCAGGAGTACGCCCTCAGACGGGGGGCTTCGACCCGGTACAAATACCCACCACATCGGCAGAGAAGGCGACGACGCCCGCACCCAAGGGTTCGACGCCCGCCCCTCGGCCCAGTCTTCCCACCGGATCACCCCGGCACCGCCGCCCAAGGGTGATCTGCATCGGCGGCTCCAGCGGCGCCCCGGCCGTGCTGGCCCACACCCTCGGCCAGCTACCTGCGACCTATCCCCTGCCCATCGTCATCGCCCAGCACATCGCCCGGGGCTTCGTGGGCGGACTGGTGCGTTGGCTGGACCACTGCCTGGAGCTCACAACCAAATTGGTCACCGACACCACACGCCTCGAGCCGGGCACGGTGCACGTGGCCCCCGACGATCGCCACCTGGAGCTGCGCTCAGATGGCTCCGTGGCCCTATACCCCCCAACCTCCTCCACCGAGTACACGCCTTCCATCGACCGGCTCTTCGAATCGGCAGCCCGTGCCTACGGTCGGGACTGCTTCGGAGCGCTGTTGTCAGGCATGGGAAGAGACGGCGCCACCGGCCTGGGGCTACTGCGGAACACCGGCGCCCTGACCGTAGCCCAGAATGAAGAGACCGCCGTGGTCTACGGCATGCCGCGCCAGGCAGTAGAGACCGACGCCGTAGACCGCACCGTCTCCCCCGACGACCTCGCCCACCTCCTACAGTCCGTAGCCCGCTACCGACTCCCATAAAAGAAGATCGAGAGTAAATATCCCCCGGCAAAGCCGGGGGCATTACAATTGTGAGCCGCTCAAAG
>JAOZUO010000254.1:7210-8377 GCA_029938605.1 Deltaproteobacteria bacterium | reverse complement strand
AAGAGAAAGAAGAAGAGGGGGAGGAAGAGGAAGAGGAAGAGAAAGAAGAAGAGGGGGAGTTGGAGTTAGGGAAAGAGGGGAAACAGACCCGGTTGGTGGTGGATGACGATGTGCCGCCTCGGTTGATTTCCATTATGGAGAGCCTGCTTCTTGCTTCGGAGAAACCCCTGAAGCCTTCCCAACTCCAGAAGTTGCTTGGTGAAAGGAGCCCGGCGCGGGTTCGGCGGGTCTTGCGGGCGCTGGTGAAGCTGCGCGCCGATTCCGGAATTACGGTGGTGGAGGTGGATGGAGGATTCCAGCTTCGAACCCACTCGGAGAACGCCCGGTGGGTGCGCCGACTCGAAGAGATCAAGCCCGTACGCATGAGCCGAGCGTCCCTGGAGGTGGTGGCCGTAGTAGCCTATCGCCAGCCGGTGACCCGGGCCGAGATCGACACGATCCGCGGCGTGGACTCCGGAGGCGCCCTCAAGCAACTGCTGTCCAGAGATCTGGTACGCATCCTGGGCCGCAGGGAGGAGCCCGGCCGGCCCTTCCTCTACGGCACCACCCATGAGTTCCTCTCCTTCTTCAGCCTCTCGAGTCTGAGCGAGCTGCCACCCCTGCGGGACGTGGCCGAGCTGGCCGCCACCCAGGCCGAGGAGGACGAGGACGAGCCCCAGCCCGAGGATGAGTCCACCGCCGAAGCCGCCCCCAGGGACGGGCAGCCGCCCGCCGACGGCGACCCCACCGCCTCCCAAGACGAACAAGAGGGCGGCGATGACCGGCCTCTCCCGCCGTCCCGCCCGGACGAGCCGCCGGAGATCACCCCCGAGGAGATCGCCGCCGGGGAAGACGAGTTCGACGAAATGGACGAAGGGGACGACGAGGTGTTTGAGGCCCTGGCGGAGGCGTCGGACGCGGCCCGGGGCGCAGACCGCGTCAAACGCTCCCTCAAGAAGATGGCCCAGGCCGAGGTCGAGGCCGGCGCCACCAGTCCCGAGGCCGGACGTATGCTCAACTCCATCGAGCAGCTCGTGGCCACCCGGTATAGCCGCAAAAAGAAGGCCGAAGAGGAGGCCAGACTCGCTGCGCAGGCAGAGGAAGGCGAGACACCCACCGCCGACGGCGAGACGCCCACCGCCGACGGCGAGACGCCCACCGCCGACGGCGAGACGCCCACCGCCGACG
>JAOZUO010000254.1:2228-7110 GCA_029938605.1 Deltaproteobacteria bacterium | reverse complement strand
CCCACCGCCGACGGCGAGACGCCCACCGCCGACGGCGAGACGCCCACCGCCGACGGCGACTCCCCACCCCCACCGGTGGAGCCTCCAAAACGACCCCAGACGCCGGACGATCCGGCGGAGGATCCACCAACATCATGACCGACCCCATCCGACTGCAGCGGTTCCTCGCCCAGGCCGGCGTGGCCTCCCGCCGTAAATCCGAAACCCTCATCACCGACGGACATGTCCGGGTCAACGGCAAGGTGGTCACTACCCTGGGCACCAAGGTGGACCCCCGGAAGGATCGGGTGGAGGTCAACGGCAAGCGCATACGAGCCGAGGATCTGACCTACCTGCTGCTTCACAAACCCAAAGGTGTGGTGACCACCCTCGACGATCCGGAGGGTCGCCCCACCATCGTGGACCTGCTTCCCCAGGACGGATCCAGGCTCTTCCCCGTGGGCCGGCTGGACTTCTACACCGAGGGCGCCCTGCTGTGCACCAACGACGGGGACCTCGCCCACGCCCTCACCCACCCGAGCCGCCATGTGCCCAAGCGCTACCTCGTACGGGTGCGCGGCACGGTGAGCGAGGACCAGCTCGCGGTCCTGGGCACCGGCGTGGACCTCGAGGACGGTCGCAGCGCAAAGGCCAAGGTGCTGGTGCGCGCCGAGACCCGCAGCCACACCTGGCTGGACATCACCGTACACGAGGGGCGCAACCGGCTCATCCGGCGCATGTGCGAGACCCTGGAGCTGACGATCATGCGGCTTCTGCGCAGCGAGTTCGCCGGCCTCAAGGTGGACGACCTCCACCCCGGCAACTTCCGCATGCTCACAGCCAGGGAGATAGGCAAGCTCCGCGCCACGGCGGGCTTGGAGCACAAGAACATCAGCAGCCGCGGCAGCAATACGTTGGGCTCGGGCAGGGGAGCCGGCCGCGGCCGGGACAAGCCACGCGGACGATCAGCCTCCACCACCCGCCGCCGATCGGATAACCGGCGCACGGAACGCCCACGCCGCAAGCCCACCTCGCCACGCAAAAAATAACGCCGCAACAAATAGGGTCGATTCTCCAGGAGCACCCCATGAACGATTCTGCCTCTCGGACCTCGGTCTTTGGACCCGGAGCCGACGCCCACCAGTGTGACCGACTACTCGGCGAAGCCCTGAGCCGGGGAGGCGACTACGCGGACCTGTTTTTCGAGCACAACCAATCGGGCAGCTTCACCTTCGAGGACGGCCGCGTCAAGAATGTGGGCCGCGGAGTGAGCCTCGGCATGGGCGCGCGCGTGGTGGATGGTGAGGCCACCGGCTACGCCTATGCCCAGGATCTCGAAGAGGCTCCCATGCGGGAAGCGGCGCGCACCGCCGGCACCATCGCCACCGGTGGTGGCGCCACCGAGGCCGTGGCAGTGTCCGCCAGTTCCCGTCCCGACTACTACCCGGTGGACACCCCCACGCTCTGGGCGCCCGACGACCACCGGCTCGCGCTCATTCGCCGGGCCGACGCGGCGGCGCGGGCCTACGATCCGGCCGTGAGCAAGGTGCAGGTCACCCTGGGCGAGGGACTCCGCCGCGTGCTGGTGGCCACCAGTGACGGACGACTGGTCACCGACGAGCAGCCCCTGTTTCGCTTCTTCGTGCGCGTGGTGGCCGAGCAGGGGGCCAAGCGACAGTCCGGCTCCTCGGGCGGTGGCGGTCGCCAGGGGCTATCCTACTTCGAAGGCCAACGTCCCGAGGAGATCGGCCGGGAGGCGGCGCGCATCGCCCTGGCCATGATGGACGCCCAGGAGGCCCCCGCGGGGGAGATGACCGTAGTGCTCGGCCCCGGGGACTCGGGCATCCTGCTGCATGAAGCCGTGGGGCACGGCCTGGAAGCGGACTTCAACCGCAAGGCCACCTCCAACTACAGCGGACGCGTAGGCGAGGCGGTGGCCTCGGACCTGTGCACCGTGGTGGACGACGCCACCGTGACCGGGGCCAGGGGATCCATCAACGTAGACGACGAAGGACTGCAGGGGCGCCGCACGGTGCTCATTGAAAAAGGCATCCTCCGGGGCTACATGCACGACCGGCTGAGCGCGCGTCTCATGGACGCCCATCCTACGGGCAACGGCCGCCGGGAGGACTTCACGGTCACCCCGTACCCGCGCATGACCAACACCTTTCTGCTCGCCGGCCAAAGCGACCCCGAGGAGATCATCCGGTCCGTGGATCGCGGCATCTACGCCTGCCACTTCTCGGGCGGTCAGGTGAACATCTCCAATGGCGACTTCGTCTTCTCGTTGACCGAGTCCTACCTCATTGAGGGAGGTAAAATCACCGCACCCTTGCGAGGGGTGAATCTCATCGGCAACGGCCCGGATGTACTCACCCGGGTGTCCATGGTGGGCACGGACTTCGCCGCCGCCGACGGCATCTGGACCTGCGGAAAGGAGGGCCAGTCCGTCCCCGTGGGCGTGGGCACGCCAACCCTCAAGCTCGATGGCATCACCGTGGGAGGAACCCAGGCATGAGCGACTCCAAACACGACTCCAAGAGCGACTCCAGAAGCGACTCCCAGAGCGACTCCACAGACCGCCTGATCGCCACTGCCCAGGCCGTCGTAGCCCGCGCCCAGGACCTGGGCGCCCACACGGCGGAGGTGCTGCTGGTGACCCACCGTGAGCTGACCGCGAAGATTCGGCTGGGCAAGCCCGAGCTGGTACTCCAGGCCTCAAGCCGAGCCCTGGGGCTGCGCGTGATCCGCGATCAGTGCTCGGCCGTGTGTCACACCGCGGACCTCGCCCCCGCGGCCTTAGACGAATTCGCCGCCCAGGCAGTGGATGCGGCCCGGCTCAGTGAGCCCGACCCCAACTCCACCCCCCCGGACCCCGGGGATCTGGCCACCGCCGCGGATCGCCCTGACCTGGACATCCACGATCCGGCCATGGCCAAGGTGGACGCGGACCAGGCCCTGGCCATGGCCATCGCCGGAGAGCAGGCCGCCCGGGACCACGACCCACGCATCACCAACTCCGAAGGCGCCACCTGCTCCATCGCCACGGGACAACGCATCCTGGTCACCTCAGGCGGGTTCACCGGCAGCTATGGCGGGACCTTCGCTTCGCTGGTGGTCGAGCCCGTGGCTGACGACGCCGACGGCAAGAAACGCAACGGTCACTGGTGGGATGGTCGCCGCCACCTGTCCCGACTGGCCTCCCCCCAGGACATCGGCGCTGAGGCGGCCCGTCGCACCGTGGAGCAGCTCGGCGCGCGGAAGATCGACACCTGCCAGGTGCCAGTGATCTTCTCCCCCGAGGCCGGCTCCCAGGTCCTGTCCACCCTCTTCGGAGTGGTCAGCGGAGACGCCGCCTATCGCCGCTCCACCTACCTGCTGGATCGCGAGAAGACTCCCATCGCCTCTGGTCTCGTCACCGTGGTGGACGATCCCCTCGTGCCCGGTGGGCCGGGCTCACGCCCCTTCGATGGAGAGGGGCTCGCCAGCCGGAAAAACGTGGTGGTGGACAGGGGCGCCTTCACCGGCTTCCTCTGTGACACCTACGCCGGGCGACGGCTGGGGCGCCCCTCCACGGCGAGCGCCGGACGCGGAATCTCCGGCCCCCCCGGGGTGACCTCTTCCAACTTCACCCTTGTGCCCGGAGATATCACCCCCGAGGACTTGCTGGCCGACACGGACCGGGCCTTCTACGTGACCCGCCTCATGGGTTTTGGCTTCAACCCGGTCACCGGAGACTTCTCCAAGGGGGCCGAGGGGTTCTGGATCGAAAAGGGGAAGCGCGCCTTCCCCGTCTCGGAGGTGACCATCTCGGCCACCCTGGACGAGCTGCTCCTGGGGGTGGACGGTGTGGCCAATGACCTGGACCATCGCTCCTCCACCGCCTCCCCCACCTTCCGCGTCAAGACCATGACCGTCGCGGGGTCCTGATTGTCCAACCCTGACATTGCTGTCACAGACCCGCCCAACGCTCCAATCCGTCCCAGCCCAAACACAGCCCAAACACCGGGCTAGCATCTCCAAAACCTGCATAAATTCAACCAGGTATCATCTACTCCCCAGGCCTTGGCATCCCGGTTGCACTGTCAGGTGACCGAAAGCAGCCCAGGAGCAACGCCATGACGCACCACACCACGCACCGCAGACAAAACACCGGACGGACGTTCCTGGTGGTACTGCTGCTGGGTGGCGCCGCGCTGCTCAGTGTGGCTACGTCGGCCTCGCCCCCGGTCATCGACCGGATCACCCCGGATCTGGGAAGCTCCTCGGTGGCCGTGGACCAGCCCCTGACCATCGAGCTGGAGCGCCCGGCGGATCGGGCCACCGTGACCGTCCATACCGTTCGCCTTCGCCGCAAGTCCGATGGTCAGCTCGTGGAGGCCACCCTGGACCTGGAGGACTCCAACCATCGCATCGTCCTGCGCCCCACAGCGCGCCTGGCGCCCCAGGCCGACTACGAGCTGGAGCTGGACCTGGCCACCCTCACCGACACCGACGGCAACGCCTACGCCGGGCTACGATACGACGAGAGCTTGAACAGCGTCTGGGAAACCTCCGGCCTACTCCGGGTTCCCTTCACCACCCGCCAGTCCCTGACCCTCGGCCGGGCCTTCCTCATCACCGACCCCGACGAGATGATCCTGTACTTCTCCGAAGCCGTAGACGCCGAGACGCTCACCGTCGGGGCCATCTCCCTGGAGACCGAAGCGGGCCCGGTACCCATCGACCTGCGCTACAACGCCGCGGAGAACCGCCTCCGTGTCCTGCCCTTGACCCCCCTGACACCCGGTCAAAGCTACACCCTGCGACTGTCGGCGGACATCACCACCCCCGACGGCGCCCACCTGGCCGCCGGCCTGGGCGAGGTCCTCTCCTTCCGCATGGAGGACGAGCGGATCCGCTA
>JAOZUO010000254.1:0-2128 GCA_029938605.1 Deltaproteobacteria bacterium | reverse complement strand
CCGCCGGCCTGGGCGAGGTCCTCTCCTTCCGCATGGAGGACGAGCGGATCCGCTAACCCTCCCTAGCGCCTGTTCCGAGCCCCCCTTCCGGGTCACCACTGGGTGACCCACACCGGCCTGTTGCGGTGTTTTAAAGTGCCGTCGCCCACCTGCCCGGAGGTGTTCCAACCCCAGCAGGAGACCGCCCCGGACTGGTGGGTTGCGCAGGTCTGATAGGGGCCGCAGGAGACCCCCACGGCGTCGATGATGCCCACCGCCCGCACCGGGTCTGCGCGGTCACTCCAGGTGGTGTCGCCGAGCTGGCCGTATTCGTTGTCGCCCCAACAGTAGACAGAGCCGTCCTCGCGGGCGACGCAGGTGTGACCCTCCCCCCCACAGACGTCCACGACGGCGTCGGGCGTGTCCACCGACAGGGAAAGGTGACCCATGCTGTAGCAACGCATGGTGCGATCATGGAAGACCACGCAGTAGTGGTACCGCGCCACCTTGATGCTCAGCACGTCCCCGAGCCCGGAGACCTCGGTGGCCATACGCGGGGGGTCGTTGGTTTCGAGCCAGCACCACACGCTACCGCTTTGGTGGACGGTGCAAGCGTGCTGTTGGCCCACCGATACCTGGACCATGTCGGTAGCATCTGCCACCTGTTCGATGCCCAGCCCGATACCGGACAGTACGCCGGTGCCTCCCCAGCACCACACCGTGCCGTCGTCACGCACGGCGCAGCTCCAGCCGTAGCCCACGTCGAGCTGCACGACGTCGGTGAGTCCCGCAACCGTCACCGGCCCCACGTGCGCGTCGGTATCGGGCAAGCCGAGCTGGCCCATGGTGTTGCCCCCCCAGCACCGCACGGTGTGATCCGACCCCAGTCCACAGGTATGACTGCTGTCGCTCGACAGGCTCACCACCTGCGCCAGGTTCGGGACATCCTCGGCGCCGGCGCGGTCCTCCGATGGCGCGACTCCCAGCTCCCCACTAAAGTTTCCTCCCCAACAGCGTACGGTGCCGTCGTTGAGTAGAGCGCAGGTGTGAAAACCGCCCGACGTCGTGTCCAGCACGTTGGGACCGGCCGGTGGCGGTGCATTGTCCGGTCCGAGGGATCCGTCTGTTTCGCCATAGAAGTAGCACCCGCCCATGTTGGGCAGTGACGCGAGCAGGGCCGAAAGGAGCCAGCAGCGGATTGCATGGGTAGTCATCTCACTCACACCCGATCTGTCCTTCGTTGCGTCTCATGTCAAAGGAAGAACACGAAGCCCAGGGCCATCGAGGCCCAGGGCACCAGAGGGATACCCAACCCAAAGCCGGCGGTCATGGTGAAGGCCCAGGCGTCCTTGGCTCCGTAGAAAGCGAAGGTCCCCTCGTTGGTCAGGTACACAGCCACCAGCGAGATGGTGTTCCAGGTGAGACGCTGAGTGAAGGAGAAGCCGAAATGTCTGAAGCGACGGCTGTACGCCCACTCGAAGTCCAAACCCAGGTCGCCCTGAAACCCTTCGCTGTGATACGTTTCGTCCCCCCCGTCGAGGCTGGTTTCCACCCACGCCATGCTGGGGGTGAGCCCGGTTCCCAGGATCCAGTAGCGGTGGAACCGGTGACGCACCCCAAAGCGCGCCTGGCCGTACCAACGGGTGCTGTTGGATTCGTCCAGAAAGCCACTCTCCAGCCCCAGGCCACCGACAAAAGCCACCGTGATCGGAAGAGACGTGTGGGCAGAGGCGAAGGGTTCGACGTGCAACGCGCCGCCACCGGCCACCGCGGAACCTCCTCCCCCGGCGCCGGCCTGGACTCCGACCACAACCTTCCCCGCGCGCTGGGGTCCCGGCGCCATGTAGCCCATGGGCGCAGGCATGGCGCAGCCGCCGGTCGCAAGCACCACCGGCACCAGGAGCGCGGCGAGCAGCAGCCCGGCGAGCAGCAGCCTAGTACCACGACCCGGAAAAGCGTTTCGGGTTTTCGGCGAGGGCCGAGCGACGAGGGCAAGGCGCGACGAGGGCGCGTACCGGGAGTACGCAACAGAGGAGCAACGCAGCCATCGGCGTTCGGAGCCGTCGAAACCCGGAACAGACTTCCGGGTCGCGGTAGTAAATATCCCCCGGCAAAGCCGGGGGCATTACAATTGTGAGCCGCTCAAAGC
>JAOZUO010000115.1 GCA_029938605.1 Deltaproteobacteria bacterium | reverse complement strand
TTCCAGAAG
This sequence comes from Deltaproteobacteria bacterium, assembly GCA_029938605.1. Classification (GTDB taxonomy): domain Bacteria; phylum Myxococcota_A; class Polyangia; order HGW-17; family JAJRWW01; genus JAJRWW01. The sequence goes on along the minus strand of JAOZUO010000115.1, from coordinate 27,460 downwards.
GTCCCCCCGTTACCGCAGTAGATGGCCGGTTAAACTGCGGTAACGTCCTGACCTTCTCCAGAAGGTCCCCCGGTTACCGCAGTAAATGGCTGCTCAGACTGCGGTAACGTCCTGACCTTTCCAGAAGGCCCCCCGGTTACCGCAGTGTATGTCTCTATTGAATGTGGTTAGCGGAGCGACGCCCAGTCATCGCGAACTGCGGTGCCTGGCAATCAGCGTTGGCAGTCACCTCTTACGCTGGGGCGTGCCGTTTTTCTTTTTGGCAGGGGGAAAGATCGCCCGGGATCCGATCCTTGGGGTATTCCCGAAAAGAAGATCGGTGCCACGGGCGGACACCCATGACGCCGAAGAATTGGCGACACTTTTGGCGGCTTTTCTCGCGGCCATGGTGACGCAGGCGTTAGTCTCTGCGCATGGTGGAGCAGCGCACCGAGCAGATGGCCCGCAAGCAGGAGCAATGGATGTACGGTGCAGGGGCGCATCGCGGACAACACCTTCGGCAAAGTACTGTCGCGTCTGGAAGTGGACGATCTGATGGCCTGCTTGCACCGGCTGGTCAAGGCCGAGCATTTCTTGCTGCAACTATGCGCAAGAAATCTGGAGACTAAGACCTTCGACACCGTCTGAGCCCGCCCTTTGGCGAAAGCTGCGCCGTGATACACTTGATGGCGATGCAATCTCCTCCCCCACGAGCGTTGTTGGCAGCCCTTCTGGTGTGCTCAGGGGCCTGCGCTTGCAACGGTGGTGACGGCGGTGACGCTGGCGGCGGCGACGGCGGTGACGCTGCGGACGCGCTGGTTTCCGACGGGGCCGTGTCCGGAGATGTCTCCGCCCTGTCGGATGCGGCGGTGGAGGGAGATGCGGCGGTGGGAGATGATGCGACGGTGGAGGGAGACGCCACAGTGGCCTGCTCGGTGGACGGTGTAGCGGGGGTGTGCGTGGACGCGACCCTGTGCGACGGGATCTCCACGCCGGGCTACTGTCCGGGCCCGGTCAACATCCAGTGTTGCACCCCGGCCACGGGCCAGTGCGATCCGTCGGCTCACCCCCAGCCCAACGCGGGCCTGGTTGAGGCGGCCGGCGTGGGCGGCTGCCCCCATGGAATGATCCCCGTGGCGACCTTCTGCGTGGATCAGTTCGAGGCCTCCCTGGTGCTCGTACACCCTGACGAGACCACCTCGCCCTGGTCGCCCTTCCACAATCCGGGCACCGAACGGGTACGCGCCATGTCGCTGGCGGATGCAGTGCCCCAGGGGTACATCAACGGCGATCAGGCCGCCGCCGCCTGCGCCGAGGCGTCCAAGCGGCTGTGCACCGACGCCGAGTGGCTACGGGCCTGCCAGGGAAACCCCACCACGACCTACCCCTACGGCGACACGCTCTTGCTCGGTGAGTGCAACGACCACCGCGCCTTGCACCCCGCGGTGGAGTACTTCGGCACCAGCGACTCGTGGATCTGGTCCGAGCTGGGCCACCCGTGCATCAACCAGCTCGCCGACTCCCTGGCCCCCACCGGTGACCACCCGGGCTGCATCAGCGTCGAGGGCGCCTTTGACCTCATGGGCAACCTCCACGAGTGGACCGCGGCTCCGGCCGGCACCTTCCGGGGCGGGTTCTACGTGGACACCACCATCAACGGCCCGGGGTGCCTCTACGCCACCACCGCCCACAACACCCTCCACTGGGACTACTCCACGGGCTTCCGCTGCTGCGCTGATTGAGTATAAGTCAGGGCTTCTTCTTGACGGTGGTCCCGCCCTGTAGGCCTTTGGCGCTCTTGAGGATGGTGAACTCCACGCGCCGGTTTTCGGCCCAACACTTGTTCCGGGCCCGACGCCGGCGCATCTTGTGACACCCGGTGCGAATGGGTTTGGTCTCGCCATATCCCCGGGCTCCCAGGCGGGCCGCGGCCACGCCCTGGTCGATCAAGAACCGACGCACCGCATCGGCGCGCTGCCCTGACAACCGCAGGTTCTTGGCGTCGCTCCCCCGCTCGTCGGTGTGCCCATCCACCCGCACACGGAGCACCCAAGGATTGTTCTTGAGCACCGTGGCCACCTGGCGAAGCAGTCCAAAGGACTTGCGCATGATCTTGGCCCGGCTGGTGCGAAAGTACACCTTCTCCAGGATCTCGATCTTCGACACGGTGACCTTGATCTTGCTCTTGCCCTCGTCGGGGCACCCGTCGTCGTCCTGGACGCCGTTTATCACCTCGGCCTTGAGCGGGCACTTGTCGGCCCCCTTGCACACCTTGGCGTAGGTGGCGAGGTTTCGCTGAATGGCCGGGTTGGGGTCACAGAATCCGTCGGAATCATTGTCCGGATCCGGGCAACCATCTTCGTCCTGGAACTTGTCTTTGTCCTCGGGATCCGAGGGGCACTTGTCCACGCCCCGACAGACCTTGGCGTACCGAGCGAGGTTCTTTTGGATCACCGGGTTGTCGTCGCACACGCCGTCGGAGTCGTTGTCCGGATCGGGTTTGCCGTCCTCATCCTGGAACCCATCCTTGTCCTCGGGATCCAGGGGGGCCAGGTCCTTGCCACGGCAGACATTGGCGAAGCGGGAGAGATCCCGCTGAATGTCGGGCGAAGGATCGCAGACCCCGTCGGAGTCGTTGTCCGGATCCGGGCAACCATCTTCGTCCTGGAACTTGTCTTTGTCCTCGGGATCCGAGGGGCACTTGTCCACGCCCCGACAGACCTTGGCGTACCGAGCGAGGTTCTTTTGGATCACCGGGTTGTCGTCGCACACGCCGTCGGAGTCGTTGTCCGGATCGGGTTTGCCGTCCTCATCCTGGAACCCATCCTTGTCCTCGGGATCCAACGGCGCCAGATCCAGGCCCGTACACCGTTGCCGGTACTTGCCAAGGTTCTTTTGAATGACCGGGTGCGGATCGCAGACCCCGTCGGAGTCATTGTCCGGATCCGGGCAACCGTCCAGATCCTGGAACCTGTCCCCGTCCTCGGGGTCGTCCGGGCAGCGATCTTGGTCATCGGGAATGCCGTCGTCGTCCCGGTCGGCACCCGACACGTATGCGACGCCCAAGAACACGCGGAAGTCGGGGCTGCCGTACCCCGAGGTGAGCCCCGCTCCGCCACCAAGGGTCAACCGCCACCCCTTCACAAAGCGGTATCGAAGGGCGCCCAGCGCCTCGAGGGGGAGCTCCTCGGAGTCCAAGCTCTTGTCCGGATCGTCGGGGGCGTCGGCAAGGCCCACGGCGCCAAAGACCTCCGCCACCACCGAGAGGGTCCCCGCCCCGGCGTCCTTCGTCTTGGTTTTGTACACCGGCACTTCCAACCCGAGGCCGTAGACCATCTCGGTCCCCACCCGAAGGTTTGACACGTTCAGCTCCTCGCGGATCCGCGCTCCCAGGTTCAGGGCGATGAGGGTCCCGTTCCCGAAGCGATAATCGAGCACCAGCCGTGGCTCGAAGGTGGGCAGGCGATCGCCGCCGTTGGCCTCCAGGGCGCCCCCCGTGGGCGCGGTGATGGCCGCGGTCAGCGCCATTCCGAACCCCATGGCTCGCTTCTTGAAAAGGCGACCCTTGACCAGGAGCCGTACGTCTCCGAGGGTGGCCGGGGCGAGATCCTTGACTCCCGCCCCAGTGGGATCAGTGGGATCGGTGTCCGTGGAGCTGTCCTGGTAGGCCACCACGGGCAGATGGAGTCCTACCTCGAAGTAGTGCCACACGCCGAGGGTCACCCACAGGTCCGCCAAGACCTGGTTCGCCACATACTGCAGGACGGTCCCGTCTTCGCGTTGGACCACCAGCGGGTCGTTGGAGTAGCCGAACTGCGCCCCCAGGGACCAGCGCAGGTGGCCCAGGGTGGAGGCGCTGTCCAGGGTCAGAAGCCCGTCGTAGTCCAGGCTTGGACGGAGCTGCAGGATCGGCACTTTGCGCACATCTGTCTGGGCGCGGGCCATTGGTGACGCAACGCCGATCCCCAATAGGGAGACGACGAGCAGCAGCAGGAATGTCTTTCGCATGGGGAGAGCTCCGAAGGGGCAGGGATCACTCAGTCGTCTACGGTGACGCCGTCGAAGGTGAGCGGGTCGAAGACGGAGTAGGTGACTGGACCGCCGGCCTTGAAGGAGAGCGGCGAGGTCCAGTGATCCGGGTGCCACATGACACCGGTGTTCAAGTAGTGGGGGTCCGTGGAATAAATTACGTTGATGTCTCGCTTGTAGGGCATCTCCGGACTGCCGTAGGCCGAGAAGATGGCGTACCGGTAGTCCATACCGCCGGCGCCCACGTCTAAGCCGCCCTGGGACGAGAAGTAGCGAAAGCCGATGACGTCCGGGTGGTACACGGGGGACTGGTTGCCGACCATGTCGATGAAGGACAAAAAGACCACCGCGTGGCCCGACCCCGTGGTGCGGTTGAGATTGATGAAGGAGCCCGGCGTGAGGTCCTCGAAGACCACGGTCTCACCCATGCCGAAGATCGCCAAGGCGTCGGCGGTGCCCCAGGTGTTCAGGTCGTGGTTGACCCAGATGTGGGCCTTGACGCAGTCCGACGCCAGGCTCTCCCAGCTTCGCTCGGGCAGGTAGTCCCACACCGTGGTGTCCCCCGTGTCCTCGGCGTAGATGTGCATGGCGGTGAGCATGACCTCCATGGCCGCGGCCACGCACATGGTCTTGGCGCCGCCGGACATGTGGATGGTCTGATCGTCGGCGCCGCCGGGGTATAATATGTCGTGGGTGAGCACCGCCGAGTCGTAGCCCAGGAGCCGGTACCTGGCGTAGATGAAGTCCACGGCGGCGAGCACGGTGTCGTTGAAGGTCACAGCCGCGGGTAGATTCCGCGGACGGATGCTGACCCACAGATTGTACAGGCCGCTGTGCTCGACGCCACCGTCCACGAAGGTGTCGGCCACCAGCCAGTAGGTGCCGGGCTCGAGCAGGGCGTACAGGGAAGTGTCGCCGCGAGTCACCAGGTCCACCGGGGACGTGGACGAGAGCAGGTGCAGGTCCACGTCCACACCGGCCGGCTCCGCGAAGTCGATGGCGGCGGCCAAACGAGCCGGCTCGTCCAGGGTAAAGCTATACACCACCTCGGGCCCGGACTCGTCCACCCCCTCATGGCCCGGGTAGATATCAAACTCATCGGACACCGCCTCGGTGGTGTCCCGGGAGTCGGTGAACTCAATGGGCAGCGTCAGTGGCGCCTCGGGATCTGAGCCACCGCCCCCTTGCCCGGGCTCCACGGGGATGGGATCGGTCACCGTGCCCGCGTGCCAAGCTGTCAACCGCACCGTCAAATCGTAGGGGCCCGACTGCGCCTCTCCGCTAGACACAAAGGTGTCCAGCACGAGGTAGTACACCCCCGGATCCAGCAACCCGCCCGCCTCGAAGTGACCGCGCTCAATGACCGTCAAGGGCTCCACCGATGACAGCAGGTGCAGATCGATGTCCACGCCATCAGGCTCGGGGAAAGCGATCCACGCGTCGAGCTGCACGGGCTGGTCGACCCGCGTCATGTACACGTACTCCGGCCCGGACTCGTCCAGGCTCTCTGACCCTGGGTACACATCAAACCGGTCGGACAGCGCCTCGCTCGTGTCCCGCCCATGCCGATAGTCCGGTAGCCGCGGATCCCCCGGAATGAGGAACGGATGTTCCACGGTCCCGTCCTGCAACTCACAGGCGTCCCCCTCACCGTCCTGGTCCGTATCCCACTGGTCCGGGTTCGCGACCTCGGGACAATTATCCAAATCGTCGCCCACGCCATCCCCATCCCGATCCGCCACCACCTCCCCATCCACATCCCCACCACCATCCATCTCCACCGCCGCATCCCCCCCACCATCCACACCCCCATCATCATCCGAACACGCCCCCAAAACCATCCCCCCAACCACCAAGGCCGTCATCATCGCAAGTCGGCTTCTCATAAGAACACCATACTGCATTATATCCGCTTCAGGGCGCTGCGGGCGGCGATGAGGATGGGGTCGCGGACAGGGGAGAAGGCGGGGGCGTAGCCGAGGTCTATGTCGGCGAGGGTGGCTAGATCGAGGCCGGCGTGCAGGGCGGTGGCGAGGGTGTCGATGCGTTTGGCCGCGCCCGGGTGACCGGCCACCTGGGCGCCGAGGAGCCTGCCCGTGCGGCGCTCGGCGATCAAGGCCACCTTCATGGGGCCGCCCACAGGGTAGTAGCCCGGCTGGGTACGGGCGGTGATCACCGTGACCACCGCGTCGAAGTCGGCGTCCCTGGCCGCGGCGAGGTCGAGGCCCGTCCTCCCCACCTCGGCGTCGAAGACCTTGAGGACCGCAGTGCCCAGGGTACCGGGGTGGGCGGGCCGCGTCAGGGGCTGGCCGGCCGCACCCATGAGGTCCAGCGCCGCGTTGGCGCCGGCCACGCGACCCTGACGGTTGGCGGCCAGGGCCTGGGTGACGTAGGCGGGCTTCCCCGTGACCCGGTGGATCTGGGTGGCGCAATCCCCCGCGGCATAGACGCGAGACTCGCTGGTCTTGCCCTGGTGGTTCACCCCGATGGCGCCGCCGGGTCCGAGGCGGAGCCCCGCCTGATCGGCCAGGTCCGCACAGGGGCGTACGCCAACGGCCAGCACCACCAGGTCCGCGTCGAGCTGCTCCCCGCCGGCGCGGACCCCCGACACTCTCGAGTCGGGGCCGGCGTCGATGCCATACACGGGCGCGTCCCGCAACAGCAGGCAACCGTGACGCACCAGGGACTCCTCGGCCACGGCGCTGAGCTCCGGCTCCAGCCCGAGCAGCGGCGTAGCGCTGTCCTTGACGAGAGTCACCGCCAGGGACCGCGCCCGAAGCGCCTGGGCGAGATCGATCCCCACGAAGCCCGCGCCCGCCACCACGGCTCGCCCCGGTCGACGGGCGTCGAGCTCCGCGCGAAGCTCCACGCCGTCTTGTAAGCTCCGCACGGTGAAGACCCCGGGCAAGTCCACCCCGGGGAGGGGCGGCTTCACCGGGCGGGCCCCCGTCGCCACTACCAGACGATCATATTCGAGCTCGAACCCCTCACCCGTTTCGGTCACCACCCCAGCCACGGTGCGGGCCCGCACGTCCAGAGCCTGCACCCGATGGCCCGAGCGCACGTCGATGTTCCGCGAGGCACGGGCGCTCTGTGGAGTCAACGCAGTGAGCAGCGCCGGCTCCGACAGACTCCCGTCCACCAGCAACGAGATGCCGCAAGCGGCATAGGAGATGTACGGCCCCGCCTCGAGCACCACGATCTCCAGGTCCGGCGCCAACCGCCGGGCCTGGGTCGCCGCGCTCATACCCGCCGCATCTCCGCCCACCACCACCAGGCGACGACGATCTCCACGCGCAATATTCAGCGAACCGCTCACAGGAGCTCCTCCGACATTCGAACTCGTACTATAGCCACAAACATCGACCAGGGACAGAGACTCAGACAGGATCGTGGATCAGCGAGCGCGGCGGACGATCATACGGACCAGCTGACGGCCCAGACGTTGGGTGAGCGGTCCAGAGCTGCGCCAGATGAGCCTCCGCTTGGCGTCGAAGACGTAAATATTGGAGCGGCCATTGAAAAAACCCCAACGCCGGCGAACCACGCCGTCGCGATCCAGCAACACACGCACGGGCGAGCTCCGGGTGTGCTTCCGGATGGCCGAAACGATCATCGCACCCGGCAGAGCCGTCTCATGGAAGTTGACGATGCCCACCGACTCGTAGTTCCGCCCCTTGAGCTTGCCCGTACGCTGGAGCTCGGCCAAGCGCCGCTTGACCCATTGGTTTTGGTGACGAGAGATCACACCCTCGTACCAGACCACGAGAATGCGCCGCGAAAAGGAGCTGAGCCGGTGCGTCCGACCGTGGGCGTCCTTCAGGCAAAAACCCACGGCCCGTTCTCCCACGTTGACAGCCTCGGCCGTGGAGGGCAGCACCACCAGCCCAAGCAGCAGATTCGCGAAGATGATGAGACGTCCGATAGCATCCTCCAGTAAGGAAACCCCTAAGGGGATGCCATCAGTCTATGCATGTAGGTTAATGTGGTCAACAAAACCACATCATCACGCCAACCGAACGGATCGCTACGGATCGATGGGAGGGGGCCCCATGTATAACGTGTTGGGGCCGGAGTCCACGACCTCCGCGTCCAGATCCGCGTCCACCACCACCTCGGCATCAAAGGGTCCCGCGTAGACCGGTGCCTCGGAGTCCAGGCCCGCGTCCAGAAACGGAGCCATATACGCCGCATCCGCCACGTTCTCCACGTCCGGGCGCGCGTCCTGGGCGTTGCCCACCGAGTTCGTGTCGCAGCCGGCCAACCCCAGACCCGCGGCCATCAACGCGGGGATCACAGCCCCCTTCACCATGCGCAAGGGCGTACGCAGCCGCAGTCGTCCCGTGTCCAGATCGTCGATTACACCGCGCAGGATCTTCCGAAGATCGGAATCACTCATATTGTATTCTCCCGTAGTATAACTGTATCATTTGGCCTCGGAAACAGACGCGATTTTTTCCATGACGGGTTGTTTTCGCTGTATTTTGACGCGGTGAGTTGATTTCATTCGGGCACTTAGGCATATTGGTCGAACCAATCAAGGCTCGCAGCCCGTACCCTTGTCGGAGTAGCACATGACGTCGAGGATCCTCTCAGATCGGGAACGACAAATCCTCGCAGCCTTGGCGGAGACCATCATCCCAGGCAGCGCCCGCATCTCCCGTGCGGGGCCCGAAACCGTGGACCGGGTGGAGGAGTTCCTGTCCGTGGTTCCGCCCCTGCTGCAGCGGGGATTCGGCGCGCTATTGTACCTGCTCGAGTACCGCACCCTGCCCCGCTACCTGCGCCCCTTCACCAACCTTCTCGAGGCCCAACGCCAGCGAGTGCTGGAGTCCATGGTCAATGGCTCCTTCACCAATCGCCAGCTGCTGCGCATGGTGTCAGCCACGGTGAAGGTCGCGCACTTCCACGATCCTGCCGTGTACAAGGCCCTCAACTGTGAGTTCGAGGTGGAGGTTCCGGTCCAGCGGGAGCAGGCCCCCTGGATGAACCTGGTAAACGACGGTCGGGAGATATCGAACGCCGAGGAGCTGGAGTGCGACGTGGTAGTGGTGGGCACCGGGGCCGGGGGCGCCGCGGCTGCCAAGGCCATGGCCGAGGCCGGACTGGCCGTGGTGATCATTGAGGAGGGGAAGCTGCACACCCGAGAGCAGTTCAACGGCAACACCATCGAGATGCAGCGGCTCATGTACCGCGACCTGGGCGGCGTGCTCTCTTTGGGCAACGTGCCGGTGCTCATCCCCATCGGTCGCGCCGTGGGCGGCACGACGATCATCAACTCCGGTACGTCCCTGCCCCCGCCCGAAGAGGTGCTCAATGGCTGGGTGCGGGACTTCGGCCTGCGGCAGCTCGGCCCCGACAAGCTCATGCCCTACGTGGAGCGAACCCTGGAGTATCTGGAGGTGGCGCCCAGCGAAGCCAAATACATCGGGGATGTGGGGAGGCTCATCGCCAAAGGCTGCGACGCCCTAGGGTACGCCCACGGCCCTCTGCCCCGCAACGCGCCCGGCTGCGACGGCCAGGCCCGCTGCGCCTTCGGCTGCCCCACCGACGCCAAGCGCTCCACCAACATCGCCCACATCCCGGCGGCCCTTCGCGCCAACGCCTTCCTGTTCACGTCCACCCTGGCCGAGAGCGTGCTCCTGGAGGGAGACCGTGCGGTGGGGATCGTGGCCAAAACCGCCGGCGGCGCCAAGCTCACAGTTCGGGCGCGGGCCACGGTGCTGGCCTGCGGCTCTCTGCTCACCCCGTTGATGCTACTGCGCCAGGGCCTGGCCAACCGCAGCCTCCAGGTGGGACGAAACCTCACCATCCACCCGGCCTTCGGCATGGGCGGCGAGTTCGACTTCAAGACAGACGGGTTTCGCACGGTGCCCCAGGGCTATGGCATCCACGGGTTCTGGCCCGAAGGGCTGCTCTTCGAGGGCGGCACCGCGCCACCGGATGTATTCGCCGCTTCCACCCACGAAGTGGGCCACACCTTCATGGCCTTCGCCGAATCCATGGACCGCCTGATCACCTTCGGCATGGCCATCAAGGACACGGCCAGGGGTCACGTATTCCGAGGGCCTTCCGGGCGACCGCTGATCACCTACTCGGTCAACAACAACGATCTGGCGCGGCTCCGGCTGGGCACCGAGATCCTGGCGCGAATCTTCTTCGCCGCCGGGGCCATACGCGTACACCTACCCGTGCGGGGCTTCCCCACCCTCGAGGACGTGAGCGACATCGAGCGCTTCAAGAACGCCCGTCTACGGGCCCGCGACTATGATCTGACCGCCTACCATCCGTTGGGAACCACACGCATGGGCGTCGACTCGCGCCGCTCCGTGGTGGGCCCGGACCACCAGACCCACGACGTGCCCGGCCTGTACATCATCGACGGCGGTGTGATCCCCAGCTCCCTGGGCGTAAACCCTCAGATCACCATCATGGCCATGGCCACCCGCGCCGGCGAGCTCCTGGCGGAGCGCCTCTCGGACTGATCTGGGGGATTTTCATGCGTAGGATTCTCAACAAACCCGGACGGCTCCCCATGCTGGTGGCCGTGGTCCTCGGGGCGGGCATCGGCGTATCCGTGGCCGCCCTGGCCCCCAGGCCCACAGACGCCGCGCCCGCGAGTCAGCCCGGGCCCACCCTGGCCACTAAGACCCTGGTCATCCAGCCCCTGGGCAAGCGGCTGTCCAAGCGGGACGTGGCCGAGGTGGTCGGGGCGCTCAAGACCTTCTATGGCATCCGGGTCAAGGTGCTGAGCCGCCGCAATCTCCCGCGCTTCGCCTACTACCGCCCCCGCCGCCGGTACCGCGCCGAAAAGCTGCTCACCTACCTGGGCCGGGTGGCTCCCAAAACCGCACACCGGGTGCTCGGCCTCACCGCCGTGGACATCTCCACCACCAAGGGCCGAATCCACGACTGGGGCATCATGGGCCTGGCGGATCTGAGCGGACGTCGCTGCATCATCTCCCGCCACCGGTGCGCGCGCGGCGCGAAGAACCGCACCCACGCCCGGCACCGCCTGGCCAAAGTCGCCGTCCACGAAATCGGCCACACCCTGGGGTTGGACCACTGCCCCAACCGGGGCTGTCTGCTGGAGTCAGGCAAGGGCACCAACAAGACCACGGATCGCGAATACGTGCTCTGCAACCGCTGCATCCGCCTGCTGCGCGCCAAGGGCATCGTGCTTCCGCCGAACCCCAAGCCCCCCTGGCCAAAGCCGTAGTCAAACCACCGGGCCCAGCCCCCCAAAGCTACGGGCAGGTCCCCATCATGCAGGTCAACAGCGGCCCACCGCAGCTATCGGTGAGGCACGTCATACAGGCAGGGTCGCTGGGGTTGATACACGACATGATGCAGTTGGAGATGAGGCAGCTCAGCACGTCGTGGGCCTGCTGCTGGGCCGAGTAGCAGCCGCTCTCCAGGCACGTATTCGGGCACAGGATGTCCTGACACCCCGTAATGCAGGTCAGGACAACGCTGCAGGTTTCGCCCCCGCAGGAGCAGTCCTGGGGACAGTTCGCGCAGGACTCGCCCAGCAGCTGCTCACAGATGCCGTCGCCACAGAGGATCGGGCACTGGCCGCAGTCCTCGGCACAGCTTTCGCAATCCTCGTTGGGATCGCAGTACCCGTCACCGCACCAGAAGCAGGGACCGCAGTCAGCCTCGCAGCTATTGCAGTCCTCCATGAGCTGACACACGCCGTCGCCGCACAGGTCCGGACACTGCCCGCAGTCGTCTGGGCAGTTGGTACAGTCTTCGTTGGGCTGGCACACGCCGTCTCCACACTGGGTGGGTCCACAGGTGCCGTTGTAGCAGGACATGGCCTCCGCGCTGCAGGACGACATGGCGCAACTCAGACAGGCCGAGCTGGCCAGATCCGTACATTCGGTCGGGCAGTTGGCCTGCAGACACACCAGCAGCTCCACCACCTCGATCTGCGCCTCGTAGCATCCCGTCTCGGCGCAGGCGTTGATGCACGCCTCGTCCCACTCGCACGCATAGGCACACGTCAGCACGTCCTGGCAGGTGCCCGACCCGCACGTGCAGTCGTAGGGGCAGTTGGCGCAGGACTCGCCCTCCAGGGGCGCGCACACGCCGTCGCCGCAACCCGGTGGGCAGGAGCCGCAGTCCTCCACACAGGTCTGACAGGTCTCGTCGTGATCGCAGTAGCCGTCCCCACAGAAGGACGGACAGGCCCCGCAGTCCAGCGGGCAATCGTAGCAGGTCTCGGCGCTGGTGCACACGCCGTCGCCACACCCGGGCGGGCACTCCCCGCAGTCCGCGGGACAGTTCATGCAGTTCTCGTCCGCGCCGCAGGCGCCGTTGCCGCAGCCCAGCGGGCATTCTCCGCAGTCCACGGGACACGTCTGACAATCCTCGCTCGCCGAGCAGGTACCGTCGCCACATCCGGGCAGACACTCCCCACAGTCCGTGGGACAGTTCTCGCAGGTCTCATCCTCGCCGCACTCACCGTCGCCGCAGTTCTCCAGGCAGTCCCCACAGTCCTCGGGACAGTTCTCACAGGTCTCATCCTCGCCGGGCTGACACACGTGGTCACCGCAGTTGTCCAGGCAGGGACCGCAGTCCTGCTGACAGGTATCACACGCCTCGTTGGCCTGACACACCCCATCCCCGCAGGAGAACAAACCGTAGGCCGCTCGCCCGCACCCCGACAGGCCCACCACCACCGCAATAAGCACGGAAAGGCTGAAGAGTCTCATGAATACACCTATAGACTATTGAGTTCGGCCGCAGCATACGACAGCGCCACGCCGACCCACAAGGCAAATCCGAAACACGTATCAGGCCGCCCCTTGACGAATCGAACCTCTGGGTTGATAGTCGCCCTACAACATTGAACCTGCGGCTTGGCGCGAGCTCGCTTAAAAGGGAATTCCGTGAGAATCGGGAGCGGTTGCGCCGCTGTGAGAGGTGACGAAATCCACGAATGCCACTGGGCTCCTGCGAGCCCGGGAAGGCGTGGAGAGTAGGACGAGCCTCAAGCCAGAAGACCTGCCAAGCCGCGCACAGGGAAACCGGTACGCACGATGCCTGGTCTGTCGCCGCCCGCCCTCAGGGCTTCACTCATCCAACGACCACTACCTGGGCCCGCCGCCGCCATGTCACTGGCGAACCAGGACTCGTGTATCCGCGTTTCTCCCTATGGAGAGGCACATGCGGACAGGAATCATCATCTACGTAAATGTGGGCGCTAACCCCATGGTGCGAAGCGCCGATCTGGAGAGCTTGGAGACCCAGGCCGACTACCCGGGGGCCGACGAGACGGTCCTGGCCTGCTCGCCGGCGGAGGTGTCCTGGGGATGGTGGCGCATGGTGGCCCGGGGTCTACGCCGGGTGGAGTGCGTGGTCGCCCGATACGACACCCACCGCCGGGCCATCGTGACCCGAGGGGAGCCCGTGCGGTTGTACGGCTAGGCGCCAAAGCCAAAGCAGGACAGGCTTTGCGCGAGCGGGGGGGGATCCGTATACTCGCTTGAGGGAGTTACGCCAATGTCCAAGAGCCTGTTTCTGACGTCCACCGACGCACGTAGCGGCAAGTCGGCCATCGCCTTGGGTCTCATGGAGATGCTCAAGCGCAAGATCGCGCGGGTGGGTTTTTTCCGGCCCATCGTGAACGTGCGCCACGATCACGGCGAACAGGACTACGACATCCAGCTCATGTCCGGGTACTACCGCCTCGAAGACGAGTACCACGACATGTTCGGCTGCACCCTGGCCGAGGCCGTGTCCCTTTCGAACAAGGGTCGTGAGGATCAGATCATCGAAACGATCCTGAACAAGTTCCATACCCTGTCTGAGAAGCACGACTTCGTCCTGTGCGAGGGCACCGACTTCCGGGGCACCTCGACGTCCTTCGAGTTCGACATCAACGCAGAGGTGGCCCGAAACCTGGGTAGCCCCGTGCTGCTGGCGGCCCGGGCGGGTGACCGCACCGTGGCCGAGACCCTGGACGCCACGGAGCTCGCCCTGGACTCCCTGACGGATCTTGGCTGCAAGGTCATCGCCACCATCGTCAACCGCGTGGCCGAGAAAGACCGCTGGGAGCTGCTCGCCAAGCTGCGCGGCCTGGAGAAAGCGGGCTCCCAGCTGCTGTACGCCATACCCGAGGATCGAACCCTGGGCGCCCCCACCCTCCGAGAGGTGGCGCGGGTGCTGAACGCGAAAGTGCTCAGCGGCGAAAAAGAAATGGACCGCCACGTCCATGGCTTCGCCGTGGCGGCCATGCAGCTTGTCCATTTCCTCGAGCACCTCGAGCCCGGGCTCCTGGTGATCGTGCCGGGAGACCGCGCTGACGTGATCATCTCCTGCATGGCGGCCTGCACGTCGGCCGCCATGGCCAATCCCTCCGCGCTCGTGCTCACCAGCGGCATGGAGCCCGATCCGGTGATCTGGAAGCTCGTGGAGGGGCTGCGGATCCAGCTCCCCATCCTGGCCGTAGACGACCTGACCTTTGAGGTCGCCCGACGGGTGAACGACGTGAAGTCAGAGATCGCCCCCACGAACCGGCGGAAGATCACCCGGGCGGTGGGCCTGTTCGAACAAGCGGTGGACGTGGACAAGCTCGAGGCGGCAATCATCGACTCCGAGACCAAAGTGGTCACACCGAAGATGTTCGAGTACGAGCTCATCCGACGGGCCCAAAGTCGGCGCCAGACAATCGTCCTACCCGAGGGCGGGGACGAACGCATCCTGCGGGCCGCCGAGATCCTGCTCCGACGAGACGTGGCCGACCTGATCCTGCTGGGCAACCCGGACCAGCTCCGCAACCGGGCCGCGCGCATGGGGTTGCATCTGGAGAAGGCCGAGATGGTGGATCCCGCGGATTCGGAGCTCTTCGAGACCTACGCCCACCAATTCTTAGACCTGCGTAAGCACAAGGGCATCACCCTCGAGAACGCCCGGGACGCCATGAGCGACGTCAGCTACTTCGGCACCATGATGGTGCACGAGGGGCGCGCCGACGGCATGGTCTCAGGCGCCAACCACACCACAGCAGCCACCATCCGACCGGGGTTCGAGATCATCAAGACCCAGCCCGGAGCGCACGTCGTCTCGTCGGTGTTCTTCATGTGCCTGACCGATCGAGTGCTCGTCTATGGAGACTGCGCCATCAACCCCGACCCCAACGCCGCCCAACTGGCGGAGATCGCCCTCTCCTCGGCCCGCACCGCCCAGACCTTCGGCGTGGAACCGCGCGTGGCCCTGCTCTCCTACTCCTCGGGGGACTCAGGCCAGGGAGTAGACGTGGAGAAAGTGCGCGAAGCCACCGGAATCGCCAAGGAGCGCGCCGCCGAGCTGTGGCCGGACCTCCTCATCGAGGGTCCCATCCAGTACGACGCGGCCGTGGATCCGGGCGTGGGCAAAAAGAAGATGCCCGACAGCAAGGTAGCGGGCCGGGCCACGGTGCTCATCTTCCCCGACCTGAACACCGGCAACAACACCTACAAGGCCGTACAGCGCTCGTCAGGAGCCGTGGCCGTGGGGCCGGTGCTCCAGGGACTCAACCGCCCGGTGAACGATCTCAGCCGGGGATGCACCGTACCCGATATCGTCAACACCGTGGCCATTACCGCCGTTCAGGCCCAGGCCCTCAAGGACGCAGAGAGCATCGAATGACCCCCGGCCCCAAGACCCCCGGCCCCAACCCTGGCCCCAACCCTGACGATGCACCGCTCTCCATCTCCTCCTACGACCTGGACGAAGCGCTGATCGCCGCCACCCGGGCGGACGGACAAAACCGCGTGCGCGTGTTTTGCCCCTCGTCCATCGCGGTGGTGCTCGGGCGATCCAGCCGGCCGTCGGTGGAGCTGCACACCGAGCCCTGTGTCACCGATGGTGTGGACCTGCGCCGCCGCCGCGGGGGTGGTTGCTCCGTGGTGCTGGATCCGGGCAGCGTGGTGGTGGCCGCCTCCATCACCGCCCCTGGGCTACGGCTCGCCGATCACTTCGCGCGCCTCTCGGCGTGGCTCATGGAGGGGCTGGAAAAAGCTGGAGTGGACGACGTCTCGCGCCGGGACGTATCGGATCTATGCCTGGGAGATCGCAAGATCGCCGGCGCCTGTATGTTCCGCGCCCGCGGCCTGATCCTGTACACCGTGTCGTTGTTGGTAGAGCCCGACCTGAGCCTGATGGACCGCTACCTGCGCCACCCACCCCGGGAGCCCGCCTACCGCCGGGGCCGCGCCCACACAGACTTCGTCACCACCATCGGCGGCCAGACGGGGCTCACCACCGACCAGGTCGCCACCGCCCTGCAAGACGCTCTCACCCCGCCGAGCCTGTAAGAAGCCCCGGGGAGGCGATGTCTCTGATAGACTGAAGACGAAGCGAGTCTCTTCTTCGAGGGCAATATGATGCGTCGTTTGGGTATTGCGTGGCTGATCGGGGTGTCCCTCCTCGTGGTGGGGTGCGCCAGCATTGGGCGAACCGGTGCGGATCAGGACGCCCTCCCTGGAGACGCAGAGACCTCAGGTGACGGCTCAACCGTTGGGGATGCGGGCTGCGTCAGCCCCGCGGCGCTCTGCGACGGCGACTGCGTGGATCTGCTATCGGACTCGGACCACTGTGGATCCTGCACGACCCAGTGCGACCTGACCACCGAGATGTGCTTGGCCGGGCAGTGCGTGTTCGACTGCGGCGCGGAGTATTTTTGCGGTGGTACCTGTGTGGACACCAGCAGCGATCCACAAAACTGCGGGGAGTGCGACCTCCAGTGTCCCACGGGCATCAACTGTGTCAACGGAGAGTGCATCGTGCACCTAGACCCCAGCATCTCCGGCCGGGTGGAGTACCCGAACTCCACCGTGCTCATCGATGGCGACATCACAGTACAGCCCTACAATGGGTCGGACGACGTCACTACCTGTGACCCTGGCGAGACCGGTTGCCTGCACCTAGTGGCTCGGCGAATCGAGGTGGCCAGCGGGGGCACAATCCATGCCGAGGGGGCCGGCTTCGGCGGCGGCGGCGGCGGCGGCGGCGCACCCGGGACGACCGGAACCAGCTTCAACTGCAGCCACGTCTGCGTCAGTTGCTCGGCGGGCTCTGGCGGAGCGGGACACATTGGTGGAGGAAACGGAGTCAACGCCATCCTGGGAGATGTTCAGTCCATTTCCGGCGGGGGAGGAAGTGGGGGGGGACCCCATGGCGGGGTGGCTGGAGCGGTGGTGATCAGCTCGGGCAGCGAGGGAACGAAGAACGGTCTGGGTGGCGGACGCGGAGGCTACGCCGGCAACGGGATCAACGGAGATAACACCACCGACATGTCCCTCCGCCTGGGCTCTGGAGGCGGGGGTGGCTCCGGTGGGGCGGCCGCCTACGAGCCCGCATACTCCAGCGTGGGAGGATCGGGTGGGGGTGGCGCTGGCAACCGCGGTGGAGGCTACGTAATACTGGAAGCCACTGTGGAGGTCCTCATTGCAGGCACCCTCTCCACCGCGGGGAGGACCGCCCTGAGCGGCAATGGCGGAGGCGGCACCAACGGCAGCCATGGCGGCTACACCTGTGATCTGGAAGGCTCGGGAGGGGACGGCGGAAACGCGGCAGCGGCCGGTTCCAGCGCGGGCGGCAACGGCGAGTTGGGCTACTTCGCGGCCGGGTGGAACGAATGCATCGAGCGCCAATGCGAGAACAACGGCTCCCACAGCGTGAGCGGCGGCACCGGGGGTGCGGGAGGGGACGGCGCAGGGGGCGGAGTGCTCATCATCGCTCCAAGCGTGATCCTGTCGGGCACCATCAACGCGCTCGGGGGGACGGCCACGGCCAACGGCGGCACTGTGAAGATCCTCCACCAGTCCACCGCGCCCTCCACCACCGGCGTCTCGGCCGGCAGGATCTACCTGACAACCTACTGATTGCTGATGGCGCCGTTCAGACGCCGCTCAAATGCCGATCAGACGACGACTGATTCCCATCCTCGCCCTCGGCTACGCCTTGCTGTAGGTTCCGAGCTCGAAGTGGGCTGGTCTGATCGGGATCCGTGACGAAGTGGTTTTGGATGGACTCGATGTCGGGTTCACACGCCAAAAAAGTATCCACCAGAACCGGGTCAAACTGCCGCCCTCGGCCCTCGGCGAGGATTCCATAAGACCGGGCGTTACTCATGGGCTCCTTGTACGGGCGTCGGGAGGTCAATGCGTCAAAAACATCCGCCACGGCACAGATGCGCCCATACAGGGGGATCTCTTCACCCGTGAGGCCATCTGGATACCCCGACCCGTCCCACCACTCGTGGTGGGTCTTGGCGACGACGCGCGCCGCGTGGAGAATCGGCGAAGGGCTGTCGGACAGGATGCGGGCGCCAATGTCGCAGTGGCGCTCCATGATCTGTCGCTCCTGGGGTGTGAACCGGCCGGGCTTGAGCAAGACGGCGTCTGGGACGCCGATCTTCCCTACGTCGTGCAGACGGCTCGCCTCACTGAGAATGTGAACATCCGGCTCCGCCAAACCGATCTTCCGGCCGATGAGCGCGGCAAAATGCCCCACCCGCGTGACGTGATTCGCGGTGAGCTCGTCCTTGTACTCCGCCGCGATGCTGAGCCGGTGCAGAGAGTCGCGATAGGACTCCTCAAGGAAGGCGCGGGTACGCTCGGTATTGGCCAGGGACTCGCGCAGCTCCACCGTTCGCTCAGCCACGATCTGCTCGAGCCGATTGCGCTGGTGGATCACCTTAAGCTGGGTACGACGCGCCTGGAGCATGGTCGCCGTACGCGCCTTCAGCTCGCTGAGGTCAAAGGGCTTGGTGAGGTAGTCATTGACCCCGGCCTCGAGCGCCCTGATCCGAAGGGCCCTCGCCCCGTTGCCGGTGACCATGATCACGGGCAGGTCCGAATAGGGCTCCGTGTGACGGATATGCTCGAGGACCTCAAGGCCGTTTAGACCCGGCATGTCGAAATCCAGCAACACCAGGTCCAGGGACGGGTCCAACAGCTCGATCCCTGCCTCACCTGACGGCGCGACCACCGCCTCATATCCGAGCTGACGACAGAATTTCTCGAGAAGGGACCGAATGACGTCTTCGTCATCAATGATCAGGATTCGATGTGGGGCTGGATTCGGCATGTGCGCTCTCCTTGGGATCCGCGAGACTGAGCACTCCTACTCTTCAATCTCCGTGCCACTTCCACCCCCGGGGCTCACCCTCTATAGCCTCATGATATTACAGTTATTTATTGGCAAACACAAGACAAACGGGAAAGACGCCCAGCGTCGCGATATCCAGCAGTCAACGCCCCAACACCCAAACCACTCACCGTTTTCCCGTTGTTTTTCAGTAGTATTGGCAGCAGGTGCTGGAATCCACGACAGTTGCATCGATATTGAAAAATTACCCTGTGACTGCCCAGGATCCCCCCCAAAAAAAGCCCCGTCGGCCTCACTTCGGCATTTCCAACCCATGCTTCGGCGGCGCCGCCCTCAGACTCCTGAGCCGCCTCTCGCCCGCCCACTTCCCTAGGTTCAACGAATTTCGAACTGCTGGGTGAGCCAGCCTAGGCCGCCGTTGCCATCGCGGATCACGGCGTGGAAGGTGCATGGCCCCGTGGTCTCGGGTCGCCAGAACACGCTGGTGGGCTCGCATTGGGGCTCGGCGGTGCCCTCATTGGGCGCGCAAGAGAGAAAGACTTTCTCAAGACTAATCCTACCGCAAGTCGTGAAGAAGGAGACCACCAGGTCGAAGGGGCTGGGGTCTTCCCCGGGCGGATAGAGCTCGTTGATGCTGGTGGCCTCCGCCGTCACGGAGACCTCCAGCCGGATGTCGTCGACGTTGTCTTCGTCGGCGTCTATGTTGCCCACTATGTCCGGATCGAGATCCACGCCGTCGAGGACGAAGTGAGACAGCTCGGGATTGACATTCAGCTCCGCCGGATCCCGGTAGGAGACCACCACCCGCTTGAGGGACAGCAGACAGTCAGGAGAGGGAGCGCCGCCCATCATCACCTCGGCGCAGGTCTCGAAGTCAGCGCCCGAGGCGAGCATGTTCACAAAAAAAGTATGATCGAGGCCGTCGTCCGGAAAGATGGACTCGGGCACGGTGAAGTCCACCGAATCACCGACCCCCGCCAGACAAAGACGCGCCGTGGGATCCTCTGCACAAAAGGGCGGGTCCGTGGCGTCACCAACGCGATTGGACAGGCAGCTCAGGAAGGTGTCGCCCACGTCCGGAATGCAGACGAGCCAGAAAAGCATCGGGGTCCCGGCGGGCCAGTGTACCAGCGCGTCCAGGGTCACGGTGTCCCCGGGGTTGACCTCGGGCGGCGTGGCGCGCACAGCGAGCACCTGGTTCGTTTCATCGAGCTCCGAGGCGCCACGGAAATCCGGCATGCAACCAGTCCCCCCCACGATCAAGCCCGCGACCAGTCCCGCGCATGCAAGCATTGCCAGCCTTCGCTGCTTCGTGGCGTCGCCGCGCATGGTCGCCTCCCGTCTCAAAACGCGCCCTTGACCCCGAGAGACGGGATGATGGGAAGCCCGCTCAGGTAGCCGTACTGACTGTAGTTGAAGTTGTAGATCGCGAACTCAGAGGCCTGGTAGTTGTAGACGTTCTGCACGTCCAGGTAGATCGACAGGATCCATTTTTTGAACACGAACTTCTTGTCCAGCCGAATGTCGAGTTGGTGGAACAGGGGGAGCCGGTCGCTGTTGATGGGCCCGGGCAGGCCAATGTAGGAGTCCGAGTCCGCATCGAATATTCCGCCGTTGAAAACCGTCGTGGGGTTCCCCGACGCCAGGCGGAAGCGGACCCCGAGCTGCCACCCCCCCCGCCAGGATCCGGAGAGGACCAGGGTGAGGATGTGGGTCTGGTCGTAGTCGAACAGGCGCCACCTGTCGCCCGCGGAGTCCTGGCGCTCGGACCGCAGCGCCGTGTAGCTGAGCCAGCCGAAGCACTTCTGCATCTTCAGCCACTTCGGACAGTCCGAATCCGGGCGCTTCTTGATGAGCAGCTCGCCTCCGTAGATCCGCCCCCGCCCGAGGTTGGCCAGGTTCTCGGTGACGATCTCACCATCGCGGTTGATGACCTTGTCGGTGCTGACCACGCGCCGCCACAGATACTTGTAAAAGCCCGTGGCCTCCACGCTGAGGCTCTGCCGGGCCTTCCAGACCAGCCCCGTAGACACGTGCATGGACCGCTCGTGATTGACGTTGGGGTTGCCGCCGGACACCTCGTAGAGCTGGGTGTAGAAAGGCTCCTGGTGGAAGATGCCCACGCCGGCGTTCCACTCGAGCTTCTTGTGCAGCCGAACCTTGGCCGTGAGGCGCGGATCGAACACCTCGGCAGCAAGGGACCCCATCCGTAGAATGTCCACCCGCGCCCCCGGAATGAGGGTGAGCCAGCTCGCCGGCTTCCAGGTCGCCTCCACGAAGAAGGCGTGGTTGTGCAAGCTGCCATTGAGCTTCTGCGCCCGCGGTTCCTGGCTGCCGATGGGGGGCGGAATCTCCCCCTCCATGGGGATGGGCGGCGCCGAGAAGTCTACCCAGGCCCAGGTCGCCTCGCCCACGTACCCGAAGCTCAGCGACAGGTTCTTGGCAAACTTGCGCGTGTACTCGGTGCGCGCATTGAACCGGGCGATCTTCAAGTTCAGCCGCAGGGCGTCGCTGAGGTAGAAGTCCGTCAAGGAGTAGCCGCCCGAGAGCGTCATCTTGAACGCGTTGTCGCCCCACTTGCGCTTCCAGGCCGCGATGGCGCGGTGGAAGTAAATCGTATTGCTGATCTGTCGAGCAGAGGGATCGAACTCCGACGGGTCCTCCAACAGAATCTTGAGCCGATCGTCGGACCCGAAGAAGAGCAGCTTGAACTTCCCCTTCCAAATGGGGTAGTCGAGCATGGCCTGGTAGTCGTAGTAGGCCGGAGCCAGGGTAAAGTCCGCCCCGATGCGGTCCTTGGGAACGACCTTCAGCGCCGCGTCGATGTGGCTGCGCCGGGCCGACAGGGCGATGCTGCCCTTGCCCACGGGCCCCTCGAGCAGCAACCCCACGTCCCAGACGTCCACATCCACATATCCATGCCAGCGGTCCTTTTTTCCCGCCCGGGTGAAGACATCGATAATACCGCCCGTAGCACGACCGTAGCGCACCGAGAAGTTCCCCGGCACGAACAGGATCTGCTTGAGGATGTCGGAGTTGAACACCGAGGTGAGCCCAAAGAAGTGATACAGCTGCGGGATCTCGATACCCTCGAAAAACACCCGCGTATCGCCGGGTGACGAGCCGCGCACGATGAGCTGGCCACCGCCGAAAGAGGCGCGGGCCACGCCCGGCATGTTCTGCACCGCCCGCAGGGCGTCGCCCTGGGTGCCCGGGATCTTTTGGATCTCGGGCAAGGCCACCACGTACTTGGAGACCTCCTTGCGTTCGACCTTGGAGGTGATCACCGTCTCGTAGGGGTCATAGGAGCGACGCTCCACAAAGTACTCCACCTTGAGCCGTACGCCCGGGGTGAGGTTCTCGGCCACCCCAAAGGCGTAGCAGCCCGGCACCCGTACCACCACGCGGTACTTGCCGGGGGGCAGCTTGGTCAGGTTGAACCGCCCCTTGGCGTCAGCCCGGGTCTTGGCCACCATCGAGCCGAGCTGCTTCTTTTTAGCGCCGGGCTCGAAGAGCAGGATCTGCGCGTCCTCCAGGGGCTTGCGCGTGCCCTTCTCCCTCACCCTACCGCCGAGCTCCGTCAGGGACGCCTTGGCCAGGGGAGGCCGTTTGGGCGGCTTCGGAGCCGCCCGACGCCGGGGCGGTGGACGCCGGGGCGGACGTCGCGCGGGCGGTCGACGCACCCGGGGATCGGGGGCCTGGGGCGCAGTCCGCAGCTGGAAGGGATAGGCCACCACGATCTTGACGGCCGTGGGGGTACCGTTCACCTTGGCCGGCGTGTAGAGAAACTGCTGCACCGCCGCCACCGCCGCGCTGTCCAGATCCTTGTGTCCTGACGACAGGGACACCTCCACCTTGGCGACCTTCCCGTCCACGGCCACGGTGACAAAGAGACGCACCACCCCCTGGCGGTTCGCCTTCCGGGCGGCCTCGGGGTACTTCGCCCGCACGAACTTGACCAGCTTCGGGTACTGAACCCGGGGTCGCTTCCGGGGAGATGACGCCGGGCGTGCCCCTCGAGCCTGGACCTCGGACAGGGTCGACAGCGCCGCCGCGCCCCAGAGCGCCATGACCCAACCGACCCTGATCCAGGCTTGCGACTTCATCTACTTCTTTTTGGGCTTGGCAGAAGGTTTCTCCACGCTCACGGCGTAGCGCGAAATCTGGGCCCGGTTGAGCAGGTCCATGTAGTGGACCACCCTGCCGTGCTCCACGTTCCTGTCCGCCGACAAAATGGCGCGGATCTTCGGATTCACCGAGGCCTCCTCCTTGAGGAAAGCCATCAGGTACTTGAGGGTGCTGGTGGCGTCGGCGGAGTAGTCTCGATCGGACTTCCGCTTCACGGCATAGACCACATTTTGGTCCTTGTCGATGGTGAAACGCAGGGTGTCCTTATCGCCCCGATTGATGATGAAGTAGGTCTGGCCTTCTTTTTTGATGACCACCGCGACGCTGGTGTCCGGCGCGGTCTTGCCCGTGGCGGCCTTGGGCAGATTCACCTTGATGGCCTGCTTCATGATCATGGGCGCGGCCACCATGAAGATGATGAGCAGCACCAGGGTGATGTCCACCATGGGCGTAATGTTGATGTCGGCAATGAGCCCGCCGTCGTCATCCGAGCTGGCCTTGCCCGCCATCAGGTCTTGTCCTTCTTCTCGTCGCCGGCCTTCTTCTCGTCGCCGGCCTTCTTCTCGTCGCCGGCCTCGTCGATGGGCTCGCCCTTGAGCTGCGCGAGCACGATGTGCTCCAGCGCCTCGCAGTTGGTGATGATCTGACGCACCCACCGGTTGAAGATGTTGAAGAACACCACCGCCGGGATGGCCACCAAAAGCCCCACGCCCGTAGCCACCAGGGCCTCGGAGATATCGCCCATGACCACTTTGAAGCCCGCCGTCTCGGCGCTCTTGAGACTGTTGAACGCCTTGATGATGCCCAGCACCGTACCGAAGAGTCCGATGAAGGGGGCGTTGTTGCCCACCGTGCCCAAAAAAGCCAGGCCCCGCTCGAGCACCAGGCGCATGCGTTTGCGCACCCCGAACATGGCCTCCTCGGCCGCCGCATGCCCCCGGTCCGCTTCCCGCAACCCGGCCACGGCCACGCCCGCCTCCACTCCGGGCACCTTGTCGAGGTACGCGATTGCACCTTCCACATCATCATCTCGCAAAAACCCCCGCACCTTCTCCGAGACGATCTCGAAAGGTGCACGGAGCCGGAGATAGGTGATGACCCGCTCCACCACGATACCGAAGCTGACCACCGACAGGATCACCAACACCCAAAGCACCCAGCCGGCGCCAAGCAACGCGAATTTTAGAAAGATACTCTGAAGGTCCATAAGCTCAAGCTACCTGTCTACCAAACCAGCCAAGTCCCCATGTCCAGTGAAAGACAATACTATATGCATAATTACACCATTGGCAAACCCCCCAGCCAGGGGATGGTGTGTGCAATCTGCGTCCGGGGGATGGGCTGGTTGTCAGGCGGAGGCCATCTTCTTTTTCAAGATGTCGAGGTTGACGCTCAGGGCCTTGTTATCCGGATCTAACGCATTGGCCTCTTCCCACACGGCGAGGGCGGCGATACTCGCATCCCGGTCGGGGTCGATCTTTTACTCTACGCAACGAGTGCTTCAACAAAGAATCGGCAATCCAGGTCGTCTATCTGCACGGCTCCCTTGGCTCGCCGGTACCTGCGCCACTCACGTCTTCTGGATTTCCGCCGTTTTTTCGTGTTCAGACCAAAAAGCCGAGTCGTCACCTTAGCGCGTTTCTGATCCGCTTCGCTGGCAGCCGGGTTCGGGTTGATCTCTCCGGTATCAGGGTCGCAGTAGAAGAACCGCGAAAATCTGTACCCAGCCTCGTCCGGCGGCAGCAACCCCTCGTCCCAGTCGCCATTCCTCTGCTTCTGTGCCTGACAAAAATCACAGGCAGGAAACAGGTTGGGCCAAGCGAACGCCAGCTCCGGGAACCCGGCTTTGGGCCTGAAGTGCTCGATCGTCTCTCGTGAAGTCACACCCAGGATGCCGTCGCAAAACGCACACCGGTCTTGTGTCATCTCCTGTAGGGGCTCGAGAAGAATTCGATTCAGCTTCCTATTCCCATACTGTGGCCAAGCAAAATCCCCACCCTCGCTTTGGCGAACAACCCACCGGCTCGTCCACTCTTCACCCCGTTCCCGCAATGCCTCTGGCGTCTCGGGACGCGTGATCGCCCTCACGGGTTGCTTCCGGATTCGGGGACCGAGGAGCCAGCCTCTTCCAGCAGCCGCGCGACCTGACGCTTCTCACTGGCGGCGATGGCGCGCACCTCATCGCCCATTTCAAGTAGCTCGCGAAGAATCTCGCGCCATTGAGCAGAACCCTGCTGTCCGCGACTCGAAAGGACCTCCTCCCGAAGCTCTCGTAGCCGCGCAAGCTTCTCCTCCGTCGCTACGTCGAACTGCTGCGGTACACCCAGGATTTCGTCCAATATCCACTCGATGGAGTTCCCCGACTGGGCCTCAAACTGCTCGGTGAATCGCGCTGCTTCGGCAGTATCGATGTCGAATCGGTAAATCCATCCTTCGCTCACCGAGCCCACGACGAAGGGTGAATGGGTAGTGGCAAAGATCTGTGCGTTCGGAAACAGCTTCTGCACTGCGGGAAGCACCTTACGCTGCCAGGATGGGTGGAGATGAACGTCCACCTCATCGAGAAACAGGACAAACGGCTGCTCGGTGTTCGGACGCGACTCCTTCCATGGGATCCGGTCCAGTCGCATGATAAGGTCGGCTAGCCAGCTCAGGATGGACTTGAGTCCCTCGGGGAGCACATCGAACGGAATGATCTGTCCCCCCAACTTCAGTTGAACGCGCAACGGATCGATATCCAGCAAGAATGATACCGTATCGCCAATGATCTCGGACACGGCGAGCTCAATCTGGCCAATGGCGGTCGACACGTGATCCGCCTTGTCCTGCTCCCCTCGCTGCTCGAGCAACGCCGCCTTGGACTTGGCGTTCGCCACCCACTGCAGCATCAGACGGCTATCACCAGCATAGAAAACCAGCGCGTTCTCAAACGGGGAACTCTCGATTTCACGGATCGAATCGATCGATTCTCCCGACAGAGCCCGAACTCCAGCGTAGGCAAAGGCTCCATACGAGAACCGATCTCGTGATCGTGCGGTGCGCGGGTTGTACGATGAGCGCTGGTCGGCTTCTTGGAACAGACGCTGAGCTGTCTGTCGTGGTGCACCGAAGAAGCTGATCTGTCTATCTCTATCTATCCACGTTGAAACGAGGTCTCTCTCCCTCAACTCTGGTGGAGGCGAGCTGCCGTGCTCACCGTCACACGCGACCAGCGTGCACTGGTCCATAGTGGAGGCGGTGTACCAATCCGGGGCCGAAGCACGACGGCGCTGTAGGAGCTGCGTGAAAACGCGTTTGTCCCGTGGAGCGAAGTGAACAGCCAACGCGTGAAGAAGGGTAGTCTTGCCGGTCCCATTCTGGCCCGTAAACAAATGAAGTTCGGCGAGCCTGGAGTCGGGGTCTCTCGCTGGAAACTCCAGCTCGACTCGCTCGAAGGGACCGAGTCCCCTGAGCTCCAATCCTTCGATCCGGTGCATCATTTTCACCTCGCAGAACCGCCAGCCCTGTGACTATCGACTGTTTATATCACATGGACTGTCAAGGATCCGACCTGAACGCCAAGTCACTGACCCAACCCGTAAATATTACCGGAGAGGCAGGTAGTGACCGTCATCATTTTGGATGAGAAGGCGGCGGTCGGCCAGGCGTTCCAGGACCTGGGACATGCGCTTTTTGCGGGCGCCGCGGAAACGCTTGGCTATGGTGTCGGCGTCCAACGGGGTGTCGGTCTCTTGCACCACCTCCAGGATAGCGGCGAGTTGGTCCAGCGGATCGGTGGGCCAAGGTAGCTTGGCGACCTTCTTCGCGGCGGTAGGGAGCTTCGCCTGCTGAGCACCCGGCTTCGCAGCCGCATCCTCCGGAGGCCGGAGCCACCGCACCTCGCCTCGAGCCTCTTCGCCAACCCGCTCATGGTTCAACACCACGAGTCGCTCCAACAGATCGTCATCGGACAGGTCCATCGGCCACCCATAGGCCGCGAACACCGCAGCGTCCAGCTCATCATGGATTCTGGCCAGCTCCCCAGTCGCCAGCCGGGTGTGGATCACCTGCTCCTTCTTCTTGAGCGTCTCGCCGCTGCGGTACTTGGCCAGCACATTGTACATTCCGGTCAAGGTCACGTCCGCGTGCCGCCGTTGCACGTCCTTGCGGTAGCCGTCCAGCTTCTCCGCCCAGCGGCCAATCTCACCCCGCTGATCGTCAGTGGCCTCGGGAAACGGGAACGGCA